>CATONV010000016.1 GCA_951801655.1 uncultured Oscillospiraceae bacterium | reverse complement strand
AGTGGGGCAAGCGCCGGCTGGCCTATCCCATCAACGACCTGATGGAGGGCTACTACGTGCTGATGACCTTCACCGCCGCTGCCGCCGTTCCCGCTGAGCTGGACCGTATTTTCCGGATTACCGACAGCGTGATGCGCTCCATAATCGTCTGCAAGGACGAGTAAGGGGGAGAGGCAGTGCTGAACAAGATCTTCATCATGGGCCGTCTCACCCGCGACCCTGAGCTGAGACGAACCCAGACCGGAACTCCCGTGGCCTCCTTCTCCCTGGCCGTAGATCGGGACTTTAAGGACAAGGCCACCGGCGAAAGGGCCACCGACTTTATCGATGTGGTGGCCTGGCGCCAGACCGCCGAATTTGTCAGCCGCTATTTCTCCAAGGGCCGCATGGCGGTGGTCGAGGGCCGGCTGCAGATCCGGGATTGGACAGACAAGGAGGGTGGAAAGCGCCGCTCCGCCGAGGTCATCGCCGACCAGATTTACTTCGGCGACTCCAAGCGCGAAGGCGACGGCTACCACCAGAACGGAAACTATGGCTACCCCTCCGCGCCGGCTTCTCCCTCCGCCCCCTCCGATCCCTTCGGCGGCTACGGCGCCCCCCCCGCAGACGGCGACCAGTTCGCTGAGCTTTCAACAGACGACGGCACCCTGCCGTTTTGACTTTGACCACTAGGTCTTAAAAGGAGGTTAATCTCATGGCTATGGAACGCGATAACAAGCCCATGCGGGGCCGTAAGCGCCGCAAGGTCTGTGCCTTCTGCGCCGACAAGGTGGAGCAGATCGACTACAAAGATGCCGCCAAGCTGCGCCGGTTCACATCCGAGAGGGCCAAGATCCTGCCCCGCCGCACCACCGGCACCTGCGCCATGCATCAGCGCCAGCTGACTGAGGCCATCAAGCGCGCCCGTCAGGTCGCCCTGCTGCCCTACGTCACCGACTGATTTTTGAGAGGAAGCGCCCCTGTCCGATGCGGACAGGGGCGCTTTTGCGTCTTGTCAAAGGAAGAAGCTTTTGTGCGGCGAACGGTGTCTCTTACAGCACGCCGATCTCCTGGTAGTACCGCTGGGCGCCGGGGTGGAGGGGCAGCTCGGCGATATCCTTCACGGCCTCCTGAGGGGTAAGGCCCTTCAGGTTGGCCTGAGCCTCGCCCAGCTTGTCGATGTTTTCCCAAAAGGTCCTGGTCAGGTCATATACGGCCTGCTCGTCCAGGTCGCCCCGGCAGAACATGACCATCTTGATCGCGGAGGTCTGCACATCCTCATCCTGGTTGGGGTAGGTGCCGGCGGGAATGGTAAAGGGAGCGTACCAGGGGTACTGTTCCCGGAGGGCGGAGATGATGTCGTCGCTGATGTTCACCAGCCGGCAGCCGGAGGTACACGCCTGGGTGACGGCGGCAGCGGGAGCGCCGGACATAATCCAGGCCCCGTCGATGGTACCGTTCTGGAGCATGTCAGCCGCGTCGGTAAAGGCGATGTACTCGCAGTTGATGTCGTCGGGGTAGGTCAGGCCGGCGGCGGTGAAGTGGTTTTTGCACTCTCCCTCCACGCTGGAGCCGGCGGCGGCCACGGCGAAGTGCTTGCCCTTGATGCCGGCCAGGTCGGAGACGCCGGATTTCTCGGTGACCACTACCTGGTTGGGGTTGAAGTACAGTCCGGCGATCACCTTCAGGTCGTCATAGGCGTAGCCCTCAAAGCTGTCGGTGCCGTTGAGGCACTGCCAGCAGTTGGAGCTGATGGCGATAGACACCTGGGCCTCGCCCTCAGACACCTGGGTCAGGTTGTCAATGCCGCCGTTGGAGGCCTGGCTGGAGGCGCTGACGTAGGAAATCTCCGTGTCCCACAGGTTGGTAATGGCCGCGCCCACGGCGTACAGGGCCCCGCCGGAGCCGGCGGTGGGGAAATTGATGGTGACGGGGTCGGGCTGGGTGTCGACGGGGGTGGAGGCGGCAGGGGAGCCGCTTGCGCCGGAGTCCGGCCGGGAGGCGTCGGGCGAGTCAGTTTTGCCCGCGCCGCAGCCGGTCAGAACGCTTGCCGCCAGCGCGGCGGCCAGGGCCAGAGAGAGTGCTTTTTTCATCTTGATCATACTCCTTTTCAAAAATGCGCATATGTCGAGCAGGACTTCCTGCGGGGCGGCCGGAGGCCGCCCTCTCCTCCCGGTGACACTCGGGCCGTCCCGGCGCCAGAGGGACGGGAGTCAGGAGAGAGCCGCGGGACGGCGGGTAACGTGCTGGAAGGCGGCCACAGCGCCCAACATGGCGAAGCCGGCGGCGTCGGTGAGGGAGCCGGGATAGAGCATCAGGGGGGCCACAGCGATCAGAACGGCCCGTTCCGGCCAGCTGGCCTTCCGCAGCAGCCAACCCTCCAGACCGCCCACCAGGGCCACCGTGCCCACGCAGGCGGTAAACACGGCCCACAGGCTGGCGACCAGGCTGGCATTGGGGTCGGCCCCGATGAGGAGAACGGGGTTATCCAGGAAGAAGAAGGGGATCAGAAAGCCCACCAGGCCCAGCCGCACAGACAGCAGTCCGGTTTTGGTCTGATTGGAGCCGGCGATGCCGGCGGCCACATAGCTGCTCATGGCCACGGGGGGCGTGATGTTGGACAGGCAGGCGTAGATCAGACAGAACATGTGGGCAGAGATGGGCAGCACGTTCACCTCAATGAGAACCGGGACGGCCACCGCCTGAACAATCACATAGGCGGCCACTCCAGGCACTCCCATGCCCAAAATGGTGGACATGATCATCACCAGCAGGCCGGTGATGTAGATGTTCGTGTTTTCCACCACCGAGAGGATCAGGTAGCCCATATTCAGCCCCAGACTGGTGAGGGTAACTGTGCCGATGATCACGCCGATGATGATGCAGCACACCCCTACCGACACCGCGCCCCGGGCCCCCTCCACGGTGGCGGCCACAATTTTGTCCCAGGTCATGCGGGTGTCCTTCCGCAGCCAGCTGGCGGCCACAGTGGCGGCAATGGCGATGACCGCAGCGTACAGGGGGGTATAGCCCATAAACATCAGGGCGATCAGAACCACCAAGGGGATCACCAGGTGACCCTGTTCCCGCAGAACCTTCATCGCGTCGGGGATGTTCTCTTTGGCCAGGCCGGACAGGCCCAGCCGTCTGGCCTCAAAGTGGACGGCGAAGAGAAGGCCCAGGTAGTACAGCAGGGCGGGGACGACAGCGGCCAGCATCACATAGGTGTAGCTCAGGTTTAAAAACTCCGCCATGACAAAGCCCACCGCCCCCATGATGGGGGGACAGAACTGGCCGCCTGTAGAGGCCACCGCCTCCACCGCCCCGGCGAACTCCTTTTTGTAGCCCGTCTGTTTCATCAGGGGGATGGTGATGGTGCCGGTGGTAGCCACGTTGGCGATGGCCGAGCCGTTGATCATCCCCATCAGGGCGGAGGCCAGCACCGCCACCTTGGCCGGCCCCCCTGGCGTCTGCCCCACCAGGGTGAGGGAGAAGTCGTTAATAAATCTGGAAAAACCGCTGTACTTCAGAAAGGCCCCGAAGACCACAAACAGAAAGATGTAGGTGGCGGACACGCCCACGCCGGTGCCCAGCAGGCCCTGAGTGCCCCAGAACTGGGTGGACAGCACCCGTTTCAAAGTAAAGCCGTTGTGGCCCAGCTTGCCGGGGAGGAACTGTCCAAACCAGTTGTAGGCCAGAAAGACGGCGGCCAGCACGGCCAGATTGCCCGAGGCGCGGCGGGCGGCCTCAAAGGCCAGGGCCAGAGCGACGCCGGCGATCACCAGTTCCATCCGGTTTACCCGCCCTCCCGTCTGGGCGATGCGGGTGTAGTTCAAAATCAGGTAGCCGAAGCAGGCGACAGACAGACCAATTAAAACCAGGTCCCAAACCGGGGGCAGCCGCCGCACCCGCCTCTCTTTTTTGTGGGTGGGGTAGAGAAGAAAGGTAAACACCAGCAAAAAAATGCAGTGTACCGCCCGCAGGTTTATGGCGCTGATGGGCCCCACGGTGCAGTAAAGCTGAAAGGCGGTCCAGACGCACAGCAAAATGGTAACGGCGGGCCCCACAGGGCCGGTGTAGGTCCGGGTGCGAGATTCGGCCTCCTTCTCCTCCAGCAGCTTGCGCGCCTTCTCCTCCAGGGCCTCGTTTTGCAGATTCTTTTCCTCCATAGGGGCCTCCCTCTGCTTTATTAGTTAAAAGCGTTGAAGTGACGATATTTGTTTTAGCACAGATGAGTCAGGTTGTCAAGCACTTTTTTGGAGTAAAGCGTTTTTTCGTAAAAATGCCCGGCGGCTGTGAAAAACCGCCAGGCGACTGAACATTTCCTACAAAGCCTATCGGTGGGCCCCCGCCCGCAGGGGGATCTGCCGGGCGGAGGGGGTGTCGGAGACATTGGGGTAGAGCCGGCGCAGTCTGGCGATGCAGGCGGCGCTGGCGGGAATCAGGAACAGGTCGGCGCACACCCAGGCGGCGGGGGAGGCGAAGCAGGCGGCGGTGTAGCCGAAGGCGGGCACCAGCACCATGCCTACCCCGGTGCGGGCGGCCATCTCCAGCACTCCGGCCAGAATGGCGAAGGGGCTGAAGCCCATACCCTGAATGGAGAAGCGGACAATGTTCACCAGGGCCAGGGGGAAGAAGAAGACGGACTGGATCAGGATATACCGGGTAGTCGCCTCCATCAGGGCGGCCGCCTCGGGTTCGCCGGAGTCCAAAAACATCAGGGCGCACTGAGGGGCGAGGCGGAGCATGGCCCCCAGCGCGATTACGGAGTAGCCCAGTCCCAGCAGGGTGCAGGCCCGGATGCCCCGTCCCAGGCGGTCCAGCTTACACGCCCCCACGTTCTGGCCGCAGTAGGTAGCCATAGTGGCCCCCATGGCGTCAAAGGGGCAGGCCAGCAGCTGATACACCTTGCTTCCGGCCGCCACGGCGGCCACATACAGGCTGCCCAGGGCGTTTACCGAAGACTGCAAAACAATGGAGCCAATGGCGGTAATGGAGTACTGCAGGCCCATGGGGATGCCCATTGCGCACAGCACCCCGCAGGTGTGCAGGTCAAAGCGCCACTCCTCCCGGGTCATGCGCAGAACGGGGTATTTTTTCCTCATGTAGAGAAGGCACGCCAAACCGGACACCCCCTGAGAGGCGACGGTGGCGATCGCCGCCCCGGCCACCCCGGCGTCAAAGCCCAGAATCAGGAGAAAGTCCAATATAATGTTCAGCATGGAGGACAGGGCCAGAAAATACACCGGCGTTTTGCTGTCTCCCAGAGAACGGATGATACCGGCCAGCAGATTGTAGAGGAAGGTGGCGGGGATGCCCATAAAAATGACAAAGATATAGCTGCGGGCATCCTCAAAGATATCCGCAGGAGTCAGCATCACCGTAAGGATCTGCCGGCACAGCAGGCCGGTGAGAACGGTGAGAACCAGGGCGAAGATAATCGACAGCCATGCGGCGTTGGCGGCATAGCGGCGCATTTTCGACGCTTCGCCCGCGCCCATCCGCTGGGCCACGGGAATGGCGAAGCCGCTGCACACCCCCATGCAGAAGCCGATGACAAAGAAGTTGACAGACCCGGTGGCGCCCACGGCCGCCAGGGCGGCGGAGCCCAGCAGTTTGCCGACGATCATGGCGTCCACCATGTTGTACAGCTGCTGAAACAGCATCCCGAACAGGGTAGGCAGAGCGAAGCCGGCAATCAGCCGCATGGGGCTTCCGGCGGTCAGGTCTTTGGTCATAGAGGTCCCCCCTCCTTCAGAAAAATCTTCGACCTATTATAGCCATCCTCTCTCCGCCTGGCTAGCGGCTTTTTGACGGTTTTCTCCCCCGGCTATTGAGATTTTTTCATCAAAATTCCTCCGCGGAGAAAAGCCTCCCTTGCAAAAGGGAGGGGGACCGCCGGGCAAAGCCCGGCGGTGGAGAGATTCCATTGACAAGGGGGCTTATCAGCTTGTTTATGCGTTTTTCGCCATACGGCGGCAGGCCAGGGCGGTGGCCAGGAAGTAGCCTCCATAAACCACCAGAATGATTCCGGCGGTAATCAGGGAGCTGGCGACGCTGTCCACCTTGCCCACGGCAAGGATAATGTCGTTGGCCGCCTTCATGCCCACGGCGGAGTGGAGCAAAGCCAGAATCAAGGGCAGCAGGAAGGCCAGGGCCACCTGCTGGGTGGCGGATTTTTTGATCTGCCCCTCCTGTGCGCCCAGGCGGCGCAGGATCGCGTACCGTCCGGTATTGTCGGCCCCCTGGCTGAGCTGCTGAAGAGCAAGCACGGCGGCGGCGGCCAGCAAAAAGGTAAAGCCCAGGTACAGCCCCAGAAACAGGGCCAGAATCTTGTTGCCCATCATGTCGGCGTAGATGGACAGCCGGCTTTCCACCCGGATCTGCTTTTCCAGCTGGAGGGGTTGGATCAGCTGGAGGAGTCTCTCCTCCGTCTGCATCTTATCCCCGGCGTAGTTGGCCGACCAGTACTGCCGGCGCACCTCCAGCTGCCGGGCGGTTTCGTCCTCCACCACGGCGGCGGACAGGCCCAGACTGCCGGTGACCAGTCCGTCCCCCCAGGTGTCCAGCAGTAGGGTCTCTCCGGAGGTCAGGGTGACGGGCGTCTTCCCCTGGAGGGCCAGCAGGGCGTTCATGTCGGACAGGGCCAGCACGCCGGAGACATCCTCAATGCCGGTAATCGCCGGGTCGTTGTAGTAGGCGCAGAAATCCACCTGCCCGGACAGCTCTCTGTCTGGGTCAAAGCCCCCTTCCCGGAGCAGGGCGTCGAAGTCCACCGCGCCCGAGTGGTCGGCGGACCGGTTCTGCACCGTAATATCAAAGGGGGCCTCCTGGTCGGTCATAGCGGACAGGGTGGAGTTGAGACCCAGGGAGCTGGCGGTAATACCGATGGCCAGCAGCAGGAGGATACACACCACCGTCTGAGTCAGATAGGTGGTGTGGACCTTGCTGATCCACTGGCGCAGGGTAAACACGTTCAAATTTTTGAAGTACAGCCCCGGGTGGCCCTGGACAAACTTCATCACAAAGCCGGACAGGGACCGGAAGACGAGAAGGGTGCCCGCCGTCCCCAGCCCCAGCATGGGGAAGCACAGGAAGGGGACCGCCACAGCCAGGGCCATGCCGAAGAGGAGCAAAATGGCGTAGGCGGCGGCCAGACAGACCACCCCCAGCATAAACTGGAACACCGCCACCCCCAGGGGCCGGGGCTTGAGCACCTCGTTTTTCCTCTCCGCGTGGATCAGGTCGATCAGTCTGGAGCGGGACACCTGCACTCCGCTCAGGGCCATAACCAGCAGGAAAATGATGCCGAAGTAGAGAACCGTTTTGCCCGCCGCCCGGGGGGAGAAGTTCACCGCCAGCATAGCGGACACATCCATCTCAAACAGGGACAGGGTAAGGGCGGACATACCGAAGCTGGTCAGCACCCCCAGAACCAGTCCGGCGACCAGAGACACCGCCCCAATGAGGCCCGTCTCCAGAAAGAGGAGTCTTGACACCTGTCCCTGACTCAGACCCAGCAGCAGGTAGGTGCCCAGCTCCCGCTTGCGGCGGCGGAGAAGGAAGCGGTTGGCGTAGAGGATCAGGCAGGCCAGCACCACCGCCACAAATACGGAGAAGATGTCCATCAGCATGGTGATGGCATCCACAATGGGGTTGCCGTTCTGGGCCAGATAAACCAGCGCCCCCTGGCCGTCCAGGGAGTTGAAGGTATAGAACAGGCACACGCCGAAGGTGAGGGTGAGGAGGTAGACGCCATAGTCTCGAAAGGACCGACGCACATTGCGCAAAGCCAGCTTAGAGAACATCGGCCATTCCTCCTCCCATCTTAGTCACCACCCGGATAATTTTTTGGAAGAAGTCCTTCCGGCTGTCGGTTCCCCGGTGCAGCTCCAGAAAGAGTCTGCCATCCCGAAGGAAGACCACCCGTCGGCAGCAGCTGGCGGTAAAGGCGTCGTGGGTGACCATAAGGATGGTGGCGCCCAGCTCCCGGTTCAGCTCGTCCAGCCGGTCCAGCAGCAGCTGAGAGGACTTGGAGTCCAGCGCGCCGGTGGGCTCGTCGGCCAGCACCAGAGCAGGGCGGGTGACCATGGCCCGGGCGGCCGCGCACCGCTGCTGCTGTCCCCCGGACATCTGATAGGGGTACTTGTCCAGGCAGTCGGCAATGCCCAAAAATTCCGCCATCTCCCGCACCCGCTTGTCGATCTTGTGGGCCGGGGCCCGGAGGATGGACAAAGACAGGGCGATGTTCTCATAGGCGGTGAGGGTATCCAGCAGGTTGCAGTCCTGAAAGATAAACCCCAGCCGTTCCCGGCGGAATTTGGACAATTCCCCGCCCTTGAGGCGGGTGAGTTCCCTGCCGTCAATGACAATGGACCCGGCGGAGGGCCGGTCGATGGTGGACACACAGTTGAGCAGGGTGGTCTTGCCTGATCCGGAGGGGCCCATCACCCCCACGAACGCCCCCGCCTCCAGCGACAGAGACACGCCGTCCAGAGCCCGGGTCAGCGACCCGCCTTTGCCGTAAACCTTCTTCAGGTCGGTTACTGTTAAAATCTCAGACATAGAGATTCTCCTTTCCGTTAACTGTACTAAATCATATCATACAGTTGAGAAAAAGGCTCTAAAGGAAATATGAGGATTTTCTTAAAGTTTGATTAAGGTTTCCTTTTTCTTTCCACGGGGCCGCCCCTTGATTTTTCCCCGCAAATATGTAATACTGGAGTCAACATGGAAGGGGGAACGGCCATGCTGGAGGTACGTCAGCTGAGAAAGAGCTACGGGGGGCGTCAGGTTCTCGCCCCGGCAAGCTTCGTCCTGCCAGCGGGGCAGTGTCTGGGTCTGGCCGGCAGCAACGGCTCAGGCAAGTCCACTCTGCTGCGCCTCATCGCCCAGATCGAGAAACCGGACGGGGGCGACGTCCTCTATGAGGGCCGTTCCGTGCTGGGGAACCGACGCTTTTTGCGAAAGACGCTGGGCTACGTCCCCCAGAGTGCCGAGCTGGCCCGGGAGCTGACGGTGCAGCAGCAGCTCAAGCTGTGGCAGGCCGCCTGCGAGGCGGCCTGCCCTCTTCCGGCGGACCTGCTGGACCTGCTGGGATTGGAACCCCTGCTGAAAAAGCCCATCCGGACCCTGTCAGGCGGGATGGCCCAGCGGGTAAGCATCGCCCTCGCCCTGCTGTCCCGGCCCAGGGTGCTGCTGATGGACGAGGCCACTTCCGGCCTGGACCAGGACTATGTCCCCCGTCTGCTGGACTGGCTGGCGGGGGAGTACCTGCCCGGCGGCGGCAGCCTGGTGTGGTGCAGCCACCATCCCCAGGAGCTGGAGAGGCTGTGCGGCGCGGTGCTGCGGCTGGAAGACGGCAAGCTGATGGCGTAGTTCCCCACCTGCGGGGCGGACGCCTGGAGTAAGAAAGGGAGGAAATGACATGATTTGCAGAAATTGCGGAAACGAGATCCGGGACGACGTCCGGTTCTGTCCCCACTGCGGCGCACTGAACAGCCCCGACCAGAGCAGCGCCCTGCCCCAGGGCGCCGCCTCCTACAGCGCCCCCGCCTGGGAGGGGCCCGAGGGCGGCGGCGGGAAGAAAAAGACCGGCCTGATGATCGGGATCGCCGTGGCCGCCGTGGTGGTGATTGCCCTTTTTGCGATTGTGCTGAGAGGCCTGTTCTCCAATCCCAAAAAGCAGGTGGAGGCGGCCTTTGCCAAGAGCGCCGCAGCCTATCTGGCGGCGGAGGAGAAGCTGGGCATGCCTGATGTTGCCCAGTGGCAGCAGGACCAGGAGATCACCCAGACCATGGGCCTGCAGCTGGAGGGGATCAACAGCGACCTGGTGGGGATGGACCTGTCCGCCCTCAGCGGTCTGAGACTGGGCCTGTTCACCTCCTACAACGGCGCGGCCCGCTGGATGTCAGCCAATCTGAACGCCGGCTGGGGAGAGGACGAGCTGCTGGAGCTGTCGATGAAAGCGGACGACGCAGGGCTCTATTTCAACTCCCCCCAGCTCACCGGCAACACCCACTATGGCATGAATACCGAGACCATGGGCGCCGACCTGGCGGCCAGGGGCGTCACAGAGATGGAGGACGTCAGCTTCAACATGTTTGACCTGGTGGATATGATACTGGAGAGAATGGACCAGGAGAAGCTGGAGTCGGACATGAAGAAGGCCGGCAGGAACCTGTGGGATCAGGCCAAGGTGAAAAAGACCGGCGCCAAAACCCTGAACATCCACGGGGCTTTAATCAAGACCACCGCCTACCAGGTCGTCATCCCGGAGGAGGCCCTGAACCAGTACGTGGATGATATGGAGACTGCGCTGTCCGCCCTGAACTATCACGACCTCTATGAGGAGATGTTCCGGACCATGGGTATGCCCCTGGATGAAGTGGAGGACTTTCTGGACGCCCTGGAGGACATGGATGTCTACGGCGAGCTGACCGACGGCCTCCGGGACGTTATCGACGCGCTGGGCGACGTGGAGCTGGAGGTCTGCCTCAGTGACGGCTATGTGTCCGGCGTGCTGTATGAGAACGAGATCGGCGGCCAAAAAGTCGACGCGGCCCTTCACCTGGGCGGCGGAGAGGAATATGTGGACGACCTGTTCCTGGAGATCAAGGTTGACGAGATGAAGTTCCGAATCGATTCCACCGGCGACCACAGCCTGAGAAACGGTCTTTTCACGGATACAACCACCATCCAGCTCAACGACACGCGCTCTTATCTGGTCAAAGTGACCTCCGACATGACTCTGGACCCCTCCAAGAAGAACGACAACTTCCAGTGGAAGCTGGGGGCGAGCAGCTCCGGACTGAGTCTCTGCGTGCTGGACATGGCGGGAGACGTGACCTGGAGTCACGACTACCTGTCCCTAAATCCGATCAAAATTTCTGTTCGGGCAGTGGGTATGGAGGTCTGCACCCTGTCCCTCTCCTATCATGTGGAGAGTCACGCCGACAGGGGAACGGTGGACGATCCCAGGCTGATTACCCAGATGGACGAGAATGAATTGAAAGAAATGGTACTGGACACCCAGAAGCGGACCCTGCAGTGGGCCTCCGACATGGAAAAGCTGTTCATGTCCCGTCTGCCCCAGGAACTCCTGTGGAGTCTAATGAGTATTTAAGGTCATGGGGTATCGGGTTTTCGGGCTGACGCTGGTCAGACTCTGCCGGCACTGTCGTCTGCTGGCAGTGCTTGCCCTTTTGTGCTTTCTTCTGCCGCTGGGGGCAGGCCAGGCGGCGGAGAGGCTTCTCACCCAGGGGGTGAACTTTCAGGGTGTAACCCTGGCCGTCACCGCCCCGGAGGGGGACAACGTCCCCCGGCTGCTGGAGCAGTACATGGGAAACATGGAGGACGTCGCCCAGTACTGTAAGATTGTCTCCATGGAGGAGAGTGCAGCCACAGACGCCCTGGAGAGGGGGGAGATCACCGCCGTACTCGTTCTGCCCCGGGACTTCATCCGTGGGGTGATGTGGGGGGAGAACCCCGACCTGCGCCTGGTGGTGGCCGGGGACCGGCCCCTGGAGTCGCTGCTGCTGCTGTGGGTGGGCCAGAGCGCCTGCGACATCCTGTCCGCCTTTCAGGCCGGGGTATACGCCGTGCTGGAGTCGTATGAACAGTCTCCGCCCCCCGGCCTCACCCGGGACCAGGTGGTGCTGGACATCAACCTGCGCTACATCTCCCTGGCCGCAGGCCGGGCCGGCATGTTCCGCACGGAGATGGTGTCGGCCACCCAGGCCCTGCCCATCCCCCTCCACTACGCCCTGTCCCTGACCGTTTTCTTCGCCCTGGCCGCCGCCCCCGTGTTTGTCCCCCTCTACAGTGGGGACTGGCTTGCCTTTCAGCGCCGGCTGCGGGCCGCGGGCCGCGGGGTGTGGGCCGGCTGGCTCAGCGCCTTGGCCGCCGGGGCGGCGGCGCTGCTGCTTCTCCTGGTCCCCGCCCTTCTGGCAGTCGGGGAGGGCAGTGTCCCGGCGGCGGTCGGGGCCGCCCTTCTCATCTCTCTGTTTGTCTCCTTGTTCGTCTCGGTGTGCTGTCTGGCCGCCGGGAACGCCGCCGGCTGCGGACTGCTGGCCTTTGCCCTGTGCGTGCTGTCTCTGGCCCTGGCCGGGGGCATCGTCCCCCCGGTGCTGCTTCCCGGCCCCGTCCGGGCACTGGGAGGGCTGTCTCCGGTGACCTGGCTGCGTCAGCTGGCCGCCTGGCCCATGGGCTATCCCGTAGACGGGCTGTCCTGGGTCTGCCTGGCTGTGTCGGCTGCGGGGATGACCTTCCTGTCTCTGTCCCTGTACCGCCGCCGGGTAGACCGTCAGGAGGTGTCTGTGTGAATCTTGGTCTGATCCTGTTCAGCCAAAGTCTCCGCGCCCGACTGGCCGGAAAAACCGTCTGGCTGCTGGCAGCCTTTCTGCCCCTGCTGATCTGGGGGGCCGCCCGGCTCCTCCCGCCCCAGGAGGTGTCCACCCCCGTTCAGGTGGGCGTGGTCCTTCCGGAGGCAGGCGGGGAGGACTTCTGGCAGCGTCTGGAGAAGAGAAGCGGCCTGGTGGTCACCTTCCACCGGGCGGACCGGGCCCGGGCGGAGAGGCAGGTGGCCGCCGGGCAGTGGGACTGCGCCCTGGTTCTCCCGCCCGACTTTGAGACCCGTCTGAAGCAGTCGTCTGTGGAGGAGCTGTTCACCCTTCTCATCGGTCCCGGCTCCGCCGTCTACCCCATGGTGCGGGAAACGGTGTCCGCCTGTGTCGCGGAGGCCATCTCCCCCGGCATGGCGGAGGATTACCTTTTGGACAGCGGCATCGCGGACGCAGGGGCCCTGGACGGCCTGCGTCCCCGCCTGCACGAGGTGCTGCTGGATCAGGACCGGGTTCTGGTCTCCATGGAGACGGCGGACGGCCGGCCGCTGGACCCTCTTGTCCTGGCAGACAGCGGGGTGTCCCGCCTGCTGACCGGACTGACGGCCATTGTGCTTCTCATCTGGGTCATTCTCACCGCCATGGACCTGGGCCGGTGGCTGGACAGCCCCGCCGTCCGGCGCCTTGTCCCTCTGCGGGGCAGGGTAGCCCTGCTGCTGCCCCGGCTGGGGGCGGAGCTGCTTCCGATTTTTTGTTCCGGGGCCCTGGCCCTGCTGGCCGTGGAGAACTGCTGTATCCTGGCCCTGGCGCCCTACCTGCTGTTCTGGGGCGGGGTGGCCCTGGTTCTGGCTTTGCACCGTCCGCTGTGGATCTCTCTGCCCTCTCTCATGCCCTTCGTCCCGGTGCTGGGCATTCTCCTGTCTCCGGTGCTGCTGGATTTGTCTCTCATTTTTCCGGCGCTGGGGCCTCTGGTCCGTTGGAACCCCCTCACCCTCTGCCTGCGCGCCTGCGGCGGCTCCTGGCAGGATGGTCTGCTGCTGGCTGGGGCAGGCGGGGCTATGCTGGTCCTGGCCGCCCTTCCGGACCGCATCCGAACATGACAAAGCGGCCCGGCGGACTGCCCGCCGGGCTGCCAGTTTATTTTTAAGGAGGAAAGAAGAAAACCTTTTGTCCTTTGTGGAAACGCCTCCGGGGTGCCGGGGCGAGGGGGGTCTCGCCCCCCTCACTCCATACTATGAGCCCGCCGACGGAAGGTTACAGCAAAAACAGCCAACACGCCCAGCCTGCCGAGGCCATGGCCGCCCCCAGCGCCCCCCAGACAGGCGCGGGGATTCTCCCCAGCCGCCGGTTCCACACCTTGCCCTGCTTGATATAGCCGTCGGCAGCCTGGCGGGCCTCCTGCAGCACCTTGTCGGCGCTCACGCCCTCCCGGGCCAGGGCCTCCTCCTTAACGATGAAGATAGCCTCCTCAAAAAGCCGAGGGTCGGGAGACTTTACCAGAATTACCTGCCGGGTAATACCCTTTACCATCGCAACCACATCCTTTTCCAGTGTTTTCCTCTAGTGTGCCCGATTTTGGCCGGGATATCCCAAAAATGTCCGCACTCGGCGGACAAAGCTGAAGTTCCCCCGTTTGGCCCCTGTTTTTCCCCCTTAAGGTGGCGTTTTGCCCCCTTTTATGGCGTATTATTTTATTGATATAATACAAATAGTATAAAAATCCACCGTTGGAGGACAGCGTCCCGCTAGCTGAGCAGCAGCTCCAGCTCCTTCAGGGAGATTCCCGGCTGGAGGGCCATACTCAGGCCGTAGCCAATCACCTTGGCCAGATCTCTCACCTGGCTGTCGATGTCCTTGGGGGTAACCAGCAGTTCTCTGCCCTCGTTCAGATCGGGCAGGTCGTCGGTACACAGCAGGTCGGCAGCCAGTGTGGCGGCCTCCACCACGGTGGGCACGCCCACAGCGATAACGGGCACCCCCAGGGTATCCCGGGTAAGGCCCATGCGGTGGTTGCCCACCCCGGAGCCGGGGGTAATGCCTGTGTCGGCCAGCTGCACCGTGCGGCACAGCCGCTTCAGCGACCGGGAGGCCAGGGCGTCCACCGCCACCACGCAGACCGGCTGAAGTTTTTCACACACCGCCCGCACCAGCTCGCTACTCTCTACGCCGGTGGTACCCATTACCTCCGCCGCCAGGGAGGCCACCGGCCGCAGGTCTCCAAAGTGCTCGGGCATCTGACGCACCAGGTGGCGGGTGACCAGAGTGTTCTCGTGGACCTTGGGGCCGATGGCGTCGGGGGTGATGGCCCGGTTGCCCAGGCCGGCCACCAGCACCAGTCCCCCGGGCGGCAGGCCCTGGAGAAGCTTGGTCAGCTCCCCCGCCACCGCCCGGACGGCCCGCTGAAAAATGTCCTCCTCCCGACCGGCCAGCCCCTCCAGCGTGAGGGTGACATAGCTGCCCCGGGGCTTGCCCAAGGCCTCCTCTCCCCGTCGGTCCAGAACTTTCACCGTATTGACCGGGATCCCCTCCCAGGTCGTATCACGGGCCTCCACCCCCGGCAGGGCGGTCACCGCCCCCGTCCTCTCCTGCCACAGCTCCCTGGCCTCCAGCGCCAGGTCCGTCCGCCGCATGCGCATGGTCATCCCTCCTCACAGCTTATGGCCGCGCAATATGTTGTGGAATCATTTTCTTGGCCGTCCTAGCTTTTGCGGCTTTTGAAAAACTATCCCGGAGGAGAAAAAAATTTCAAAAAAACTGTTGATTTTTTTGACGAGGGGTGGTACAATACAAATCTGCGTAGGCGTATTGTCGCCTAAATCAAGGATGAAAATCGGAGGAGGTGTTTGGTTTGCCGAATATTAAGTCTGCCAAAAAGCGCGTTCTGGTGTCTCAGGCCAAGGCCGCGCAGAATAAGGCCGCGAAATCCGCGCTGAAGACCGACATCAAGAAGTTTGAGGCCGCGGTGGCGGAAGGCAACCGCAGCGAGGCCGATGTCGCTTACAAGGTGGCCGTCAAGGCGGTGGATAAGGCCGCTGCCAAGGGTCTGCTGCACCGCAATAACGCTGCGAACAAGAAGAGCAAGATGACCCTCAAGCTGAGCAAGCTGGCTTGATCGTACACGAAAGGAAAGCCGTCTGGAGAACAGGCGGCTTTTTTCGTATTTGTTTTTGCAGGGACGTATGGTATCATAAAGGCCCCCCTTTCACAAGGGGGCCATTTGGCGCACGAAAGGAGGCCCTGACATGGTGAAAAAGCTTCTCTCCCTGCCCCTGGTCTCTTTTGCGCTGGAGGCGGCGGGGCTCTATCTGCGGGTGGGCGCGTCCCGGGCGGCGGCGGCCCTGTCCTACTTCCTGATTCTGACCCTGTTTCCTCTGCTGGTGTGCGTCAACTACTTTATCGGCCTGTTTCATCTGGACCTGGAGAATCTGCTCCAGTCGCTGGACCAGATCCTGCCCGACGGGGTACTGACCATTATGCGGGATTATCTGAGCTATGTGGCGGGCAGCCAGTCTCGGGCTCTGCTGCTGGCCAGCGTAATCACCATTTTGATCTCCGCCTCGGCGGGACTGCGCACCCTGCTGGCCGCTATGGACGACCTCCACGGACACACGCCCGCCCGCCCTGTCCGGAGGGCGGTGTTCAGCGTGGTGCTGTCGGCGCTCTTTCTTCTCACCATCTATTTATCGGTGGTGGTCATCTTTACCGGCGAGTGGTTTTTCTATCTGCTGGAGGAAAACCTGCCCTTCCGTCTGGCCCAACTGCTGCCCCCTTTGTCTGGGCTGTGGCGGTGGATGCGCTATCTGCTGCTGTTCTGCTTTGTGCTGCTTCTGGTGCTGATTGTCTACCGGGCCGGGACGCCCAAGGGGACCATGCGCCTGCCGGTGGTGATTTTGTCCTCTCTGCTGGCCGCTGTGGCCATTTCGGCCGCGTCGGTGCTGTTCTCCTGGTTTATCGGCATGTCCTCCCGCTACGCCCTGGTCTACGGCTCGCTGGCCTCCCTGATTATTTTGCTGGTCTGGCTCTACCTGTGCGGCAGTCTTCTGCTGCTGGGGGCCGTGGCCGGCAGAGTGCTGGAGGACCGCATGAAAAAGTCATAGGGCAGGCGCACGCGCCTGCCCTGTCGGTCAGCCCTCAATTTCCATCATCAGCCCGACACGCCGGGCGTGGCGGCCACCCTCGAATTGGGCGGTCAGGAAAGTGTCCACAATTCTCTCGGCCAGTACAGGGCCGATGATACCCGCGCCCAGGGCCAGCATGTTGGCGTCATTATGGCGGCGGGTCAGCTCAGCGGACAGCACATCGCCGCACAAAGCGCAGCGGATTCCCTTCACCTTATTGGCGGAGATGGCGATGCCGATACCGGTGGTGCAGATGACAATTCCTTTCTCGCACCGGCCCTCGGCCACCGCCTGGGCAGCAGCTTTGCCGAAGATGGGGTAGTCGCAGCTGTCGGTGCTGTCGGTGCCGAAGTCCTGACAGGTGATGCCCTTGGCGGCCAGATAGGCCTTGAGATGCTCCTTGAGCTGGTAGCCGCCGTGGTCAGAGGCAATGGCGATCATAAGCAGTTCCTCCTACAAGCCCCGGAGGGGCGTTTTCTGTTCCATTGTACCCCAATTCCCCCAATATTGCAAGGGGCGGGAAAATTTTCGCCGCACATGTATAACCGCCGCCAGGCCTGTCCAAAATAGGCTTCGGAGGTGGTTTTTTGAAAAACCGAAGCTTTTTGAGTAAGCTGGGCGATTTCGCCATGGGAAAGGGCTTTTACATAGTCCTGTTCCTGTGCGTCGCCACCATAGGAATTTCGGGCTATTATCTGCTGAAAACCGTTGCCAACGACACCCGCGCCGCCGCTCCCGCCGGGGGCGACGCCTCTGTGACCATTCCGGACCAGAGTGTCACCCGCCCCGCCGTCCCCGACTCCAGGCCGGCGCAGGATACCCCTGTCCGGCCGGCTGTCCCCGATCCCAAGCCCTCCGTCCAGCCGGACGACCCGGAACCGGTGAAAAATACGACCCCTGAACCGGACACCGAAACCAGCAAGGAGACCATTTCAAAGGTATTTACCTGGCCGGTGCAGGGAACCGTTCTGCGGGACTTCAGCGTGGAGGTCCTTTCTCTGGACCCCACCCTGGGTGACTGGCGCACCCACGGCGGCCTGGACATCGCCGCCGCCCAGGGGGTAAAGGTGCTGTCCATCAGCGCCGGCACCGTGGATCAGGTGTACACCGACGGCCTTATGGGCACCACTGTGGTGGTGGACCACGGCGGCGGACTTCAGTCCTGGTACTGCAACCTGGCTGAGGATGTGGCCGTGGAAGCCGGAGACACCGTGGACATCGGAGGCGAGCTGGGCACCGTGGGCGCCACCGCCATCGCCGAGGTCGGCGTGGACTCCCACATCCATCTGGAGACCCTCCTCAACGGCCAGCCTGTGGACCCCAGAGAATATCTGAAGTAAAACTTGCGGACCTCCGCCGGACGGCGGGGGTCCGGTTTTTGATTTTTTTCAAAAACCAGGCGTTTTGGTGTTACCAATGCCCGGTCACAGCCGTAATAAAAGACAGAGAGATAAAGGAGGTGGCACTGGTGGACCAGACCGAGGCTTTGTTTGAGAGGGTGTATGAGGCTTACGGCCCGTCGCTGTATCGCTTCTGCCTGTTACAAATGAAGAATCCGGCGGACGCGGAGGACGTACTGCAGGACGTTCTCATCAAGCGCCTGTATCAGGCCCCCAGGTTCAAATCGCCGGAGCATGAGAGGAACTGGCTGTTTCAGGTGGCGCTGAACCTCTGCCGGGATGAGTGGCGGCGGCACAGGCGGTCGGAGCTGCCCCTGGAGGCGGCGGCCGGGGTGTTTCTGCCTCCGGAGGAGCCGTCCCTGCTGGACCAGGCGGCCAACCTGCCCGAGAAACAGCGCACTGCTCTGCATCTCTACTACTACGAGGGGTACACTGTCCGGGAGATCGCGCGGCTGCTGGGCGTGACGGTGCCCACGGTAAAAATGAGACTGAAGCGGGGCCGGGAAGCCCTGCGGAAAGAGTGGGTGGAACCATGAATCTGTATCGCGACGCAATGGAAAACTGCGCCCCGCCCCAGGGCATGCGGGAGCGCCTGAAGGAAAATGCCCTGTCCGCCCGGCCGGAACGGGCCAGGACCTATCGGCCCCGAAAAAAACGGACGGCGGCGGTCCTGCTGGCGGCGGTGCTGCTGCTGGCCACCAGCGCCACCACCATCTGGGACCCCCTGTTTGTCCGCCGCTTCGGGCCCCAGGCGGCTATGAGCGCCCTGGGCGGTGCGGTGTTCCAGGAGGTAAACCTCACCTCCGTCTGCGACGACGTATCCCTCACCATCCCCCAGGCCCTGTGCAGCGACAAGAACATCCATTATATTATGGAATACAAACTGCCCGACGGCTTTTCCCTGGAGGAGGGGGAGTATTTGACCTACCCCGACGAGGTCCGCTACTACGGCACCGGGGACTACACCTGGGAGGACCTCAAGGCCCTGGAGGGGGAAGCCTGGAGCAGCTGCGACTGGTCTGATTTCTCGGACATTCACGACTACTTCTCCCGCAGGGAGGAGTTCGTCCTGGCCCCCTGCGACATGATCTTTGTCAACAAGGGCGGCACCGGTCAGGGCAGCGGCAGCGGCAGGACCAAGGGCTACGACCCGGACAGCAATACGGTGACCTGGCTGTTCAGCCGGGACTTCGACTCCGGCTGGAGTCTGAACGAGCAGCCCCTCACCATCCTGGTGACCCCTCCCTGCGTGAAGCACGCCGACGGCACGGAGACCGCCGTCACCGACCACCCGGCCATCATCACCTTCCAGCCCGCCTACGACGGACCCCAGGCCCTCAGCGGCGTCTTTGAGGAGGGCGGGGTGAAGATCACCGCCACCCTGACCCCCTTCTCCCTGGCGCTGGAGGCCCAGGGGACGGGCTACCCCGGCTATGAGGACATGGTGAAGGACACCCGTCTGGTCACTAGAGACGGCGAAGAGAAAAGAGTCAGTCTGATGGGCTACACCAGCGGCGGCAGCGGCATTCTTGACGCTGATTCCAGGGAGGCACAAGAAGTCAGCACCACTGTCCGCTTCCTTCTCCTCACCGACATTAACGAGTTTACCGCCCTGCGCATGGGGGACTATACCATTCCTCTGGAATAAACGAAAACCGCCGCAGGATTTTTCCCGCGGCGGTTTTTATGTCAGAGGCACAGGGTATCCAGAATATGTTTGGAAAATCCCTCCAGCCTCTCCTGGATTCCGGGCAGGGCCAGGGCCTGGCCGGGGTTGTTGGCCGTCTCGATGAGGGCGAAGTTTTGGGGGAGGTAGAAGGACTTGTTCATATTCATGGCGGACACCACCTGCCGGGCCACCGTGTCCCCCCCGGAGTAGCCCGACACCACAATGGCGAAGACCGCCTTGTCGTAGAAACGGGTCTGGCGGAACAGGGCGGTGAGCCGGTTGATACAGGCGGTGAGGTTGGCGGACAAAGCGTCGTTGTAGTTGGGGCACAGCAGCACCAGGGCGTCTGCCGCCCGGACGGCGGGGTAGACCTCGTCCTGCATGACGCCGCCGTAGAAGCACCCCCCCTTCTCCCCAAAGTGGAGGCACATGGTATAGGGGCAGCCGGAGCAGTCGGACAGGGTGCCGTTGCGCAGGCCGATCTCGTGGATGGCGCATCTCTCCTCCAGCCCCTCCCGCACCCTGGCCCACAGGTCCATGGTGTTGGACGTGTGGTGGCTGGAGGCGTGGAGGACCAGCACCTGGGGCCTCTCCTTTTTGGGGAAGGCGAAGCCCTCCACCTGATCTGTCAGCTCGGAGGCGGCGGCGCGGTAGGCCCCCATCAGGTCGGTGTTCAGGTTTTGGGCCTGGACGGCAAAGTTGGCCAGAGAACCGGTGCCCTCCACCAGGGGCCGGCCCACCAGGGCACAGCCCGCCAGGTTCAGCGCCAGGGCGGCCTCAGAGGCGGCGGACTTGGTGTATAGCTCCCCCGCCCCGTCTACAATGAGTCCGCCGGCGCAGCCCCGGAGAAGCCCCGGTTCCTTCCGCAGCCGGGCCAGCATACGCATGTACTCCAGGTTGACACCGGTGTCGCCAAGAGGCAGGGCCAGCAGCAGACGCTGGCCCTCCAGCCCGGACAGCTCCTGCGCCCTGCGCACCGTGCGGACCTCCCGCCCGGCCAGGGCGCACTTTAATACGCCGTCCAGCCGCTGTCCCGCCCAGCCGGCGTCGGGGGCGGGATGGATCAGGGTAATGGACATGGTTTCCACCTTCTTTCCGTATGTGGGGGCGGATATCATCCGCCCGCAGGTAATCGGCACGGATTCGGCGGGCGCATACTATGCGCCCCTACAGAATACCCGTCGGGCACGCCGTTTTCAATCAGGCACCGCGCCCTGCAAAATCGGTCAAAGAATCGTCTTCAGATGCTCCGCCGCCTCCCGGATATGGTTGTAAAGGGTGTCTGGGATGCGGGGCAGCAACTCGGTTTCAATACCGGCGGGAGTGTAGCGGTTTTTTACCCCCATATAGACGCCGTCCAGGAAGACGGACCCGCAGTGCCACTCCCCCCGGAGGGTGAGAAGCAATGACAGCGCCCCGGAGGACAGGGCGGGGGCCACGTAGGGCTTGAAGCCAATCTCCCGCATTTTCAGGTTGGCGGTGACGGTGAGATGAGTCAGCTCCTGGGAGAGCTCCTCGTCGTAATGGGCGATGGAGTTGGCCATCCACAGCCCCGTGCCGTGGGGGCCGAAGGACCGGCCCTCTGTCAGGAAAGAGGCCAGCCTCTCGTCCCGCTTGGCGAAGTAGGCCGCCCGGGCGTTCATTACCCCCAGGCCGAAGCCCTGGACCTGCTCGGGCCGCAGGCCCTTGCCGTCGAAGACGCCGTTTTCATCTCGGTTGCTCTCCAGATAGGCGGTCTTGGCCAGGGGGTCCACCGGGTCGGACACGGCGCACCACAGACCCTGAAACTGCTTTTCCCGGGCCATGCGGGCGTAGTGCTTCACAATGCCGGCGTTGGCCTCAAACTGGGCCATACGCACGTCCTTCACCTGGGCCCCCACCGGAGGAATGCCTTTGGAGGCCACAAAGACGAACATGTCGCAGTCGAAGAGACGGTCCGGGGTGATGACCTCCACCTCGGGAAATACGTCGTAATTCCAGGGCAGGCTGATCTGTCCCATCTCAAACTCCCAGCGGTCGGTAATCTGGCTGCTGAGGTCGCAGATGCCGATGGAGGAGATCACGTCTCCCCCCAGCAGCTTTAGCCCGGTGAGAAGGGTGGAGCCAACGTCGCCGATGGCCAGGATATTGACCCGCTTCTTGCCGGAGCCGGGGGACCACTTTAAAGTCTCCTCCCAGCCGGGGCGGGCGGTGTTTACGGCGGTGAGACGGCCGTCCTCAACGGCCCGGGCGGTCCACTCGTCCGCCTGAACCTGGGGCAGACGGGAGGTGTCCAGCGTCTCCAGGCCGTGGCCGGCCAGCAGCTGGCCGGGATGACTCACCTTGAAGAACCCCCGGCCCAGCGCCGGGTCGCCGGGGACAGCGGCGAACAGCCGCCAGCTCCGGGCGGGCTCCACCTCGGGGCCGAAGCCATCAAGCGGGGTGAGGGAAAGCAGGGTTGCGCCGTTAATATTGTAATAATACATGGAAATATCACACCTAGCAATTAAAATATGGGGTGGGGCAACTTGGCCCGCCGTCCTTTGGGATAACCGCGTTTTGCAAACGGCGCGCCGGAGTCGTCGCGCCCTACAGCTACTGGTTCTGCCGCAACAGCACCTCCAGGTCGTTTTCCAGGTAGACGGAGGCGGAGAGGGTGGGGTCGTAGTGCAGGCAGGTGCCCTTGTCCGGGCACAGGGGGAGAATCACCGCCTCGGGCAGCCGAGCCAGCGTCAGGTTGCGGCCGTAGAGGATACGGTACTCCTGTTCCAGCGTGCGGATCACGTCCAGCCCGCCCTCCAGGCAGGCCTTGGACATCCGGAACACCGCCTCCCGCCCGCACTCGTTCTGGTAGGGCGGCTTGGCGTAGGGCAGGATGTGGTTGATGCCGGGCAGCAGACCAGGTACTGGAGATCCGGGACGGCGGACGGTGTTGCCCCCGATGAAGGGGTAGAGAGTGGCCTCGATAAACCACTGGCGCAGCGTGGGCACATAGTAGACCGAGTCCACCGGACGCTCCCAGGCGTCCATCAGGTCCTTGCCATAGCCCGACAGCACCCCTACCAGCACCATGCGGATGGGCACCCCCTCCCGGCGGAGAATGGGGTCCAGAGTCTTGAAGCGGAAACCGGGGTGCATCAGGTCGTCCACCAGAATCACCGGTCGGTCGAAGGACTTGATGGTGCGAATCTGGCTGGGAATAGGGGCATAGAAGGGGAAGGGCTCCATGACGCTTTCAGACAGGTCGGGAGAGAACACCTTGTCAGTATGGATGGTCTTGGTCACCGTGTTGGGCACCGTTTTGCCCCGGAGAAGCTTCCCGTAGGGGACGCACATGTTCTCCCCCAGCACCCGGGGGACGGTGGGCACGGCGGGGACGTTGTTGTAGGCGGTAATCTTCTCCAGCAGCCGCTGATGGATGATGTCGGCGGACAACGTGAGAAGCAGGGAACCGGGGTACAGTCCGGTCAGGGCCCGCTGGAGACTCTGGTGGCTGCGGCGGATGGCCGCAAGAACCCGGGGATTCTGGGCCAGAGGCTCCTGAATGGTGGTCTCCAGATTCTGGATCAGCGTGGCGGGGGCGCGCATGTCGGTCTCCCAGATGGGGCGGTCTGTCTCCCGCGCCAGGAACCCGGTGCGGAGAAGCACATCTTCCAGCTGGCTGTCAAGCTGGCCGCTGTGGGGGCAGAATACCCCATAGACACAGCCCTCCTCCAGAGACCGGGCCAGTAGCTCACACAGCAGCAACTGGTGATAGTCCTTGAACCGCTGGTTGCTGTCGGCGGCCAGGGCGGTGATCAGCAGCGTCTTCCCCGCCGCCCGCAGGCGGATCCGGTTGGCCAGCTCCGTGTCGCCCAGGGCGGTGAACAGCTGGGAGGTGGTGAGGGAGCGGTAGGCGATATAGCCCAGAATATCTCCCCGGCCCGCCCGGCGCAGAAGCAGCACCCGGTCCCCCTGGTCGGAGATGGCGGCGCGTATCGCCTCCCGGTCGGGCTGGCCGGCGGCGATACGGTCCAGCAGCATGGGGTCAGGCTGGCCCACCCACTGAAATTCCAGATCTCCCGCCCCCAGCATGGGTTTGTCCTGACTATCCCGGAGGTAAAGGCCGTTTTGATAGATGAAGTCCTGGATCACCGGGTCGATAAAGTTGGAGATGTCCCGGTTCAGGTCCACGTTCTCCCGGATACGGGTGGAGCTGATGTCCTCCAGGTGAGGGGGCAGCTGGAGCTGGATGACCTGGCCGGTGATGGGCAGAGGGGCAGGCGGCTCGGCCTCCCCCGCCCGGCGGAAGATGACATGATTCATCTGATGGATGGAGTAGGACCGAGGCTGGGCCTTGTAGGAGGAAGCGTTTGCTACCACGTCGCTCCCCGCCACGATGTATACCTCACGGTCGGGGAACAGATTCACCAGTCGCCGCAGATCGGCGGGGTTGGCGATGTTGACAGGGATGTCGTCGGGGAAGAGGTGGACATGGAAGTCCCCGGCGATGGACAGGTTGACAATCTGACGGCGGATCAGGTGGGGCTGGGCCTTTTTGGACCAGGAGAACTCGTCCACCGCCAGATAGACCTCAAACCCCAGATCCCGGATGGCGTGGACAATGCCCTTATGGGACAGGGTGAAGGGGTCGAAGGTGCCGGGGAAAAAGGCGACCTTGCGGGGCTTTTCAAAGGTGAAGGGGCCGTGATCCAGCCGCCGCAGGGCAATAAAGCGGTTGATGTGGGCCAGGGCGGCCGCCCGATAGAAAAAGGTGAGGCCGTCCTGCCGGGAGGTGGACTCCTGGGTGAGGAAGAGCAGCTTGCGGTAGCTGAGGGAGAACAGCCGGGCCTTCTCCTCCATGTTCAGCAGCGGGCTTTCAAACAGCAGCTTGCCGGTGACCAGCAGGGCCTCCTGCCGCACCGTCTCCCGGTAGTGGGCCAGGCCCTGGAGCAGCAGGCCCAGCAGTTCCCGGCGGCGCTGCTCGTAGACCTCCGGCTTTTCGGAAAATCTCTCCCTGTAGGCGGGGTAGTGCTGAAGCAGCACGGCGATGGTGTTCAGCGCCCCGGCTACGGCGGAGTCGTTGGGGGAGCCCAGCAGCGTTTTCAGCCAAAGCACCTGCTCGTCCAGCTCGCTGGGGTGGAGGTAGAGAGCGGCCTCCCCCAGGTACTGGGGGATGTATTTGGAAATTTCGTACTGGCCCATCTCCAGGCCCTTGCCCAGCTCCACCACCACCTCGTTGCGCTGTTCCCGGCGCAGCAGAGACAGGGTATGCACCAGGGCGGAACCGGCGGTGTGCCGCACCACCACTCTCTCGGATACCTTGACCAGGTTGGAAAAGTGGGTGGCAATGTGAAGAATGTGGGCCTGCATCCCGTGCTCCACCTGGTCCCGGAGCAGTTCTACCCCCGCCACCTTCACCACCCAGGGTGTGGCAATCTTCAGGTTGTCCAAAAAAACCTCGCTGGTAATGTCGGTGTGGTACAGCGTATTTTCCAGATCGGACACATCCCGTCCCGCCCGGCGGAGAATGCGGCACTTGAGAAAGACGGTGGTCAGCTGCCCGGAGGGGACAGCCTGGGCCAGATCGGCGATGCGGGCCATCTGGGGGTGGCTGCGGGGAATGTTGCGCACCGTCTCCCGGAGGAACTGGAGGGCGGCGGTGACCAGACGGGGGTCCTCTGAGACGGCGAAGTGGGCGGCGAAGTCCACCAGCTTCTCCCGGGTCGTCTCCCCGTAGTGCTTGGGAGGCAGGTAGCGGGCGGCGTCCAGCAGGGTAAAGGCAGTGTCGTCATCGGTGTTCTCCGGGTCGTTGTAGTAGCGCAGCAGTGCGTCCAGAAACCGTGGAATGTCCCCTGACCGGGCGTGGTTGAGCATGGACTCCACCACCAGCTTCAGGGTGTAGCTGATATGAGATCGCTGCTGAGGCGTGGTCTTGTGGTCGGGAAAAATGATCATGTCCAGATACTGGCCCCACAGGGTGAAGGGGACCTCCTCCGCCGGGTCGTTCTGGGCGTCGGCGGGCACCTCCTTGCGGTATACCAGGTGGAAGCGGGCCACAATCTGGCCGATGAGAGCGCCGGCCTGACGGCGGATGTCGCCCTCACGGTGCATCAGCAGCTCATAGAGAAAGCTCAAAGCCTGTGTTTTCTGCCGCACGGACAGGTAGGTGAAGTACTCCTCAAACACGTTGAGGTAGGCCCGAAGCTGCTGCCAGCTCTTGGTAGAGCGGGCGGCCTCGATAATATTGCCGAACCGCTGCTCGTTGGACAGCATGTGCATCAATTGCAGGTTGTGCTCCACCGACAGGAGAATGAGGCCGTTCAGCGTCTCCTCCTGGCCCATGAGGGCGGGATCCTTGGGCGGGATGGGCTCCTGCCGCCGGCCGGTGAGGTCCACGTCCACCCCCAGGCGGCGCATGTAGTCCTCAAAGTCGTGAAGTTTGCCGTAGACAAACTCGTAGCGTCGGCGCTTCTTCCGATCCACGTTGTCCAGCTTGGACAAAATCACCTGGAAGGACTGATCCAGCGGGTAGAGAACCACTACCTCGCGGCCTTCCCGGTCCCTCTCCGACTTGGAGCGGAAGTCGGCGTAGATCAGCAGCAGAGACTCTACCGATAAAGACTCCAGCTCCAGATCCCAGGTGGAGTGGTTGGAGGCGATGTGGCTGATATCCTCCATTTTCCGGTCCAGCAGCCACTGGTCGGTGTAGTAGTAGTGGAGATAGGGTACTCTCTCCCCGGGACGGCAGCCGAATTTACCCACGTCGTGGGCGGCGGCAGCGCCCGAAATCAGGGCCAGATCCACCTCCGCCCCCGCCGCAGCCAGGCACCGGGCGGCGGTCATGGCGATGTAGTGGACGCCGGCGATGTGATTGAGTGTTTTGAAGGGGGTAAACTCCATCCCAAGGCGCATCAGCTCATAGAGGAACTCCCCCCGCCACGCGGCCAGAAAGCGGCGGTACTCCCGGGCCTTGTCGCAGGCCTCATACTCCTCCTCTGTGAGGAACTGGAAGTCCAGCATGGGGTCAAAGGGCAGGGCGGAGCGTTCGCAGTCCAGCAGAAGCTGGAGGACGGTGAGGTAAAATTCCGCCCCGGACCCGCACAGATCTGCCTCGGGGGCAAAGCCGTTGTCCGGAAACATGAGATGGCAGACGTATTGGTAGGCAAAGGGGCCCCAGCCCTGTTCCGGGGGGCGGGGACATATCTGGTCCAGAATGGGCTCGCACAGCTCCAGAACACGGGCACAGCTCAGCCTCTCCCGGATGGGAAACAGACCGGACAGGCCGTCGGTCCAAGCGGGAGACTTCATCATCTCCTGGAGAGTGCGGCGGCCGGCAGGACCGCCGTACTGTCGGGCGGACAGGGCCTCCAGAATGTCCCGGTTCAGCTGGCGGATCATCTTATTCATACCGTCACCTCGTTAAGCCGCCCCAAAGCTGCGGAGCGGCAAAATTTTCTCATAATAAGCATAGCACATTTTCCGATGTTTGGAAAGAGAGAGGGACGGAGAAAATGCGGGGGGAGAAACAAAAACGCGGCCCCAAACATCGGGCCGCCGCAGGGGAGGGGACAGATCGACGGGCTCCCTTGGCCGGGAGAGGAGAAATTCGGATAAAATCTCCACATTTAGAGTGCGCCCTGTCTAAAAAACATCCTGAAACATCTTGAAGTTTTCGACCAAATATGCTATAGTGAAGCCATGAGACAAATAAAGGGGCAGGACGTGGGGGCACACACCCCCCACGTCCCTGCGCGGGTGACACATCCACCCACACAACAGCACTGCTGCACCAGCTCTCATTATAACGGATAATCCCCTTTTTTTCAAGAGCTTTTGAGAGTTTGAGTCTGGAGATATGCGGTGTGGGGTGAGAATATCCTGCGCCGCTTTTATTTGTCTCAGCGGAAAACCCTGCGGGGGAAGTTTTCACCTCCCCACCCGTGCGCTTCCCCCGCAGGCAGAACCGTTGAGAAAAAACACAGGCGGTCGGGGAATAAAACCAAAAAGCAGGGACCTCAAGGGATTGAGGTCCCTGCTTTTTTCATACCTCCATGATAACAGGCAGGATCATGGGAGATCGCTTGGTCTTCTTATACAGGTAGCCGGACAGATCGCCCTTGATGGCCCCCTTGACAGCGGACCAGTCGGTGCGGGTGTTTGTACCGCGGATGGCCTCCAGAGCCACCTGGCGCAGCTCCTCCAGCAGACCCTCGGACTCCTTTACGTAGACGAAGCCCCGGGTGATGATGTCCGGGCCGGATACCAGCTCGCCGTTTTCTCCGGACATGGACAGGGCCACCACGATCATGCCGTCTTCAGCCAGATGGCGGCGGTCCCGGAGGACTACGCTGCCCACGTCGCCTACGCCGTAGCCGTCTACAAAGACCTGCCCGGCGGTAACCGTTCCGGCCAGCCTGGCGGAGCCGGGGGTGATCTCAATCACCCGACCAATGTCGCTGATGAGAATCTGATTGGGGTCCATCCCCATCTCCCGGGCCAGCTTGCCGTGGATTTGCAGCATACGCTGCTCCCCGTGGACAGGGATGAAGAATTTGGGCTTGACCAGAGAGTGGACGATCTTCAGCTCCTCCTGACAGGCGTGGCCCGATACGTGGAGGGCCAGGTCCCTCTCGTTCATCACCTCCACGCCCTTGCGGTACAGCTCGTTTACCACGTTGCCGATGGCGTTTTCGTTGCCGGGGATGGCGGAGGCGGAGATGATTACCCGGTCGCCGGGGAGCAGGTCCACCTGGCGGTGGGTGTTGAAGGCCATGCGGGTAAGCGCGGACATGGTCTCACCCTGGCTGCCGGTGGTGATGATGCACACCCGGTTCTTGGGCAGGGATTTGATGTGGTTGAGATCCATGAGAATGCCGTCCGGAACACTCATATAGCCCAGCTCTGTGGACACCTTCATCACATTCTCCATAGACCGACCGGTGACGGCCACCTTTCGCCCGTATCGGGCGGCCACGTCGATGATTTGCTGAATGCGGTCTACGTTGGAGGCGAAGGTGGTGACGATGATGCGCTCCTCACAGCCCCGGAACAGTCCGTCGAAAGAGGCGCCCACGCTGCGCTCAGAGCGGGTGTAGCCGGGCTTCTCCACGTTGGTGGAATCGGCCAGCAGGGCCAGCACTCCCTCCTTGCCCAGCTCGCCCAGCCGGGCCAGGTCCATCATGCCGCCCTGGATGGGGGTGGCGTCGATCTTAAAGTCGCCGGTGTGGACGCAGGTGCCCACCGGGCACTTGATGGCAAAGGCCACCGCGTCGGCAATGGAGTGGTTTACGTGGATGAACTCCACGCTGAATTTTCCCGCCTTGACAATCTGCCCCGCTTCGCAGGTGATGAGTCTGGTGCGGTCCAGCAGGCGGTGCTCCTCCAGCTTCAGCTTGATGAGTCCGGCGGACATGCGGGTGGCGTAGATGGGCGCGTTCACCGACCGAAGCACATAGGGCAGGGCCCCGATGTGGTCCTCGTGGCCGTGGGTAATGAAGATGCCCCGGATTTTGTTCTGGTTTTTAATGAGGTAGCTCACGTCGGGGATGACCACGTCGATGCCGTACATGTCGTCGTCAGGGAAGCCCATACCGCAGTCCACCACAATGATGTCGCCGCCGTATTCGTAAACGGTGAGGTTCTTGCCGATCTCGTTGAGACCGCCAAGAGAAATGATTTTCAGTTTTTCTGCCATGATAACTCCTTTTCTATTCATTGATGTATCCGGACAGAATACCTCACAGCAACCAGACGAAGGACCGACCCGGCCCGGCCCTGCCTCGCCGGTTTGGGTGCGCGATCCCTTCGCCTGATGATGGATTCTGTCTTTTTGCGGCCCAGTCCGTTCCCGCCTGTCCTACGGTTCGGGGCTGGGAAATCTATTTAGACGCCGGGGCGGGAAAAATATTTCCCGGCCCCATTCGGCGTTTAAATCGAATCTGTTCTCTGCCCTGCCGGCCATCTCCCTGTGCAGGGCGGGACAACTCCGGCCCACCGCCTGCTCTGAAATTTCTGTCTGATATCAGGCGCGCCGAGTCGTCGCGCCCTACAGAACAGCGGATAGCCGCAAGGCATAATAGATGCTTTTAGTTTACCACACTTTTCCTGAAAAGTATACTATGCTTTTCTGAAAAACAACATTACAGCTGTGTGTCTTCCTCTTGTGCACATTGTTCAGAAATTGTCCGGTCCAGCTCCGCCGCCCGGCTGGCGTAGAAGTCGCACAGCTCGGCGGCCAGCTCCAGATCGGGGCCCTCCGCGATGACCCGCAGGGCGGACCGCCGGGCCATGGGAGTGAGGTAAACCCAGCCGCTGCCGGTGCGCAGACGCAGACCCTCGCCGTCGGACTGGCGGGACTGCTCCCGGGCCAGGGCCTGCATGACCCGGCCCCGGTCGGAGGTGAGAGGGACCTCCCGGCGCCAGGCAGAAAAGCGCGGGGTCTTGGCCACCAGCGTCTCCAGCTTCTGGCCGGATATGGCCATCCGGGCGCAGATGCGCACGGCCGCCGCCGGGGCTTGCCGCAGCCAGGGCTGAGAGGCGTACAGCTGGGCCGCCTGCTCTCCGTCCCGGTCCAGCCGAAGGACGGCGCCGCCGTAGCCGGCGGCCACCAGCTCCACCGCTGCGCTGGCTCCGGCGGGGACGGCCACCTTTCCGGAGCCGTTCTCCATTTCGATGAGAGTCAGAAGGGCCAGCAGCTGGCCCGGATCAACCAGCGCCCCCCTCTCGTCCTGGGCGGTGAGGGAAAAGCCTCCCCGCTGGGCCTGGAAGGCCACAATGCCCGGCCGCCACTCTCCTTCCAGCCGGCACCCCAGGCAGGACAAAGCCGTTCGGAGACAGCGGTCCTCCGGGGTGGCGTCCCCCACCGCCACCGTCACCCGGCGCAGCGAGGGCCGGCGCAGACCGGCTCTCTCCACCGTCCACCGCCCCCACTGCTCCGCAGACACATCAATCTGACGCAGCCGCCCCACCTTGTCCCCGCGGGTGCGGCGCACCTCTCCCTGGAGAAGAGAGTTCTCCAGCTTTCTCTCCCGGACCCGGCCCAGAGGCAGACCGCTGCTGTCAAAGAGATGGAGATAGACGACATTCTCTCTCTCCTCTGCGAACAGCGAAACGGGAATCCGGTGCATGGCGGCCAGCCCCGCCCCCTGGACGGGGCTGGTGAGAGAGTGGGTGAGAACCTCTTTCCCGGCCGCCGCCGCCCCCACCGCCGCCGCACGGGCCAGCATACCGGCGCCAGGGGTGGGCGAACAGCCTATCCCCACCTGGTCCTCCTCTCCCAGGACGCTACCCAGGGTGAGAAGGGCCTCGGGGCCCATGTCCTCCCCCAGAATGCCCCGGATCACACCGCTGTCCCCAAAGCGCAGCACCCCCTTCTGGCTGCCGCTAGTGATGGACCGGGCCAGACGACAGGCCGCAGGGGCGGTCTGCCCCGGCCACAGCTTGACTCTCTCCAACAAAGTACTCCCCTCCTCCGCCAGGGCGTTTTCTCCCAGCACCGCCCCCTCGTTGAGGACAGCCCCCTTTCGGACGGAGGCGTCCTTGCACAAAATTGCGCCGTAGAGAGTGGTCCTGTCCCCGGCGGAGGCGTTCTCCAGCAGGATGGACCGCTGCACCATGGCACGCCTCCCCACCCGGGCGCCTTTGTCCAGCACCGTGTGGGGGCCGATGAGACAGCCCTCCCCCAGAGACACCCCCTCGCCAATCCAGCAGGGGGGCACCAGGTTCAGCCCCTGGGGTAGGGGCTGGGCGGACCAGACGCCCGCCTCCCGCTTGGGCAGGCCCATGTCCAGCTTGATCTTGCCCGACAAAGCGTCGCAAACGCAGTCCAAATAGGCTTTACAGTCCCCCATGTCGCACCAGTATCCCTCCAGGGGCAGGCCGAATACAGGCGCCCCCTCCCGGAGAAGCGCGGGGAACAGATCCTTGCCAAAGTCCCACACCGTCCCCTGATGGACCCTCTCCATGGCGGCAGGGGAGAGGGCGTAGATGCCGGTGTTGATCTGGTCGGTGAGAACCTGGCCCCAGGCCGGCTTCTCCACGAACCGTTCCACACGGCCCTCCCCGTCCGTGAGGACCAGCCCGTACTCCAGAGGAGAGGGGTGACGGTAAAGCCCCAGCGTGACCTGGGCCCCCCTCTCCCGGTGAACCTCCATCAGCCGGGACAAATCCAGATCGCAGACGCAGTCTCCGCTGATCACCAGAAAGTCCTCCGCCCCCAGATGTGACATGCAATTTTTTACGCTGCCCGCCGTCCCCAGAGGCTCCTCCTCGATGAAGTACGTCAGCCTCACACCCAGCCGGTCCCCGCTGCCGAAGTAGTCCATCACCGCCCGGGGCTTGTAGCACAGCGTGACGCAGATATCATGAACCCCGTGCCGGCGCAGCAGGCCGATGATGTGCTCCATCACCGGCCGCCCCAGCAGCGGGGTCATGGGCTTGGGACTGCCCAGAGACAAGGGGCGCAGACGGGTGCCCTCGCCGCCCGCCATGATCACAGCTTTCAAAGCAGTTCGCCATCCTTCCATCGTTTCATGGTGGTTAGTATGTCTCGTGACTGCCGCTTTCAATCTTGTCCGCCGCAGCAAAATATGGTATACTTCCAGAAAAACAACCGGCGATGGGAGGATCGGGATGAACATTCAGATTTTCGGCAGAAGCAAGTGCTTCGACACCAAAAAGGCGGAGAGATGGTTTAAGGAAAGACGAGTGAAATTTCAGGCGGTGGACCTGAAAAAACAGGGGATGAGTTTGGGCGAGCTGACCAGCGTGAAAAACGCGGTGGGGCTGGAGACCATGCTGGACCCCAGACACCCGGACGCGGTTCTGGTGTCCTATCTGGCCTCCGACCAGGCCAGGCTGGACCGGCTCTTTGAGGACCCCTCCCTCCTGCGCACTCCCATCGTCCGTAACGGCCGGCAGGCCACTGTGGGCTACTGCCCCCAGGTTTGGGAGACCTGGAACTGACAACAGTCCTCCAAAGCCTTCTGTTTGAAAGGAGGCGACGCCCCACAGAGGACGAAGGTTTAAAAAGTCCGTTTTATGGGACAACGTCTCTGTTATGCTGGGATGTGAAACCGGGAAAGGAGGATATTGTCTATGTCTAAAAGCGCCAATCAAAAAACCAAGCTGCTCCACCTGGCCCGCATGCTCCTGCGGCAGACCGACGAGGACCACCCCCTCACTGTGCCCCAGATGATTGAGGCGCTGGCCCGTCAGGACATCAAGGCCGAACGCAAAAGCATCTATGACGACCTGGAGTCTCTGTGCCTGTTTGGACTGGATATCCAGTCCAGAAAGGGAAAAAAACCCGGCTGGTTTGTGGGGGAGAGGGATTTTGAACTGCCCGAGGTAAAACTGCTCATGGACGCGGTGCAGTCCTCACGGTTTATTACCCAGAAAAAAAGCGACGCTCTGATCCGCAAGCTGGAGGGACTGGCCAGCGTCCACCAGGCGGGTCAGCTTCAGCGGCAGGTGTATGTCTCAGGGCGCATTAAGGTGATGAACGAGAGCATCTACTACAACGTGGACAAGCTCCACACCGCCATCGCCGGACAGAAGGCCATCACGTTTAAGTACTTTGATTACGATATTCAACGCAATAAGGTGTTTCGACAGGAGGGAAAGCGGTATGTGGTCTCCCCCTACGGCCTGATCTGGAACAACGAGAACTACTACATGGTAGCCTTTCACCACACCCACCAGGAACTGCGGCACTACAGGGTGGACAAGATGACGGAGATCGTAGTTACCTGTCTGGACCGGGAGGGCCGGGAACAGTACCCCGATTTTCAGCTGGCACAGTACGGCCAGAAACACTTTGGCATGTACAGCGGCCAGGAGATGCGGGTCACCCTCCGGGGGCGCCGGGACAAGGCCGGACTGGTTTGGGACCGCTTCGGCCAGGAGGTGATTCTGGTCCCCGACGGGGAGGACCACTTTACCGTCACCCTGCCGGTGGTGGTAAGCCCCCAGTTCTTCGGCTGGCTGCTGGGGCTGAATGGCGGCGTTACCCTGGTGGGGCCCAAAGAGGCGGTGTGCGCCTACCGCCGCCAGCTGGCCGCCTCCCTGGAGGAGTTGCCGTAACATGAAAAGCCTTTCTTTAGTCAGACAATCCTAGCAAATAATCTGATGTTACTTGATAGAACCGGCACAATGTAATGAGATGGCGGATCGGAAGCTCATTGATTCCCTGTTCATATCGCGAATAGGTCTGCTGCGTCGTTTTGAGTAATTTTGCGATATCATACTGTGTTAAGTCGTTGTCTTCCCGCAGTTCACGCATACGTTCCATGTAAGTCTTCATAAAATTTCATCTCCGTTTATGTGGATGAAATTATTATGCCAACATCAGATATGATGTATTGACTTCACACCATATATGGTGTATACTGTGCTTGTAACACAAATGAAACGTAAAAAATTTGAGCAGACAGTGGTAATTTTACCGGCGTTGTGATATGATGGGGTGAGGAATGACAGCCGTCTATCCGAAAGGAGGAATTGCAATGACGATTTTCTGGCTGGCCGCCTTTATTGTCTTCGCCATAGGCGAAGCGGTGACAGTGGGCCTGGTCTCTGTCTGGTTCGCCGTTGGGGCGCTGGCGGGACTGTTCGCCACAGCCCTGGGCGCGGGTCTCTGGCTCCAAATTACAGTGTTTCTGGGGGTATCCGCCCTGGCGCTGGCCCTGTTTAAGCCCCTGAGCAGCAAACTGCTTAAGACCAAGGCATCCGCCACCAACGCAGACCGGGTGATTGGCGCCTCCGCCCTGGTCACCCAGTCCATCGACAACACCCAGGCTCAGGGCCAGGTAAAGGTCAACGGTCAGGTGTGGTCGGCCCGCTCCGCCCAGAACGTGGTAATTCCCGCCGGGACGGATGTGAAGGTGCTGCGCATTGAGGGTGTTAAGGTCATTGTGGAAACCGCGCAGTAAAGAGTACGCATTGTAATAAAGTAAGGAGGAATTTACAAGATGGAATACTTGATCCCCACCCTGATCGTAATCGTGATCGCCATTGTCATCTTTTCCCTGCTGGCCAGCATCGTGCGCATTGTGCCCCAGTCCCGGGCCTACGTCATCACCTGGCTGGGCACCTTCCGCACCGTGTGGGACGCCGGCGTCCACTTTAAGGTGCCCATCGTGGAGCGCATTGTGAAAAACGTGTCCCTGAAGGAGCAGGTGGTGGACTTCGCCCCCCAGCCCGTCATCACCAAGGACAACGTGACCATGCAGATCGACTCGGTGGTCTACTTCCAGATTACCGACCCCAGACTTTATACCTATGGTATCGAAAACCCCATGTCCGCCATTGAGAACCTTACCGCCACCACCCTGCGCAATATCATCGGCGATCTGGAGCTGGACCAGACCCTCACCAGCCGGGACCACATCAACACCAAAATGCGGGCCCTGCTGGACGAGGCCACCGACCCCTGGGGCATCAAGGTCAACCGGGTGGAGCTGAAAAACATCATGCCTCCCCGGGACATCCAGGAGTCTATGGAGAAGCAGATGCGGGCCGAGAGAGAGCGCCGCGAGGCTATCCTCCAGGCCGAGGGCCAGAAGCAGTCTCAGATCCTGGTGGCCGAGGGCGAGAAGCAGTCCGCCATTCTGAGGGCCGACGCCGCCAAGCAGGCCGCCATTCTCCAGGCCGAGGGCGCCAAGCAGGCCAAGATTCTGGAGGCCGAGGCCGAGGCGCAGGCTATTTTGAAGGTCCAGCAGGCCACTGCCGACGCCATCCGCCTGATCAACGAGGCCGCCCCCGGCCAGGGCGTTCTTACCATTAAGGCCCTGGAGGCCTTTACCGCCGCCGCCAACGGCAAGGCCACCAAGATTATCATCCCCTCCGAGCTCCAGGGCATCGCTGGCCTGGCCGCCGCCGCCAAGACCGTGTTCGACACCGAAGACCCCAAGGCTACCATTACCAAGACTGTGCCCAAGCAGTGAGGCTAGAATCATATGGAGGCGTTACAGATGACAGACAAGCAGTTTGACAAGATCATCAAAATGATCCGTATGGTCCTTGACGGCTGCAAAGACCTGGAGGAAGCGAAACAAAAGGTCGAAGAACTGTTGGAGGACAAGAAGAAGGAAGACTGAGAATGGGCAGACAGAGAAAAAGGAGGTTTGAATGGATGAACATGACTGAGAATGCCAGGTTGGCGCTGGGTCTTCGCGCGTTAGGTATGAACGACACGGAAATTGTAAACTTCCTTCTCTGGATTGAGACCGGTGAAGAACAGTATAAACCCAAGGCAAAAGAGGAATAAGCGGCAAAGGGGCCGGGGAACTACTCCCCGGCCTCTTCTTCTGCCTCTTCCTCATCCTTGGAGGAAAGATACATCTCCTCGCACTTCTGCTGGGCTTCGACCAAAAGATCAATCGCCTTCTCGCTGGCCCTGACCATGGTCAGATACATTTCTTTATAATCGGACATACTATCACCTCAATGCCATTATATTCGGTAATACCGACTTTTGTCAATATCGGCAATGCCGATGTTGTATGTTTTTTTCGGTGATAGTATGCTTTTTCCTCGAATTAGAGAACTGCGGGAGGATCATGACAAAAAACAGCTTGAGCTAGCAAATTATTTGCATGTCAAGCCCAACACGTATTCTGACTATGAAAACGGAAAAATCAATGTACAAATCGACACGTTGATTAAAATCGCGGACTTTTACAACGTCAGCCTGGACTATCTGGTGGGACGGGACGACGTGCCCAACCGAAAACAGAGAAAATTTTCAACGTAAGATTTTCGCTGCGCCGCACATACTGACAGCAAACATGTTTGGGAGGCGGCGGCGGTGAACAGAAAAAAATTGGGGGCGCTGGCGTGCGTGCTGGCGCTGGTGTGCGCCCTCCCGGCGCCGGAGCCGGCACGCTCGGCGGACGCCCGGGCCGAGGTAACGATGGACGACCCGCCTCTGGTGGCCCTCACCTTTGACGACGGCCCCCGGTCCTCCACCACCGGTCCCCTGCTGGACGGCCTGGCCCTGCGGGAGGCGCCCGCAACCTTCTTCCTGGTGGGAAACCGCATTTCGGGCAACGAGGAGCTGGTGCGGCGCATGGCCGCCGAGGGTCATCAGGTCGGCATCCACACCTATGATCACGTGGAGCTGAAGGGACTGTCCAGAAAGGATTTTGACCTTCAGGTGGGCAAAACCAGGGCCCTGATTACCGGCCTGTTGGGGGATGGGAACTACTGGCTGCGCCCACCCTATGGGCTGATCGACGAGAAAGCCAGAAATTGGTGCGGCGGGCCCGTCGTCCTGTGGTCGGTGGACCCGGAGGACTGGAAGGACAAGGACGTGGACCGGGTGGTGGCCGCCGTGGTGGAGAACGTGTCCGACGGGGACATTATCCTTCTCCACGACCTGTTTCCCAGTTCCTCTCAGGCCGCCCTGCGGGTGGTGGACACCCTTCAGGCCAGAGGGTACTGCTTCGTCACCGTGGAACAGCTGATGTCTCAGCGGGGCGTCGTCCCGGAGGCGGGGGCGCAGTACCGAAAAATAAATTAAATTTTACCAAAAACGATTGTAATTTTTCCCGCGATCGTGTAAACTGAGGACAACAGTTTTTCAGAGGAGGTTCAACCATGAAAGTTGCCCGCTTTGTACTGAAGATCGTGGCCCTGTCCCTGGCCGCCGCCGCTGCGGTGTGCGCTGTTATCGCCTATTGGGACGGCCTGACCGAGCTGTACGACAGCGCCAAGGGAAAACTCCAACGCTCCGTCCACGTTGACGAGTACGACGACTACGAGGAGTAAATCCAAAGGACCGCCGGTTTCCCGCCGGCGGTCCTTTTTGCGTCAGAGAGTGTGCCGGCGCAGACTCTGTGTGTCTCCGGTTCTCCGCAGCACGGCGGCGGTGAGAAGACAGTCCGCCGCCAGCGTGATCAGGGCCATCCAGCCCACCGGAGTGGGAATCCGAGCCAGCCAGGGGGACAGCAGCGGGTGCAGCCAGTACACCAGCGCCAGAGACAGCACCCCCCAGGCCAGGGAGAAGGGCAGGCACACCCGGCCTTGAAGACTGCCGGGCAGACCGTCGTAGTGCCAGAAAGACACCCTGAGAACTTTCTCATGGTAGACAGAGGCCAGATATTCCGCCGCCGTGGCCGCCAGAGAGCCCAGCAGAAACAGGGACCAGGGCGACTGAGCCCGCCCGGCCAGAATCAGAATGAGACAGGCTCCCGCCCCGTATACCGGACACAGCGGCAGCACCAGCAGCCCCTTTCGGTCCGCGTGCCCGCCGGTCAGCAGGGCAAACACCGTCTCCAGCAGAAAACCCGCAAAGCTGTACGCCATAAAACTCCAAAACCAGATCACAAAACCCCTCCGCTTCCGCTCCCTTTTTTCATAGGGTGCGGCGTTGGAGGGGTTTTATACCAGGAAAAATGGCTCAGGTCCAGCGACCGCAACCAGTGGTACGGCAGACGCTGTCGCAGTAGCCGGCCTCGTGGCCGTAGCCGCAGTAGCCCACGCCGTCGTGGGTGTGCCAGCCTGCCTCGGCGCAGTCCTCGTAGGGGCACAGGGCACGGCAGGCGCCGTCGCAGTAGCCGGCCTCGTGGCCGTAACCGCAGTAGCCCACGCCGTCGTGGGTATGCCGGCCTGCCTCGGCGCAGTCCTCGTAGGGGCACAGGGCGCGGCAGGCGCCGTCGCACACCCCGCTGCCGTGGCCATAACCGCAGTAGATCACACCGTTGTGGGTGTGGCGGCCGGCCTGGGCGCAGTCCTCGTAGGGACAGACGGTCACGGTGGTCTGGACACGCTGTCTGTATCCGCCGTGGTGTCCCCGTCCGCCGTGACAGCCGTGGGCGGAGGCGGGTACGATCAGAATAGCCGCCAGCATGACGCACAGCGCGCCGGCCAGCAGGCGGCCCTTCATCCTGAACATGGGAATTACTTCCTTTCTGTCCGCGCATGGCGGGTGATGATTCTATTGTAGCATAGCCTCCGCCAGGATGCAAGACAGAGAGTAAAGTTCTTTGGAGAGAAACAGAGAAGTCAATTCTATTCCTCGTTTGGGCAAGATTCAATCATGCTGATGACTATGTTATTAAAACTTGTACTGTTATCACTGGCAATACAGTTGATTCGTGAAACGAGTGTTTTGGACAGATACAGCGTCTTATAAATGCACTCTGCTCCTCTTTTCTTCTGCCTAATCTGAAATTGCATAGTATTCCTCACCTTTTTCTCTATTTCAATCGTACATTCCGTTATTTTCTCTCATTATATGTCAAACAAATAAACTGTACAGATGCAAAATGTTCCGTGTAATTAGTTATACAGGAAATGAATCATATAAAAAACAAAAACCTCTCCAGAAAAACACCTGTGAAATTGTAACTTCTCCGCTTGCGCAAATACCCGCTTTATGGTAGGATAACGAAAGAAAAAGAGAGGGGAAGATGGAATGCGGCATTTGATCGACTTTGGAGATCTGTCCCGGAGGGAGTGGGAAAGTCTCTACGCCCGGGCCAGCCGGATTATGGACAACCCGGCCGGTTTTATAGACGCCTGCCGGGGCAGAGTGATGGCCTCTTTGTTTTACGAGCCCTCCACCCGCACCAACTTCTCCTTTCAGACCGCCATGCTCCGCCTGGGCGGAACCGTCTTCGGCTTTGCCGACCCCAGCTCCTCCTCGGTGGCCAAGGGGGAGACCCTGAAGGACACCGTTAAAATGGTGTCCGGCTACGCCGACGTGGTGGTGATGCGCACCCCCTGGGAGGGGGCGGCCAAGGCGGCCTCGCTTTACTCCCATGTGCCCGTGGTCAACGCCGGCGACGGCGGCCACATGCACCCCACCCAGACCACCGCCGACCTGACTACCATTACCCGACTGCTGGGGAGGGTGGACGGGCTGTCCGTGGGCCTGTGCGGTGATCTGAAAAACGGCCGCACCGTCCACTCCCTTATTAAGGCGCTGGCCAAGTTTGAAAACATCCAGTTCTTCCTTATCTCCCCCAGAGAACTGGCCGTCCCCGACTACATGCGCGCCTTTATGCGGGAGAACAATATGCGCTTTACCGCAGTCACCGGCCTGGAGGCCGTGATTCCTCAGCTGGACGTGCTGTATATGACACGCATTCAGCGGGAGAGGTTTGTGGACCCCCTGGAGTATGAGAGGAACAAGGGGGTGTACATCCTCACCCGCCGCAAGCTGGACAGAGCCAAGGAACACATGCTGGTGATGCACCCGCTGCCCAGAGTGGACGAGATCACCGTAGACGTGGACGACGACCCACGGGCGGTATACTTTGAGCAGGCCCGCTACGGCATGTTCGCCCGGATGGCCCTGCTGGCCGACCTGGCCAACCAGCCCCGTCTGGACCGCCCCCAGGCGGTGGAGATCGGTACGACGCCCGTCTGCCGCAACCCCCGGTGCATCACCCGGACCGAGTACTACCTGCCCCCCCTGGTGAAGAAGAACGGCGGCGTGGACTGCTGCGCTTTCTGCGACGCGGCGCTGGACTAACCGTGAAAACAAGGACCGCCCCTGTTTTTTCGGCTATGCAGGGAATGCTCCTCCCTTTTCCGACGAAAAAGTGACGTTGAAAATTTGCGGAAAGCCATTGACAGCCCGGGAAAAATATGATAATATTCATAGGCTGATGTGAGAGAGCACCATGCGGGTGTAGTTCAATGGTAGAATCCCAGCCTTCCAAGCTGGTCGC
>CATONV010000015.1 GCA_951801655.1 uncultured Oscillospiraceae bacterium | reverse complement strand
AGAATGGCCGCGCCACCACCATCATCATCAACGACGAGCTGCCCGCTCCCGACAACAAGCCCAATGGCGGCAATAAGCCCGGCACTGAAACCGGCAAGCTGACCATTACCGACGCTGATAATTCCGGCTACATCAGCACTCCCGCCAACGGCGCCACTGTGAAGGCTGGCGACATCATCAGCATCACTGTGAACAGCGGCTATAAGGCCGTTGCCGTGAAGGGCGCTAACGCTCCCGTTGTGAACGGCAATGTCTATATGTTCACTGCTACCGGCAGCACTGTGGAGATTAAGATTGAGCCCGTCGGCGGTGTTGTCACCAACCCCAAGACACTGACTCTGGCCGGTACCTTTGCTACTGCCAGCGATGTTCAGGTTTGGAACGCCGACGGTACGAAGCAGTACGATGCTACTGTTGTACCCGGAATGAGCGGCAATACGAAGACCTACACTATTCCCGGCGACGCAGTCGTTCAGGTCAAGAGTGCCACGGTTCTGGCTACCAACGGAAGCTTCACTGTGAACGGCGAGACCCTCACCGTGAAGGATGGCGTTGTCAAGGTCACCATGGACGACGACAAGACCCTGAACGGCACCGACTTTGCTCCTGCCTCCAAAGTGTTCACCCTCACTGTTGAGGATGGCATTACCATTGAGAAGTTCGAGGCCAGGGACGGCAGCGATAAGACCTCCAACGTGAAGAAGGAGGACAATGTGTACTATGTCAAGGCCGAGGACGACATTGTGAAGGTGAAGGTCAAGACCACTGACACTGACTACGCCTTTATCACCACGGATCCCGCTCAGGGCGCTATGCCCAAGACCGGCCCTGTCAACGCCGCTTCCGCCAAGACCACCTCTCAGGAAATCACTCTGGGCACTGGTACCGCCAACGCCTATGTGGTCGGCGCAACCAAGGTGAACTTCAATAACATTAACACTGCGTGCTTCGGATACAGCAATAACTCCTACGGAATCGGCAGCGACACAAGCTCGAACAATGGAAGTACCTGGAAGTCTTCTGGCGAGGCTTACATCCGTCCCGGCGTGAAGCTGGCTGTGAGCATTGACATTAGTGACGATCTCGTCTCCGCTGCTATCGTTCAGGTGGGCGCTACCGCTGTGAACGTTGCGAATGACCGTGTCCACAATGGCTACGAGATCGGCAACGAGGAAGTTACCCTGAAGGGCGCCTTCAAGGTCACTCTGAACGGCGTCAAGGCGAAGGTCGGCTCTGTCGACATTGCCGACGGCCTGTATTATGTGGCCAAGGGTCAGAAGATCGAGAGCATCGCCGCTGTTGACGGCAAGGGCACTGCTGTTCTGAAGGACGGCAAGGTCAGCAACACCGCCAGCGAGGCAAGCGATATTGCCAACCTGGCCGCTGAGGTTACTCTGGATGCCGCTGTCACTGTTACTACGGATGGTACTTGGACCGGGGTCAATTCGGAAAACGACCGCGGCGACAAGAGCCCGATCACTGTTACTAGCAACAGTGCTGTTGTCAAGACTGGCACCAAGATTGCCGCTCAGGCTAATGACAGTACCGGCGACATTACTGTGAACAAGGACTCCGTCACCGGCTTCGCGAAGGACGGCAACTGGGTCTACTTCACTCTGGGCGTTAAGAATATCACCCTGAAGCAGGGCACCTAATCCTTACCCCCAAAAGCGAATCCAAGCGCAAGGACCCCGGGCTTTGGCCCGGGGTCCCGCTTTTGCGTCAAAACATGTCGTAGAAGGCGATCACGGTGTAGGCCCACCCGGCGGTATTGAGATAGTGAACCGGGCCGTTGACGCTGAAGGTAAGCTGCGAGCCGTTCCAAGAGGTAATCACCGTGTTAAAGCTCAGGCCGTTGTTGATGTAGAAATTGACGCTGTTGTCCTGGGTGATCAGGGCCAGCCGCTGATTGGCGATCAGGATAATCAGCTTGGGCACAGCCGGGAAGGAAATGGTTCTGAACTGCTCGCCGTTTCCGGTGTAGGCAGAGGTTTCAATCTGGCAGTTGCCCCGCCGTGCCACCGCAGCGTTCAGCGCCGCCACTGCGGCCGAGCGTGTGCTGGCCTCCGAGCTCAGGGCGCTCTGACTGGCCTTACCGGCCACAGCCTGCGTCAGACCGTCCACGCGCTGGTCTACCGCCTTGAGGGCGGCGTCAATTTTGGCGTTGTCCTCGTTGAAGTCCACCCGACGCACTGCGTCCTCGGCCTTCCACTGGTTGAGATGGTAGTGTTCTGTGTAATTGCTTGCCATGAAAATTCCTCCTTCATTGTTGTCAAGGGCGTCCCAGGGGCCCCTCTACATAGCAAAAGGAAACGCCCCAAAGTGGGACGTTTCCATACATTTATTGGGAATAAGGGGTCAGTGCGCCCATTTTTGGGCGCAAAAAAGCCCCGCCAGGCAGGCGGGACTGCTACTCTTCCACTGCCCCGTATTTTTGAGCGTGCTCTTTAATGCGGGCGAAGGTCTCTTCACTGAGGTCGTGTTCCATTTTGCAGGCGTCGGCGGCGGCGACCTCCTCACTCACACCCAGACGGACCAGAAACCGGGTGAGCAGCTTGTGACGCTGATAGATGCGCTGGGCGATCTCTTCCCCGGGGGGGAGAAGGGTGATGTGGCCGTCGCCGTCCATCTCGATGTAGCCGTTCTCCCGGAACCGCTTCATGGCCACGCTGACGCTGGGCTTGGTCAGCGACAGCTGGTGGGCGACGTCGATGGAGCGCACCATTCCCTGGCGTTCCCGCAGGATCAGAATGGCCTCCAGATAATCCTCGGCGGACTCGTAAATGTTCATGAATCCCACTTCCTCTGGTATGTCAGGTTATCATAAGTCGACAGAAAAAGCAAGAGGCGATCATGGGATGCTTTTGGCAAAAAAGGAAAAAAGTTCTTGCATCCCGGCGGGCAATACGGTACAATAAAAACAGCGAAACCAGTGTCCAAGGAAAAAATGAGGAGGAAAACCAGACATGAAATTGAGAAAAATCCTGAGTACCCTGCTGGCCGCCGCCCTGGTGTGCGGTCTGGCCTGCACCGCCGCCCTGGCCGAGGAGCCGGCGGCCCCCGCCGCCCCGGATACGGTTGATACTGCCGCCCCCGACGTCGCCGACCCTGCCGAGCCCACTGAGCCTGCTGAACCCGCCGAGCCCACTGAGCCCGCTGAACCCGCCGAGTCCACTGAAACTGATGAGCCCGCCACCCCCTCTGAGCCCGTTGTGACGGTGGACGAGATTCCCGCCGAGGGCACTGCCATCGCCTCCACTCAGAACATTACCGTGGACGGAACGGCCGTGGAGTTTGCCGCCTACGCTCTGGAGGACGCCAACGGCAACCGCACCAACTACGTTAAGCTGCGTGACGTGGCCGTGGCCATCAACGGCACCGACGCCCAGTTCGAGGTAGGCTTCGACGGCTCTATTATCCTCACTACCAAGACCGCCTACACCGGCGGTGCCGACACCACCACTCCCTTCTCCGGCGATCACCCCTACAAGGGCGGCGCCCAGACCATCAAGGTGGACGGCAAGGACGTGGCTATGACCGCCATCACCCTCTATGACGAGAACGGCGGCGGCTACAACTACTTCAAGCTCCGCGACCTGGGTGCCGTTCTGGGCTTCACCGTGGGCTACAGCAATGAGACCGGTATCTCCATCACCACCACCGCTCCCGCCGCTGAGTAATTCCCCAAAAACATAAATGGCCCGCTCCCAGCCGGGAGCGGGCCTTCTGTATTTTTTAGTATGCCACACCCCACAGGATGGAGTGCTTTGCGGGCCTGCCGCAGCAGACGCACACGTCGGACACGTTCTCCTGCTGCAGGGGCATACACCGGGAGGTGACGCCGGCCTTCTCCTTCATGGCCAGCTCGCAGTCCAGCTCGCCGCACCACATGGTTTTGGCAAAGCCGCCCTCGGCCTCCATGAACTGCTTGACCTCCTCCAGAGTCATGCACACCCGGGTGTGGTCGTCCAGGTTCTTCCTGGCCCGGTTGTACAGACCCACATGGACTTCGTCCAGCAGCCGTTTGACGGTGTCCTCCAGCTGCTCCAGGGGGACAAAAATCTTCTCCCCGGAGTCCCGGCGGCAGATGCAGCACTGGTTCTTCTCCATGTCCTTGGGTCCGATCTCCACCCGCAGGGGGACGCCCTTCATCTCATACTCGGCGGCCTTCCAGCCCATGGACTGGTCGGAGTCGTCCATTTTGGCTCGGATTCCGGTGGCGTTCAGCCTCTCCAGCAGGGCGGAGGCGGCCTCCAGCACCCCTTCCTTGTGCTGGGCCACAGGGATGACCATGGCCTGAATGGGGGCGATGCGGGGGGGCAGGACCAGACCGTTGTTGTCGCCGTGGGTCATGATGATGCCGCCGATCATCCGGGTGGATACCCCCCAGCTGGTCTGGTGGGGGTGGTGGAGCTGGTTGTCTTTTCCCGTGAAGGTGATATCAAAGGCTTTGGCGAAGCCGTCGCCGAAGTAGTGGCTGGTGCCTGCCTGAAGGGCCTTCTTGTCGTGCATCATGCACTCCACAGTGTAGGTCTCCTCGGCGCCGTTGAACTTCTCCTTGTCGGTTTTGCGGCCCTTGACCACCGGCATAGCCAGCACGTTCTCCAAAAAGTCGGCATAGATGTTGAGCATGCGCATGGTCTCTTCCCGGGCATCCTGGGCGTCGGCGTGCATGGTGTGGCCCTCCTGCCACAAGAACTCCCGGTGGCGCAGGAAGGGACGGGAGGTCTTTTCCCACCGCAGCACAGAGCACCACTGGTTGTACAGTTTGGGCAGGTCCCGGTGGGAGTGAATCACGTTTTTGTAGTGCTCGCAGAACAGAGTCTCGGAGGTGGGACGGATGGCGTATTTCTCCTCCAGTTTCTCGCTGCCCCCCATGGTGACCCAGGCGCACTCGGGGGCGAAGCCCTCCACGTGGTCTTTCTCCTTTTGAAGGAGACTCTCGGGGATCAGCATAGGCAGGTAAACATTCTCATGGCCCGTCTCCTTAAACTTCTTGTCCAGCTCCCGCTGAATATTCTCCCAAATGGCGTAGCCGTAGGGGCGGTAGATAAACATGCCCTTGATGGAGGAGTAGTCGATGAGCTCCGCCTTTGTACACACATCGGTGTACCACTGGGCGAAGTCTGCCTCCATATCAGTGATCTGCTCCACCTGCTTTTTATTTTCCTTGCTCATATCGTCTTCAGTCCTTCGTGTTAAAGTGGATTGGAAATACTCCCTTATTTTATGGATTCCGGTGAAAAAAGTCAAGAGAAAAAGGGGGCGGCGCCGAATGGGACAGTGAACGCGTATCAGTCGCTGTAGGAGCCGTAGTAATCTACCATAACCTCGTCCACCTTCTGCATGCCGGCCTCTACCAGGGTGTAGTAGCCCTCATCATCCGGCTTGAGCTGGAGCATGATGATCTGGTCCGTGCCGTAGCTGATCCTGCCCAGCTGCTTGTCCAGCTTCTCCAGAATCAGCATCCCGTAGACGGCGTCCACCGCCTCGTACTCCTCCTCGGTCTCGGCTTCGTCAAAGCCGGCCTGCTCCAGGGCGTCAAAGAAGTCGTCTTGGGTCAGCAGAAGGCCCAGCTCCAGGGGGGAGACGGTTACCTCCACCACGAAGTCCCCGTCCTTGGTCTTGCTGCCCGTGCCAACGGTATACTTGGACTTGGCATAGATCTTCTCCATGACTTCCTCCGCCTTTTGGATGATCTCGTCGGTGGGGTAGTCGATCTCCAAAAATTCCAGCAGGCAGTACTCGGTCTCGTCCGCCACGTTGTTCTCGTGCAGTTCTCTGGCGTCGTCCTCGGACATGTCCTCCACCAGATCGATGTACGCCTTGTCATAGCTGCCCAGATAGGCGGCGTCCAAGTGACCCTTCACATAGGTCTCGGCGTCCTTTTCCGTCAGCCCTCCGCCGCAGGCGGCCAGGGCGGTCAGCAGACAGCCGGCCAGGGCGCCTGCGGCCAGCCGCTTGATTAATGCTTTGTTCATCCCGTTCAGTCTCCTTTTTAAAAAATATCCGGTCTCCCCTCCCTGTGCAGGCGGAGATCGTCTCACCTCACATAATACACCCTGGGTCAGAAAAGTCAAGCTTGCCCTGGGGGGAACAGTGTGCTAAACTGAAGAAAATACCGCCCCGGACAGAGGGGGCAGAGGAGGGATTTGATGGACAGCGAGGGGCGTCGCAGAGAACTGGAGCGGCGGCTGAGACAGGCGGACGGACCGCTGAGCGCCGCCGCCCTGGCCAGGGAGCTGTCGGTAAGCCGGCAGATCATCGTGGGCGACGTGGCCCTTCTCCGGGCCGGAGGACTGGATATCACCGCCACCCCCCGGGGCTACATCCTGCCCCGCCCTCCCGCCGGAGTGAGACGCACCTTCGCCTGCCGCCACCGGGCCGACCAGATGGAGGCGGAGCTCAACGCCATGGTGGATCAGGGATGTACCGTGCTGGACGTTATCGTGGAGCACCCTATCTACGGCCAGCTCACCGGCCCGCTGCGGCTGGCCAGCCGGTACGATGTGACTCAGTTTGTGGCCCGCTGCCGGGAGGAGGACGCCGCGCCCCTGTCCCAGCTTACCGAGGGGGTCCACCTGCACACCGTGCTGTGCCCTGACCAGGAGGCCGCAGACCGGGTGGGACGGGCGCTGGAACAGCTGGATTTTCTATACCGGTAACGGTAAGGGCCGCCGCCTTCGGCGGCCTTCTCCTGAGAGAATAAATCCGTCTTAACGGGCCGCCCAGGGGGGGACGGCCTCTACAACAGATTCGGAGGTCTGCGCAATGCTGGGAAAACAAAAGCCCGCCGGTGAAAAGCTGGGCATCTATATTCATATCCCCTTTTGCCGCAGCAAGTGCGACTACTGTGATTTCTACTCCCTGACAGGCCGGGAGGACCGGATGGACAGCTTTCAGCGGGCTCTGCTGGCCCACCTGAAGGAGACCGCCTTCGCCGCCAAGGGCCTGTCGGTGGACACCGTCTACTTTGGCGGCGGCACCCCCAGCTACTATGGAAAAAAGCGGCTGCGGGAGCTGCTTGCAGCGGTGAAGCGGCACTACAGGGTGGACAAGGACGCGGAAATTACCCTGGAGGCCAACCCGGACAGCGTGGATTTCAAGTCCCTGAAGGCCCTGCGCCGGGCTGGATTTAACCGGATCTCCATCGGCTTTCAGTCCGCCTGCCAGGCGGAGCTGGACGCCGTCCACCGGCCCCATACGGTGGAACAGGGGGACGAGGCGGTGGCCGCCGCCCGAAAGGCGGGCTTTACCAACCTGTCGCTGGATCTGATTTATGGACTGCCCGTTCAGACTGTGTCCGAGTGGTGGAACACGGTGGAGCACGTGCTGGCGCTGGAACCAGACCACCTGTCCTGCTACGGGCTGAAGGTGGAGGAGGGTACCCCCCTGGCCGCCCGGGTGGCCGGGGGAGAGAGGATCCTCAGCGACGATGCCCAGGCGGACCTCTACCTGTGGACGGTGAGCAGGCTGGCCCGGGCGGGATACGGGCAGTACGAGATCTCCAATTTTGCCAAGCCGGGCTTCCTCTCCCGCCACAACCTGCGCTACTGGATGACCAGGCCCTATATCGGCTTCGGGCCCGGGGCCCACTCCGACTTCGGCGGCCGGCGATACGCCTGGGTTCGGGACCTGGAGGGGTACATCAAAGGCGTGCTGGAGGGAGGCAGGCTGCTGGACAGCGAGGACCTGATTCCCCGGGAGGAGAGAAGCAGCGAGTACCTGATGCTCCGCCTGCGCACCGCCATGGGCATTGAAGAGTGGGAGTACCGGGGAAACTACTTCATGGACTTTGCCCCCATTGAGGAGAGGCTGCGGGAATTTGCCGCCCAGGGTTGGGCGGAGAGGACCGGGGAAGGCCGGTGGCGGCTGACCGCGAAGGGCTTTCTGGTGTCTAACCGGCTGATCGGCGACCTGCTGGAGAGGCAGGAGAAGGTGCGGCTGTCTAATCTGCTGCCCCGGGTCCAGGAGAAATATCAGGGGAAAAAATAGGGCGGCCCCAGCCCGCCCCTGCCGGAAAACACAGCAGTTTACAGTAAATGACAGGAAAATTTTGAGTATCGGACAGCGAAAAGGCAGTTTGCACCCCGCTGTCCGTCTTTTTTTACAATTTGTTCACGCCTGCGCAATTTTTGTTGCAACCGGGATATAATAGTGCTATAATGTATCCGGTTTGTTACGCCCTGCCGACGGCAGAAACTCCTTTGATTTTTACATATGGCGCCTACGCCGTATTGTTTCTTATAGATTCCAAGACATGGAAAAGAGGGTGCAGGTTTTTGACCAAGTATCTGATTCACGGAGGCAATCCCCTCCACGGAACCATTCATATCAGTGGCGCAAAAAACGCCGCCGTTGCCATTATTCCCGCCGCCCTGCTGGTGGACGGCGTGTGCCGCATTGAAAACGTACCCCAGATCAGCGATGTCACGCTGATCCTTCAGATTTTGAGAGAGCTGGGCGCCGACGTGCGCCTGGTCAATCGCACCACCGTGGAGGTGGACTGCTCCCATATCCGCAACCGTCAGGTGCCCTATGAGCTGGCCCGGAAGATCCGCGCCAGCTACTATCTGGTGGGCGCCCTTCTCAGCCGGTTCGGCTGGGCGGAGGTCCCCCTGCCCGGCGGCTGCGACCTGGGGGGACGGCCCGTGGATCAGCATATCAAGGGCTTTGTGGCCATGGGGGCCGAGGTGGAGGTGCGCAATGGCCTGATCGACGCCCGCGTACCCAACGCGGCCCGGCTGTCCGGGGGACAGGTGTATCTGGACATCGTTTCCGTGGGGGCCACCATGAACATTATGCTGGCTGCTACCCTGGCCCAGGGCAGAACGGTGATTGAAAATGCGGCCAAGGAGCCCCACATCGTGGATCTGGCCAATTTTCTCAACTCCATGGGGGCTGATATCCGGGGGGCCGGCACTGACGTCATCAAAATCCGGGGTGTCTCCCGCCTGAAGGGGGGCTCCTACTCCATCATCCCCGACCAGATCGAGGCGGGCACCTACATGGCCGCCGTGGCCGCCGCTGGCGGAGATGTACTCATTCAGAATGTAATCCCCAAGCACCTGGACTGCATTACCGCCAAACTGGCGGAGATGGGGGTGGAGGTGGAGGAGCTGGACGAGGCCATCCGCCTGCGTCGGACAGGCCCTCTCAGCCGGGTGAATGTGAAGACTATGCCTTATCCGGGCTTTCCCACCGACATGCAGCCGCAGATTGCCGCAGTCCTGTGCATTGCCCGGGGGACCAGCGTACTGACTGAGGGCGTTTGGGACAACCGATACCGCTATGTGGACGAGTTTCGCCGCATGGGGGCCCGTATCCAGGTGGACGGCAAGGTGGCCGTGATCGAGGGGGTGGACCACCTGACGGGGGCCCCCATCCACGCCTGCGATCTGCGGGCCGGAGCCGCCATGATTATCGCCGGCCTGGCCGCTCAGGGCACCACCGAAATCGACGGCATCCACCACATTGAACGGGGATACGAGACCATCGTGGAAAAGCTGGCCAACCTGGGGGCTGAGATTCAGATTGTCAGCGTGCCCGGGGAGGAAGACCAGGCCCAGGTGGGATAACCGCCGTCCACAGGGGCCGGTGGTCCGATTTTGCAGGATGATAAGGCGGTGCGTCGGGGCCGCTTTGCCCTGAATGATATTTCCCAGGGCTTGGCAGAGATGTCGGGCCCTGATTTGCTGCAAAAGGAGAGATATTTTGCTGACCTTTACCACGTTTGCCAGCGGTTCCGCCGGCAACGCCGCCCTGGTGTCCTGCGGAGATACCCACATCCTGTTGGACGCCGGTATCTCCGCCAAGCGCATTGCCGCCGGACTGGCGGAGCTGGGCGTCAGCCAGCTGTCCGCTATCCTGATTACCCACGAGCACAGCGACCATGTGTCCGGCCTGCGGGTGCTGACCAAAAAGATCAAAGTCCCCATCTACGCCACCCGGCCCACCTGCCTGGAGTGGTATGGGAAAAACCGGTGCGACGAGGTAATGAGACTGTTTTGTCCCCAGGAGGCGGGCGCCGGGGTGCAGATCGGCAGCCTGTGGGTGGAGTCCTTCCCCACGCTGCACGACGCGGCGGGCAGCGTAGGCTACTCCATCGCCGGAGAGGGACAGCGCATGGTGCTGTGTACCGACCTGGGCCGGGTTACGCAGGAGGTCTGCCGGGCAGTGGAGGGATGTGACCTGCTGGTGTGTGAGACCAACCACGATGTGGACTGGGTAAAGTCCGGGCCCTATACTTACTACTTAAAGCAGCGCATTCTGGGGGACTACGGACACCTGTCCAACGAGGCGGGGGCGGAGCTGGCCGCCTGGGCGGTGGAGAGGGGAACCCGGTCGGTTATCCTGGCCCACCTGTCCCGACAGAACAACACGCCGGCCCGGGCCTACGAGACGGTCAGCCGGCGTCTGGCGGCCATGGGCTGTGGCCAAGATATTGATTTGAGTGTGGCCCCGGCGGAATCCCTGGGCGCCACCTGGAGAGCCAAGGAGGCGGCTGTATGCTGAGTGTCTGGCTGATTTGCGTGGGCAAGCTGAAGGAACAGTTTTACAAGGACGCCTGCGCTGAGTACAGCAAGCGGCTGTCCCCCTACTGCAAACTGACTGTCGTTGAAATCCCAGAGGCCAAGCTGCCCAAGGACCCAACCCTGGGGGAGATTACCAACGCCCTGGCAAAGGAGGGGGAGGCCATCCGAGGCAAAATTCCGCCCGGTTCCAGGGTAGCTGCTCTGTGTATAGAGGGGCGGATGCTTTCCAGCGAGGAGTTGGCCCATATGATTCCCGCTCAGAGCGGTCAGGATAAACACCTGGTCTTTGTCATCGGCGGCAGCTGTGGCCTCCACCCCTCCATCAAGGCGGAGGCGCGGGAGAGGCTGTCCATGTCCCCCATGACCTTCCCTCACCACCTGGCCCGGGTTATGCTTTTGGAGCAAATCTACCGGGCGTTTAAAATCAATGAGGGGTCGTCCTACCATAAGTAAGAGCCTGACGGGTTACCGTCAGGCTCCGTTCATATTCCCGTCAGGTCGAAAGGCGGGGTGTACTCCTCTTTGGCGGAGGTCCTCTCCTGGGTGAAGCCGTCCAGACCTGTATTACGCATATACGCCTGGGCGGTCCGTATCTCGCTGGGGCGCAGGCGGCGGTCCAGCTCCGGACAGGCGGACAGGTCCCCCCAGGGGGTGTACTGACTCATAAGGGAGAAGAGAACCGTCCCCGGCTGAAAGGCTGCCGCCGCCCAGTCCATCACCGCCTTGGCATGACTCACTTGGCCGGGAAGAATCAAATGGCGTATGATTGTCCCCTTTAATAACAGCCCGTTATCATCAAACCGGCAGGGACCAGTCTGTCGGACCATCTCCCGGATGGCCGCCTGGGCAATCTCTGGGTAATCGGGGGCGTCGGAACAGCGGCGGGCGGTGTCCCCGTCCAGGTATTTCAGGTCGGGGAGGTAGATGTCCACCAGGCCCTCCAGCTTCCGGAGGGTATCCTCCGCGTCATATCCCCCGGTGTTGAATACAACGGGGACAGGGGGGCGCCAGTCCTTCAGCAGGGCGGCGACAACATGGGCGTAGTGAGTGGGGTTCACAAAGTTTAGATTGTGGGCCCCCTGGGCGATGAGTACCTCACAGATTTCCCGCAGCCTCTCCAGGGTGACGGCCTTTCCGAAGTCCTGATGGCTGATTTTCTCATTTTGACAGAATACGCAGCCCAGAGAACAGCCGGAGAAGAAGATCGTTCCGGAACCACGTGTCCCAGAGATCGGGGGCTCCTCCCAGTGGTGGAGGGCGGCCCGGGCCAAAACTGGGACGGACGGCATGCGGCAATAGCCCGTCCCTGCGGCTTCGGTACGCAGGGCCCCGCAGTTCCGGGGACAAAGGCGGCAAATCATGGTACTCCTCCTCTCAGAAGTGGCCCAGCCGGTCCAGCACCGGCCGGGCAAAGCAGCCGAAGGCGTTGGGAAGGGCGTAGGTGTCCCGCAGGGCCTCCCGGTCCGCCCACACCCAGCCCTCCGGAAGCGCCGGGCCCTCCAACTCCCCGATCAGGGCAGTCATGTGCCACTCGATATGGGTGAAGATGTGTTTTCCCGTCCCGGCTTTCTCCAGCGAAGGGGTGTACAGCCCCCACTGTGCCAGCCAGTCCGTGCCGTCCGCCGGCTCATTGGGGTACTCCCACAGTCCGGCCAGCAACCCCCGGTCCGGGCGGCGGCGGAGGGCCACGCTGTCCCTGTGAAAGATAAGATAGACGGTCTTTTCCTCCACGCGCCGGGCCTTTTTGGCCGCCTTGACGGGCAGCTCCCCGGTGCGGCTCTCCTGAAAGGCCCGGCAGAGTGCCGCCACCGGACACTTTTCACACAGCGGGGCGCCGTTGGGCAGGCAGATCGTGGCCCCCAGCTCCATCAGAGACTGGTTAAAATCTCCCGGGGCCTCCAGAGGGATTACCTGCGCCAGACAGGCGCTTACCCGCCGCTTCATGGCCGGAGAGGCGATGTCCCCGCTGTCTCCGGTGATCCGGGCAACCACACGCAGGACGTTGCCATCCACCGCCGGAACGGGCAGTCCAAAAGCGATGGAGGCCACCGCCCCGGCGGTGTAGTCCCCCACGCCGGGCAGAGCCCGGATCGCCTCATAAGTATTTGGAAATACTCCGCCGTGGCAGGACATGATTTGTTCTGCCGCTTTTTGCAGGTTTCGGGCCCGGCTGTAGTAGCCCAGTCCCTGCCATAGCTTCATCAGCCGGTCTTGAGGCAGGGCGGCCAGCGCAGCTACGTCCGGGGCCGCCTCCAAAAAGCGGCGGTAGTAGTCCAGCACCGCTGCCACCCGGGTCTGTTGGAGCATGATTTCCGAAACCCAAACATGGTAAGGCGTGGGGTCGCTGCGCCAGGGCAGGGTGCGGGCGTTCTCCCGGTACCAGACCAGAAGCGGGATGGGAAGCTGATGTAATTCCTCCAAAGTCAGACTCCTTTCTGTGAGGTTCTTTATGGAATTGTACAGGCTTTTCGGGGCGAGGTATCATGATTGACATTTGATTGAAAATATAATTAAAAAGTAATGATGAATATAATGGATTTGGGGATGGTATTTCCCCGGGCAGAGTGGTAAAGTCTTGAACAGAGCAAGGGTTAAAAATTTAACGAAGCGCCGGCTGCCGCTCTTGCCGGCGGTTACTGAGGATTTGCGGCCTTTGACTCCATCATTCCTTTTTCATCCATCCTTCCAGATCACCACACAGGGGCGCCCCGTCGGGGCGCCCCTGTGTGGTTTTCCGCGGGGCGGCAGGGACGCCTGCGTGGTTTATCCCAGCATCTGCACCACTTCAAAGACCAGGCCGTCGCAGTGCTCCTTCCGGGGGATGCCGGCCTCGTGGGACTTCTTCAGCAGGGCGGCGCAGTTGACCTCCCCGTTTTCCTCCCGGAACCTGCGCAGGAAGGCGGTGGACTGCTCCTCGTCGTAGCCCGTCATGCCCAGCACCATCAGCGCCCCGGTGAGGGTGCCGCAGACTGAGCCGCAGCGCATCCCGGAGCCGAAATTGGCCCCCAGGTTGTAGGCCTGCTGTTCGGTCAGGCCCATTTCCTCCGCAAAGGTGACCAGCACGGCCTGGCAGCAGTTGAAGTGTATGTCGGTGCGGGCCCGAAGTTCCTGCGCTTTTTCCAAATGTGTCATAATCAGTTCTCCTCTCGTTCAGTTAAAAATATCCGGGGTGTCGGCGAAGAGCCGGCGAACCCTCTCCCAGACGGGGTGGTTTTCCGGCCGGGTGAGACGGGGGTCGTTCTCCAACAGTGTCCGGGCGGCCTGCTGGGCCTCGCTGAGAAGACGCATGTCCCCGGCCAGGTCGGCCAGCTTCATCTGGGGCAGACCGTGTTGCCGGTTGCCGAAGAAGTCGCCGGGTCCCCGGGCCTTCAGGTCTTCCTCGGAGATCTTGAAGCCGTCGGTGGTGGAGGCCAGGGTGTGCAGTCTCTCCATGGCCTCCAGACTGCGGGTACCGGTGATGAGGACACAGTGGGAAGGGTATTCCCCCCGTCCTACCCGTCCCCGGAGCTGGTGAAGCTGACTGAGACCGAAGCGGTCGGCGTTCTCAATGATAATGAGGGAGGCGTTGGGCACGTCCACCCCCACCTCCACCACGGTGGTGGCCACCAGCACCTGGGTCTCCCCCCCGACGAAGGCGGTCATAGCCGCCTCTTTCTCCCTGGGTTTCAGCTTGCCATGGAGGATGCCCAGCCGCAGGTCGGGGAAGACCTCGCGCTGGAGACTCTCAGCGTAGCTCTTTACCGCCTTCAGGTTCAGGGCGGGGGACTCCTCCCCGGGAAGGGCGGCGTCCGGATTGTCCTCCACGGCGGGGCAGATGATATACACCTGCCGCCCCTCGGACACCTGCTTGCGGACAAAGCCGTACATCCGCTGCCGCTTGTCCTCCCGGACCACGTAGGTGGAGATGGGAGTGCGGCCGGGGGGGAGTTGATCGATGACGGAGACATCCAGGTCGCCGTAGATGATGAGGGCCAAGGTGCGGGGAATAGGGGTGGCCGACATGACCAGCACATGGGGGGCGGCCCCCTCCCCGCCCTTGGCGGCCAGGGCGGCCCGCTGGGCCACGCCGAAGCGGTGCTGCTCGTCGGCCACGATGAGGGCCAGGCGGCGGAAGACTACCCCCTCTGAGATGAGGGCGTGGGTGCCCACGGCAAAGTCGATCTCCCCCGACTCCAGGGCGGCCCGGACCCGCTTTTTTTCGGAGGCCGTCATGGAGCCGGTAAGCAGTCCCACACGGACGCCTGCGGGGGAGAGAAGCTGGGACAGAGACTTGAAGTGCTGCTCGGCCAGCACCTCGGTGGGGGCCATGAGGGCGGTCTGATACCCACCCTTGGCGCACAGCCAGCCGGCGCAGGCGGCCACGGCGGTTTTGCCGGAGCCCACGTCCCCCTGGACCAGCCGATTCATGGGCCGCCCCGAGGCCATGTCGGCGGCCACCTCCTCCATCACCTGGAGCTGAGAGGCGGTGGGGGTGAAGGGGAGAAGGGCTGAAAATTCCTCCAGGGGCCGGGAGGGGATGAACAGGCCGGCGCCGCCTTTATCCCGGCGGCTTTTTAAAAGACTCAGGCCCACCGCCAGGTAGAACAGCTCCTCAAAGGACAGCCGCCTCCGGGCCGTCTCCAGAGACTTTTCGTCCCCGGGGAAGTGAATGTTTGTAACAGAAAATTCCACCGCCGCCAGCTGATGCTCCTGACGAACACTCTGGGGCAGGGTCTCGGGCAGACTGGCGGCGCAGGGGAGGGCCAGCCGGGTGAGGGAGGCCAGCAGATGGTTGCTGATCCCCGCCGTCAGCCGGTAGACGGGCATAATGCAGCCTGTGACACTCTGCTTTCCCGCCCTCTCAAAGATGGGGTTGACCATGGAACGGCGGCGGCCCTGAATTTCCACTGCGCCGTAGAAAATGTACTCCTCTCCGGCTCGGATGGCCCTCTCCACGTATCCCTGGTTGAAAAAGGTGAGATGCAGGGCCCCGGTGTGGTCCGCCGCCTTCACCTGGACCAGCTCCAGCCCCTTTCGGATACGGGAAAGGCGGGGGTGCTCAGCTGCCATGGCCTGGACGCAGACCCGGCCCTCTGTCGGGGCCTCGGCCACGGTATAGACCTTCCGCCGGTCTTCGTAGTCCCGGGGATACCAGACCAGCAGGTCGCCGGCAGTTTTCAGGCCGAGCCTCTCCAGCTTTTTCGCCCGGGCCTCCCCCACGCCGGGGAAATCGGTCAGCGGGGTATTAGGAGTGACATCCACAGCAGAGGCCCCCTTTCTTTCGGGTTGTTTGCTATAGCAATTCCATCTTTTCGCAGGGACGGATATTATCCGTCCGCAGACACCCATCCATAATTCAGATAGAGGCATCGGAAAGTTTGAGAATTTCTCTCATTCTACCACAGCTTTTTCCGGGAGTAAAGGCGAAGAATGGGACTTGCCACGACTGCCGGGATTTTATATAATGCAGAGGCGGCCTGTGGTCGTCCGCAGCATCAGCCGAATACAAACAGGCGGCCCCAGGCCGCCCCTACGAAGGGAGTACGTCATGTCTGAGTATATTTTAAATCTTCTTCCCCTGCACGAGGGGGAGAGGGAGGAATTTGAGGCCATCGCCCCCGCCGCCACCCACGTCTACGCCCGCAGCAGCACCGTCACCGCCGAGCAGCTGGCTGCGGCTACCGTCATCTTTGGCTGGCCCCGGGCGGAGGCAATGAAGCAGGCCATCAGCCTGAAGTGGTTCCAGACCATGTGGGCGGGCACCGAGGAGTACGACGGCGCCCTGCCGGAGGGAATTTTGTTTACCTCCTCCAGTGGATCCAACAGCCGCAGCGTGGCTGAGCATATGCTCACCGGGCTGATGGCCGTCTGCCGCTGCCTGCCCACCTATCTGGACAGCCAGCGCGCCCACGTGTGGAAGGACGAGGGCCCCATGAAGACCATTTTGGGCGGCACCGTTCTGGTGCTGGGGGCGGGACACGTGGGGGCCGACTTCGCCCGGCTGTGCCAGGCCCTGGGGGCCAAAACCGTTGGACTGAAGCGGACTGTCGCCGGCCCCATTGAGGGATTTGACCAGGTGCGCACCATGGATGAGATGGACGCCCTCCTCCCCCGGGCCGACGTGGTAGCCCTCACCCTGCCCCACTCCCCCCAGACGGAAAAACTGATGAACGAGGCGCGCATCGCACTGATGAAGGACGACGCCATTCTCATCAGCGCCGGGCGCGGGTCCGTGCTGGACCAGGACGCCCTGGCAAAGGCCATGACCGCCGGCAAGCTGTGGGGGGCCGCCCTGGACGTCACCGAACCTGAGCCTCTCCCCGCAGACAGCCCTCTGTGGGATGTGCCCAACCTGCTTCTCACCCCCCACGTGGCCGGGGGGATGCGGCTGGAGATCACCCGCCGAAAATGCGTGGAGATGGCCCAGGAGAATCTGCGGCGCTATCTGGCCGGGGAGAAGCTTCACAATCTGGTAATATGAAAAAACAGGCTTGCCGCTGACGCAGGCAAGCCTATTCTTTATCTGGAATATAGAGTAAAACCTCTTCTACCCTGCAATCTAAAATTCGACAAATATCATTCAGGGTCATGGTGGAGATATTTCGGCCCTGCTTCAAGGAATCCAACGTTCCTTTACTGAAATTATATTTTTTAATGAGGCTATAGGTTGTGATATTTTTCCTTCGCATCGTCTCCCACATGGGGTCATAGGAAATCACAAGAAACACCTCCCTGTGATTTCCCATTATATTTTGCGCATAGGGTCTTGAATATTCCCGAAATATCGGGTATTATGGCGTTTGAGGTGAAGTGTATGACTATTTCGATTCAAGATGAACTGTACGCCCGTGCGATCGGCTGGAAGGTGTTAGACTACCTGAGAAAAGAACATCCCGGCGAGGTCGCAACGGAAATTGAAGGTGATGCGTTGCATATTTTGACACAAATACAGAAAATTTTAGACGATGAAACGTTAGATGATCCTGAGTGCTTTGAGAAGATTGAACGGATAGTAAAAACCTTTTATGCCAACGGATTAAGTACAAGCCGCCACGATTGGGGATAAAACACCCCTCAGCGCGGTTGCGCTGAGGGGTGTTTTAGACAGTCCAAGGTCTGCCGTATTCTAACGGCAGACCTTATGTTTAGTCCTTCCAATCCCACCAATTCCCCTTATCCGGCGGACACGCGCCGTGCTCAGCATAGTGGACTGCCAGGCGGTAGACATAGAGAACGCACCGGTCCACCTGACAGCCATGGACCAGACAGTCACGGTGGTAGAGCTCCTCGGGATCCTGTCCCTTGAGGGACTGCAGGGTGGGACAGCCGATGTTCTCCAGGCGCCGGGCCATGCTGGGGCCCACGCCGGGGATTTTTTGCAGCTCCGACTTCATCAGAACTCCGCATTGCCCACGGTGCGGGGATGGGGCAGGGTATCGCGGATGTTGCTGATGCCGGTGAGGTACATCACCATGCGCTCGAAGCCCAGGCCGTAACCGGCGTGGCGGCAGGAGCCATAACGCCGCAGGTCGCAGTACCACCAGTAGTCCTTGGGGTCCATGCCCAACTCTCTGATGCGGCCCTCCAGCAACTCCAGCCGCTCCTCGCGCTGACTGCCTCCGATAATCTCCCCAATGCCGGGTACCAGGCAGTCGGCGGCGGCAACGGTTTTTCCGTCGTCGTTGAGGCGCATATAGAAGGCCTTGATTTCCTTGGGGTAGTCGGTGACAAAAACGGGGCGCTTGAACACCTTCTCGGTGAGATAACGCTCGTGCTCGGTCTGCAGGTCGGCTCCCCAGTCCACCTTAAAGTCAAACTGGTCATTGTTTTTCTTCAGGATCTCCACCGCCTCGGTGTAGCTCACACGGCCAAAGTCGGAGGAGGCCACGTGCTCCAACCTCTCCTTCAGACCCTTGTCCACGAAGGAGTTGAAGAAGTTAATCTCATCTGGGCACTTTTCCAGCACCGTCTTGATGATATATTTGATCATGGCCTCGGCGGTGTCCATATAGTCGCCCAAGTCGGCGAAGGCCATCTCAGGTTCGATCATCCAGAATTCAGCGGCGTGGCGCTGGGTGTTGGAGTTCTCCGCCCGGAACGTGGGGCCGAAGGTGTACACGTTGCCGAAGGCCATGGCGAAGTTCTCGGCGTTGAGCTGACCGGATACAGTGAGACTGGTCTGCTTGCCGAAGAAGTCCCTGGAGTAGTCGATCTGCCCGTCGGGCGTGCGGGGGGGATTGTTCAGATCCAGGGTGGTCACCTGGAACATCTCGCCGGCTCCCTCACAGTCGCTGCCGGTGATGAGGGGGGTGTGGACATAGACAAAGCCCCGGTCCTGGAAAAAACAGTGGATAGCGTGGGCAGCCACACTCCGCACCCGAAAGGCGGCGGAGAACAGGTTGGTCCGGGGGCGCAGATGCTGGATGGTGCGCAGATACTCTATGCTGTGGCGCTTTTTCTGAAGGGGATAGTCCGGCGTGGAGGGACCCTCCACCGCGATGGAGGCCGCCTTCAGCTCCAGAGGCTGTTTGGCTCCGGGGGTGAGAACCACCTCGCCCCTGACGATGAGAGCGGCGCCCACGTTCTGACCGGCGATCTCCCTGTAGTTGTCCAGGACGTTGGCGTCCATGACAGCCTGGAGGTTCTTGAAGCAGGAACCGTCGTTGAGCTCAATAAAGCCGAAGGTCTTCATATCGCGGATAGTCCGGGCCCAGCCCATTACGGTGACGGTCTGTCCGCCCAGGTTCTCTTGGTCGGCGAAAATGGCGGCGATAGTGGTGCGTTCCATAGATATCCTCTCCAAATCGTGCAGAATTGTTGGCCTCCCCGGTGTCAGGTAAGGCGTTCCTTATTATAATGCCTTTTATTCCGCTTGGCAAGTGGAGGACCGGAATTTTAGCAAAGTATCTTTACACAAAGGACGGAATATGCTATACTACATCCTGTATGACTGTCTGCCCATTTAAGCTGAAAGAACGGCTTTATTTGCCAGCCGGGGCCTGACCAGGCAAGGAGTGAACAATATGCGACATAACAAGGTAAAGGGCTCGCCCAACCAGTGGAGCAGCTGGCGGATCCTTTGGATTTTGGCGCTGTTTGTGGTGGTGGCTGCGGCTGGCATGATTATGAGCCGGGGGCTGCTGCTGGACAGCGCCAGGTCCATGGGGAAAAATCTGGTCACCAGTTATGCCAACGATGAGAACAGTCAGCTCAGCGAGTATGACCGCATCCTGACAATGGCCATGTTCTATCTGGAGGATATGGACAAGCAGGGAGTGGGCTCGGAGGAGTTTGAAGAGTGGCTGGTGGACTATTTGGGAAAGAGTACCGCCCTGCTCAGCACCAGCGACCTGGATATCTACGCCGTGCTGGACGGACAGGTCATCTCTACCGGAGGGGTCCGGGACTGGGACTACGATTACAAGAGCCAGTCGTGGTATCAGCAGGCCATGGCGGCGGAGGGCAGGGTGATCTATACCGACGCCTACGCCAGCGACGCTTATGGCGGCGAGATGGTGGTCACCGTGGCCGTCTCCGCCAGCGGGAGCGACAATGCTATTGCCTTTGATGTGCCTCTGAAGCACTTCCGGGCCGACCACACCGTTCAGGAGCTGCCGGCGGGCGGCGCGTACTATGTGCTGGACAACCGTGGCAGTCTGCTGTACTACAACATTCCCTTTGAGTCTACGGAGGAGGAACTTCAGGCTTATACCAAAGACCTGTTTGACCGGGTCAACCAAGGGGAGCTGGACGGCAAAGACAACGAGATTATAGGCATGCAGAAGCTGACCCGAGGGCTATACTACCAGCACGCTGAAAATAATTGGCTGTGTATTCTTACAGTCCCCTATGAGACGCTGCTCCAGGGGGTGCAGAATATCCTGGTGTGCTACGGCGTAGCCTTGGTGCTGTTTTTGGGCATCGCCATGGGCATGTGGCTGCGGGACCGGAAGCTGAGCAAAACGGCCAAACGCACCGCCGAGACGATGCAGGTGATGGGGGATATCTACTACGCCTTCTACCGCGTGAATATTGTAACGGGTATCTTTGAGATGACAAAGCCCTCCCCCTACGTGCGGGAGAGGATGGAAGGCATGACCGGCGAGTACAGCGAGCTGCTGAAGGTGATTGCCACCGCCCTGGACGAGTGGACCTCGGAGGACTTTGTCCGGAATTTTGCCCTGGAGAACATCAGACAGCTGGTGGAGCAGGGAACCCGGGATTTCGGCGGCGAGTTTTTGCGGAAGTTTGAAGATGAGGAACGCTGGATCAGTGTGCGCATGCTCACCGACCCGGATAGGATCCCGGGCGAGGTGGTAATCTGCTTCCGGGATGTGGAGAACGAGAAGGAGGAGCAGCAGCGGCAGGTGAGACTGCTGAAGGGGGCCCTGTCCGCCGCAGAACAGAGCGAGAAGTCCCAGCAGCAGTTCTTCTCTGTGATGAGCCACGACATGCGCACCCCGCTGAATATCATTATTGGTATGACGAGTCTGGCCCTCCAGTCTGACTGCGGACCGGAGAAAAACCGGGACTACCTGAACAAGATAGGCGCCGCCAGCCAGCAGCTGCTGGCCTTGATCAATGATATTTTGGAGATCTCCCGGCTGGAGCAGGGCAACGTGTCTATGGAGATCAAGACCTTTGACCTGCGCTCGTCCATGGAGACATGGACCTCGCCCTTCCAGGCCCAGGCTCAGGCCCGCAACAAGACGTTTGAGCTGTCCATCGACATCAAGGACAATCTGATCAAGGGCGATCCCGCCCGGTTGGGGCAGGTCATCAACAACCTGGTGTCCAACGCCATAAAGTTTACCAGAGAGGGGGATCGCATCTCTGTTTCTCTGCGTCAGATGGACGAGGGAAAGCGAAATAACTACCTCTTTGTGGTGGAGGACAGTGGCACCGGCATGTCAGAGGAGTTTCTCCCCAAGCTCTTCGACCCCTACGAGAGGGAGGTCCGCTTCGGAGCGAAGGAGGTAATGGGTACCGGACTGGGAATGCCTATTGTAAAAAATCTGGTTACCCGCATGGGCGGTCAGATTGCCGTGACCAGCGCCCTGGGCAAGGGCACCACCTTCTCGGTTACCCTGCCCTTTGACGTGGGCGAGCAGATCCAGCCGGTTGTGGAGGAGGAGACCGGGGAGTCGGCTCAGCTGGAGGGACGCAACATCCTTCTTGCGGAGGACAACTTCCTGAATATGGAGATTGCCACCGAGCTTCTCCAGATGCGGGGCGCCAAGGTGACGCCGGCAAAGGACGGGCGCAAGGCCCTGGAGGCCTTCCAAAGTTCCAAGCCCGGTTTCTTCGACGCGGTTTTGATGGATATGCAGATGCCCGAAATGGACGGCTGCGAGTCCACCAAGGCCATTCGGGCCCTGGACCGGCCCGATGCCAGGACAGTGCCCATTGTGGCGCTGACGGCCAACGCCTTTGCAGAGGACATTACCCGCACCGCCCAGGCGGGCATGGACGCCCATCTGGCCAAGCCCATCAACATCGAACAGCTGTGTATCACATTGACCAAACTAATGCTGCGGCGCGACCGCGCCCGGAATATAAGACCGACGGAAGGTGAGTGAACCCATGGCTCAAAAGAGAGAGCAACGTTATACTATTTTGGTAGCCGACGACTCGGAGATGAATCGTTCCATCCTGCGCTCCATGCTTGAGGAGTCCTACGATATTATTGAGGCGGAGGACGGCCTGCAGGCAGTGGCCGTTCTCCAGCAGAAGGAACAGGAAATTTCTCTGGTCCTTCTGGATATTGTAATGCCCAACCTGGACGGCTTCGGCGTACTGTCCGCCATGAACCAGTACAACTGGATCGACAGCGTACCTGTGATCATGATTTCGGCGGAGAGTACCCACGCCTTTATTGAACGGGCCTACGACATGGGCGTCACCGACTACATAAGCCGTCCCTTTGATATGATGGTGGTCCGCCGACGGGTGATCAACACGATCATGCTCTACGCCAAACAGCGCCGTCTGGCGGCCATGGTGAATGAGCAGATCTATCAGAAGGAGAAAATCAACAACCTGATGATCTCCATCCTCAGCCACATCGTGGAGTTCCGGAACGAGGAGAGCGGCCTGCATGTTCTCCATATCCAGACTATGACGGAGATTCTGCTGAAAAGCCTGATGCGCAAAACGAACAAATATCAGCTGGATCGGGAGACCATCAACCTGATCAGCAACGCCTCCACCCTGCACGACGTGGGCAAGATCTGCATTCCCAGCGAGATACTCAACAAGCCGGGCAGATTTACCGACGAGGAGTTCGCCATTATGAAAGGCCACTCCCAGATGGGCGCGGATATGATGAAGGGAGTGCCCTTCCAGGACGAACCGCTGGTGAAATACGCCTATGAAATCTGCCGCTGGCACCACGAGCGCTACGACGGCCGGGGCTATCCGGATAAGCTGGTAGGGGAGGATATCCCCATCTCCGCCCAGGTGGTTTCTCTGGCCGACGTGTATGACGCACTGACCAGCGTGCGGGTCTATAAGCCGGCCCACTCCCATGAAAAGGCCCTATCCATGATTCTCAACGGGGAGTGCGGGGCTTTCCAGCCGCTGCTGCTGGAGTGCCTGGTGGAGAGCAGCGACGTGATTCAGCGGGAGATGGCGGTGGACACCATCACCAAGGGCGACCAGCGGGCTATGGAGAACACGGCGGCGGAGCTGATGGAGTATGAGGAGCTTTCCGCCGCAGACCGCACCCTGCGGGTGCTGGAGCAGGAAAGGACCATTCACCGCTTCTTTACTGCCGTGTCGCAGCAGATTCTGTTTGAATACACCACTACGCCCCCCATGCTCACCCTCTCCCCGCTGGGAGCACAGCGCACCGGGCTGGAGGAGACAACGGTGGACCCCTATCACAACGAGCAGGTGAAGTCCCTGATGGACCTGGACCTGCTGGCGGAACTGGCCCAGCTGCTTCAGGGCACCACGCCCGAAGCGCCAGAGGTGGAGTTTGACTGCGAGGTAATTTTGGACGGCAGCAAACGGCCTGTCCATATCACCGGCCGGGCCATGTGGTCCTCTGAGGACCCGCCGCAGTATACCGGCGCGATCGGCAAGGTGGAGGAACGCGAGAAAAAGGAGGATGCGCAATGACCATTCAGGAGTGTTACGCCTCTTTGGAGGGCGATTACCAGGAGGTGCTGGGCCGACTGTACAGCGACGCGCTGGTACAGCGTTTTGTGGGGAAGTTTTTGTCTGATCAATCCTTTCAGCAGTTGGAGGATTCCCTGAAGGCGGAGAACTACGACGATGCGTTCCGGGCCGCCCACACCTTGAAGGGCGTATCCCAGAATCTCAGCTTTACCAAGCTGTATCAATCCAGCCACGCCATTACGGAGGCGCTGCGCACCAAGGACTATGACCTGGCCGCACAGCTGCTGTCCAAGGTGAAGGCGGACTACCAGCAGACTGCGGACGCTATTCGCGCCTTTCAGGGCGGCTGAAGAGACCGGGCGTCCGAAAGGGCGGCCCGGTGTCAGGGATAGAGAGGTAAGGAGGGGTCACAATGACCTATCAGGAAGTTTTAGAGGCCGCCCGAACATGCAGCGGCCCGTATTGCAAGGCCTGCCCGGTGTGCAACGGCCGGGCCTGCAAAAACACCATGCCTGGTCCGGGCGCCAAGGGGACCGGCACCGTGGCCGCCCGAAATTACGACGCATGGCAGGAGGTGTGCCTGAATATGGACACCATCTGCGCCAATGGCCCGGTGGACACCCGGTTTACCCTATTTGGACAGACCTATGACCTGCCTGTTTTCGCCGGACCGGTGGGGGCGGTGAGACTCCACTACGGCGACAGACTCACGGACCAGGGGTACAATGAGATTTTGGTCCCTGCCTGCGCCCAGGCCGGCATCGCCGCCTTTACCGGCGACGGTACCGATCCCGCCGTCTTTGCCGCCGCCGCCAAGGCCATCGGCCAAAACGGCGGCAAGGGTATCCCCACTGTGAAACCCTGGGACCGGGACACCCTTTTCGCCAAGCTGGACCAGGGCAAAGCCTCCGGCGCCCAGATGTTCGCCATGGACATCGACGCCGCCGGCCTGCCCTTCCTCAAGGGTCTCAATCCTCCCGCCGGCTCCAAGACGGTGGCCGAGCTGCGGGAGGTCATCGAATATGCCAGCGTGCCCTTTATTCTCAAGGGGATTATGACCGTGCGGGGCGCTAAAAAGGCCCTGGAGGCCGGGGCGGCGGGCATCGTGGTGTCCAACCACGGCGGCCGTGTGCAGGACGGCGTCCCCGCCACCGCCGAGGTCCTCCCCGCCATCGCTGAGGTGGTGAAGGGGCAAATGGTGATTATGGTGGACGGCGGCATTCGGTCTGGCGTGGACGTTTGCAAGGCCCTGGCCCTGGGGGCTGACGCCTGCATTTTGGCCCGGCCCTATGTCACCGCCGTCTATGGCGGCGGAGCCGAGGGCGTCCAGGTGCTCACCGACAAACTCAAGGCTGAGCTGGCCGACACCATGGCCATGTGCGGTGTCCACTCCCTGGCGGAAATTTCGCGGGATATGATTTTTTGAGTGAAAGAGGCTTCCTCCCACACGGAGGAAGCTTTTTCTTTTTGCTTGCAGCAATCTGCCCTTCTGACGCGTCTATATGAGTGAAAGGAGGTGGCCCTATGTTCCGAACATCCAACCGGCCGGTGGATTGGGAACGCCTTGTCACAGAAAATGAAAACCGCCTGTACCGGGCCGCTCTGGCCATTCTGGGGGACCCCCACGAGGCGGAGGACGCGGTACAGGACGCCTTTGTCCGGTATCTGGAAAAGGCTCCGGCGGACCTGGAGAACCCCTCCGCATGGCTGACGCGGGTGCTGGTGAACGGCTGCAAGAGCCGCCTGCGGCTGGCCTGGAGGAGGGAGGGTCCCCTGCCCGGCACCCTCCCCGCCCCCGGCCCGGAGGAGAGAGAGGAATTGGAGGAGTTGTTCTCTCTCCCGCCGGAGGACCGTGCGGTCATCCATCTGCACTATTACGAGGGGTACAGCACCGACGAGATCGCCCGGATGCTTTCCTGCCGCCCGGGGACAGTGCGCTCCCGGCTGTACCGGGCCCGGGAGAGGCTGCGAAAGCTGCTGCAACAAAAAGGAGAATTTCAATGAAACATTACAATTCGTATATGGACCGGCAGGAAATTTCTCCGGCGGCCCACGAAAAAATGCTGAATTTGGAACCGGAGAAAAAGTCCGTCCGTCCCTGGATCACATACGGAGCACTGGCCGCCTGCGCCGTCCTGATTGTCGGCATGGGGGTGTGGAAGCTGGCCCTCCAGTCCCAAACGGCTCTCGGTCCGGGGCAGAGTTCCGGCCAGTTTGCCGCCGACTATGACCCTCTGCCCGGGGAGACAGATGTGGTGGGGCCGGGCGACCTGTTTGTGGTGGACAGCCCGTTAATATATGGCGAAAGTCTGATGCCCCCCATGATTCCCGCTATCAACTACCAGGATATCTCGGACTGGCTCCAGGCAGACGTCTCCCGTGTCTATGCCCCGGGGAGCTTTACCGTGGACCTGACAAAGGAGGAGATTCAGGACATCTTCTGGGGCCTCGATGGAAAACCAGAAGCGGAACAGGCCGACCTGCCCTGGACGCTGTTTTGGGACGGCTACACCCTTCACGGCTATGCCTGGTACGACGGTCAGGGACAACTGATGGAGCTGACCCTCTGGGGGGAAAAGGGGCGGGCTGGCTTTGAGCTGGAGCTGCGCCTGGGGACGCTGCCCATCACCTGCTGTATTGACCTGAACCGAGGGGACGGGCTCAGCGAGTTCAACGGTGTGGAGATTGTCGGCTGGAGTCAGGCCTACGACCGGGACGGCGACGATATCACGGACTATATCTGCGGCAGCGAGTTTATGACCCAAAACGATATCGGCGTCCGGTTTAAGAACTGGAACAACGCCTGGAATAACGGCGGCAGCCTGGAGAGAGAGGCTTTGTTCAACACGTTTTTTGTCCGCCAGGCCCTGATAGAGGCCGGCGGGCTGTACCTGGACCACCTGAAAACAGCCGAAAGCGTCCCCGCCTGGCGGGAGGAGGAGTTTTCCACCCTGGCACAGGCCCGGGAAGAATCGGACTTTGCCCCCTATCTGCCCACCTCCGAGCCGGAGGGCTACAGCACTTATGCCGGGAACAAGGAGTTCTATGGCCGCCTCAGCTATCAGGAGGGCACGCGAAATATTCTCTTCGTCCGCTGGAGCCGGGAGTATGACAACGTAGAGGTGTGCGTCTACCGGGACGGAACCTATCCCTATCACCTCACGTCTCCCGATGAACCGGAGACCTATGACCTGAGACTCTACCCCATCCCCTGGTGCGACAGCGTGCCTGAGAAATACTGGGAGACAGTGAACGCCCCCGCCTTCCGGGCGGAGGACATGTCTCTGGCCATCGTAGAGGCCAGAGGCCGGGAGCATGACACCGGCGGGATGACCTACTCCTTTGATGTTCTCCACTCTGACGGGACGCTGGTCTCCTACCGCTGCGACGGCCTGACCGCCCGACAGGTGTGGGAAATGGTGGAAGAAACTATGTAACGATAGGGTGGCCCGTCCGGAAGGACGGGCTGCTCAAGGTTACATAATTCTTAATTTTTTATGAATTGCGGTGTTTTCCCCTTGCCGAAAAAGGTCGGAATGATTATACTGGAAAAGAACGACTTTCTGGGGAGGGAACCCGGTGGAAGAGAGATATATGAACGTGCGCCGACGGCGGTCGGATTATCGGGATGATCCGCCTTTGCGGCGCGCCGCCCCCAGACGTGCCGCGCCATCCCGGCGGCAGAAAAAGGCCAAACGGGGCGGAGCAGCGTCGGTGGCTATGGGTTTTTACAAGGCAATTGTAATCCTCTCCGCCCTTATTGTGGCGGTTTATATTGGCGTTTCCCTGATCGTTCGGGCCCCGGAGCAGAAGCAACCGCCAAAGCCCCCTCAGAACGGAACAGGGCAGGCGCTGGGCCCCAATTTCAGCGCGGACGCCGGCACGACGGGAACGACGGGCGACGCCGCCGTGGAGCCCGCTTTGAAGCGCCGGGAGGGGGTATACACCATCTTCCTGGCCGCTACGGACAAAGAGGGTTACCGCACTGACACCATGATGGTGATGTGCTACGACACAGTGAAGCAGACTGTGGGGGTGGTATCCATTCCCAGAGACACCCTGGTGGCCCGGGAGAGCGGAAACCCCCACCTGGTCTATGGCAAGGGAGGCGTGGAGCAGCGGGTAGAGGATGTGTCTGAGATGCTGGGTATTCCCATTGACGGCTATGTGAAGGTGAACATCGGGGGTTTTATCACCCTGGTGGATTACTTGGGCGGGGTGGACTTCTACATCCCCTGCGACATGGACTACGACGACCCCTATCAGGACCTGTCCATCCACTACAAGGAGGGGCAGCGGAAGCTGAGCGGCCAGCAGGCCATGGAGGTGGCCCGTTTCCGGAAGAACAACGACGGCAGCGGCTACTCAGACACCGGGCGCACCCAGACCCAGCAGAAGCTGCTGGTGGCGCTGGCCAAAAAGGTGCTGTCCTGGAACAATATTACCAAAATAAAGGGTTTTGTGGAGATCTTTAACAAGAATGTGTCCACCGACCTGTCGCTGGACAACATGATGTATTTTGCAGGACAGGCCGTTAACCTGGACCCCTCCTCCGCCGTAGAGACGGCCACCTTGGAGGGCAACGGTTTTGGAAAATACCGGGGGTACAAATACTGCTATGAGCTGGACCCGGAGAAGACACTGGAGACTGTCAACCAGCTGATCAACCCCTACGACCGGGACCTGACACTGAAGGATATGAACATTGCCAAAGCGGACGGCTACCACAGCTGAATAAAACCCGCGGCCCGACGGGCCGCGGGTTTTTCTCTCTATAAACGGCAAAACGCCCCGGCGATTAACCGGGACGTTTTGCCTGTGTGTTGTAAAGGAGAGAGAAAGGAGATACATTTCATTCACTTGACTACGGTATCATCATAAAATATGAATGCGGCTAAATCATGACGCGGCGATGAACTTTTTGTGAACATTTGCGTACGATTTTCCTATCCTCTCATTTGTCCGTCTTATTTGGCGGCGATGGCCAGCACTAGGGCGGCGGTGTCCTCCAGATTTTTAACGGTGATTTCCTCCTGAACGGTATGGACCTTGGCCATGCCGGTGCCCAGTACCAGTGCTTTCAGGCCGTGGGTACTCATATTGTTGGCGTCGCTGCCGCCGCCGCTGGCGGCCAGAGTGGGCTCCAGACCTGCCTTGCGGCAGGCGGCCATCAGTTCCTGAACAAAGGGGTCGTCCTCCGTATAGGAGTAGGCGCTGTAGGCCTTGGTCAGGCCGCCCTCAAGAGTGGCCCCAAATTTGTCGCAGGCGGCCTGGAGACAGTCCATCATGTGTCTGCCCTGGGCCTCCAGCTTGTCGTCCCGGCGGCTGCGGCACTCGCCCACCAGCTCCGCTCTCTCAGGGACAATGTTGGTGGCGTACTGGGCGGAGATAGTCCCGATGTTGGCGGTGGTCTCCTCGTCAATACGAAGCAGCTTCATGTTGGAAACGGCCTCGCAGAGGACTTGGATGGCGCTGATGCCCTCCTCGGGGGCCACGCCGGCGTGGGCCCGGCGGCCGATGACGGCGGCGTTCAGCTTGTACTGCCCCGGAGCGGCGACGATGATCTTGCCGGCGTCGCCGCTGCTATCCAGCACGGCGGCCTTTTTGGCGGTGATGCGGCTGTAGTCCATATTGCGGGAGCCCCGCAGGCCCACCTCCTCACAGACGGTGAACAGGGCCTCGATGGTGGGGTGGGGCAGGTTGTTTTCCACGATGGTGCGCAGGGCCTCCACAATGGCGGCGATGCCGGATTTGTCGTCTCCGCCCAGGACGGTGTCGCCGCTGCTGCGGATGACGCCGTTCTCAATCACAGGCTTTACCCCTACGCCGGGGACCACCGTGTCCATGTGGGCGGCGAAGAGGATGGGTTCCTCTTCCATGCTGCCGGGGAGGACAGCATACAGATTGCCTGTCTCACTGCCCGTTTTGGCGGCGCTGTCGTCTACTGAGATCTGACAGCCGATGGCCTTCAGGTCCTCCGCCACCCGGGCGGCGATGGCCCCCTCGTGGGTACTCTCGCTGTCGATCTGGACATAGTCTAAAAAGGTGCTGAGCAGGCGTTCTTTGTTAATCATGGGAATGACCTCCTTATCATCATTTAAAAAGGGCGGCCCAGAGGGCCGCCCTGGGGCGCGAAATGGTTAACCGCCAAGAGTATAGAACAGGCCGGTGTCGATACCAATGGGCGGGAAGCCGCCGGTGGCCTGGCTGATGGCCAGCCAGATGATGAGCATAACGGTCCAGAAGAACAGGAAGGCGATGGAGTAGGGCAGCATAGTGGCGGTGATGGTGCCGATGCCGGCCTTCTTGTCATAGCGCTGGGCAAAGACCACGATGACGGCGAAGTAGGTCATCAGCGGGGTGATGACATTGGTGCAGGAGTCGCCGATGCGGTAGGCCAGCTGGGACAGCTCGGGGCTGTAGCCCAGCAGCATGAACATGGGGACAAACACCGGGGCCAGGATGTTCCACTTGGCGGAGGCGGAGCCCATGAACAGGTTCATGAACGCGGAGAACAGCACGAAGATGACCATCAGCGGGATGAGGCCGATGTCGATGGAGTCCAGGAAGTTGGCGCCGTTCAGAGCGATGATGGTGCCCAGCTTGGTGTAGTTGAAGTACTGGATGAACTGAGAGGAGACAAAGGCAAGGGCCAGGAAGGAGCCCATGGTGGACATGGACTTGGCCATGGCGTTGCACACCTCGCGGTGGTTCTTAAAGGTGCCCACAGTCTTGCCAAAGGCCACGGCGGGCAGGAAGAACAGCAGGGCGATGAGGACCACGATGCCCTCGATCAGGGGAGAGGCGGGACGGCCCAGCAGAGCGCCGTTCACATTCCGGAAGAAGGAGTTGGCGGGGATGCAGCAGGCCACAACGATAATCACAAAGATCAGGGCGGTGATGCCGGCCCGGCGCAGGCCCTTGCGCTCGGCGCCGGTGATGGTGGTCAGGGAGGCGTCCTCCTCGCCCAGCAGCTCACCGCTAAAGGCCTCCAGCCGGGGCTCCACGATTTTGTCGGTGACAAAGGTGCCCACAATGGTGATGAGGAAAGTGGAGACGAACATAAACCAGTAGTTGCCCATCACCTGAACATGGTAGTTGGGGTCGATGATGGACACGGCGGTCTGGGTGATGCCGGCCAGCAGGGGGTCGGTGGTGCCCACCAGCAGGTTGGCGGAGAAGCCGCCGGACACGCCGGCGAAGGCGGCCGCCAGGCCGGCCATGGGGTGACGGCCGTAGGCCCGGAAGACCATGGCGCCCAGGGGGATCAGCACCACGTAGCCCGCGTCAGAGGCGATGTTGGACATAACGCCCAGGAAGACCACCACGGGGGTGATCAGGGACTTGGGGGTGGCCTTCACGGTCTGCTTCAGCAGGGCGTTGATCAGGCCGGACTGCTCGGCCACGCCCACGCCCAGCATGGCAACCAGCACCATGCCCAGAGGGGCGTAGGAGGTGAAGTTGCTCACCGCGTGGGAGAAAATGTAGGCCAGGCCGTCCTTGGTCAGCAGGCTGACGGCGGTGACGGTGGTCTCTGCCAGCTCATTGTTGGCAATCAGCTTGCCGGTGGCGGATACGCCCAGAGCGGCGCAGATGGCGGAGATGACGATGATGAACAGACAGAAAATTCCGAACAGAGCCACGGGGTGGGGCAGCTTGTTGCCCACGGCCTCGATGCCGTTGAGCCAGCGGTCATACATGCTGACCTTCTGGATGTCTTTGTTTTTTGCCATTGATTTCTCTCCTTCAAGCTTTCAAAATGTATGTCCTCGTGTGTTTCTGCGGCGTACAGTTTAAAGCGGTTCTCTCTCCTCCCTTCCGCGCTATTTGCACGCTCTCCCCGAGAATGAGGACGCAGTTTGGCTATTGTAGCATAGCTTTATCCAAAAAGCAAGCACATTGACAAGATGGAGTTTCGTGAGCTATGATTGATTCGTCTTTTTGCACAAGGGGGCGCCAAAAAACAATTTGTCCGTCATAAAAGGACAACTGATTTTAAACTGTACACGGTTCTTGTTTTTTGCATAGAACATTTCTTTTTTTAAATTCTTATCGGAATCTTTTCTTGACAGAAAAGAAGATATATGAGAAAATAAAAAGATTATAAGACCAGAAATATTATGTGGCCTTTCAATTTTTCTACTGTGAGGTGGGTTCTTTTCGTGGACTTTTTTATCCGTTTTTGTCTTCGGGGCGGGGACCCTCAGGACCCCGACACCCGCAGGCGGTGCGGTGTACGGTCCGGCGGGATCGGCATTGCTTTGAATCTGCTTCTCTTCCTGAGCAAGCTGGCGGCTGGCCTTCTCACGGCCTCCATCGCCGTCACTGCCGACGCCTTTAACAATCTGTCTGACGCGGCCTCCTCGGTGGTGACCCTGGTGGGCTTTCGTCTGGCCGGACGGGAGGCGGATGAGGAGCACCCCTTTGGCCACGGCCGGATGGAGTATCTGGCCGGACTGGCAGTATCCATGCTGATTCTGCTGGTAGGACTGGAGCTGGCCAAATCGTCAGCGGAAAAAATCCTCCGTCCGGAATCGGTGGATTTTTCCGTTGTGTCGGCGGGTATTCTGGCCGCCTCCATCGGGGTGAAGCTGTGGATGTTCTTCTTTAATCGGGGGCTGTCCAAAGCCATCCAGTCCCCGGCCCTGGCCGCCACTGCCGCCGACTCTCTGTCTGACTGCGCCGCCACAGGCACTTTGCTGCTGGGACTGACCGTTGGACATTTCCTGCGCCTGCCCCTGGACGGCTGGCTGGGGCTGGCTGTGGCCCTGTTTATTCTGCGGACCGGCTGGGGGGCCGCCAAGGAGACCATCGACCCCCTGTTGGGCCGGCCCATGGACCCCGAGCTGGCCGCCGATATCGACCGCATCGTTTTGGGTCACGACTACATCCTGGGCATCCATGACTTGGTCTACCACGACTATGGTCCCGGTCGGGCCATGATGTCCCTCCACGCCGAAGTGCCCGCCGATGGCGACCTGCTGGAGATCCACGACGTGATCGACCATATTGAGAGAGAGCTGAAGGCCAAACACCACATCGAGACCTCCATCCATATGGACCCGGTGGTGCGGGACGGGCGCACCGAGGCCCTGCGCCAACAGGTGGCGCAGCTGGCCCGCGACCTGGACCCCTGTCTCACCATTCACGACTTCCGTATTACCGCTGGCCCCATCCACACCAACCTTCTGTTTGACGTGGTGGCCCCCTATGGTTTCTGCCTGTCCGACGCGCAGGTGCGGGGAGAGCTGACTCAGCGCATCAAGCAGCTGTCCGACCGGTATTTTCCGGTGATCCAGGTGGATCACTCCTATGTGGAGGGAAGAAAAACGCCCTAATTTACAGATTATTCACCCAAGCCTCCTTTTTTGCGCTATAATAGAGACGACACGATATAGAGAGACGCCGTGAAGGGCGCGACGACCCCGGCGCGCCGAGTCGTCGCACCCTTCTAACATATACGTTTATATAAAAGCGAGGTGCCGTTTTATGCCGAAAAAAGTCCTGATCGTCGAGGATGACGCCAACATCGCAGAGCTGCTCCACCTCTACTTGGAGAAAGAGGGCTTCGAGACCCATGTGGCCAAGGACGGCGGAAAGGGAGTGGAGCTGTTCCGCTCCTTCCAGCCCGATCTGGTGCTGCTGGACATTATGCTGCCCATTATGGACGGCTGGTCCGTGCTGAAAAAGATCCGGGAGGGGGACAAGACCCCGGTAATCATGCTGACCGCCAAGGGAGAGACAGAGGACAAGGTGTCCGGCCTGGAACAGGGGGCGGACGACTACATCGTAAAGCCCTTTGAGATGAAGGAGGTACTGGCTCGCATCCACGCCGTGCTGCGCCGCAGCGGCGTGGAGGAGGAGACGGGAGAAAAAAAGCTGTCCTTTGACAAGCTGGTGATCAACCTGGATTCCTACGAGCTGCTGGTGGACGGCCAGCGGGTGGACACGCCCCCCAAGGAGCTGGAGCTGCTGTTCCACCTGGCCTCCTCCCCCAACCGGGTGTTTACCCGAAACCAGCTGCTGGACGAGGTATGGGGCTTTGACTACTTCGGCGACAGCCGCACGGTGGACGTCCACATCAAGCGTCTGCGGGAGAAGCTGGAGGGCGTCAGCGACCAGTGGCGGCTGAAGACTGTGTGGGGCGTGGGGTATAAATTTGAGTTGGGGACGGCGGGGTAAGATCTGCGCCCAGGGCGAGACGTTTCAGCCAACACCGCAGCTTTAACAGGCGGGCCGCCGAGGTCGTCGGCCCCTACAAGTATTTTCTCAGGAGGTGAAGCCAAATGCGTTCCCTCTACCGCCGCCAGCTGACCATGATGGTGAGTATTATGCTGCTCTCCTTCACGCTGCTGGCCGGGGCCTTTATGCTGTTGTCCTACCGGTATATCATTGGGGAGACACGGGACTCGGTGATTCGAAACGCGGGCTATATTGCCAGCTTTACCTCCACCTACTACCGGCGCTACCTCACCCTGGAGGTGCAGGACGAGTTCTACAGCAGCTACATGGCTTCCATCGCCATGATCTCCAACTCTCACATTATTGTGGCCGACAGCAGCGGGAAAATCCTGTTCTCCACCGACGGCAGACAGTTCTACACCCAGGAGGATGAACAGCTCCCAGAGGATATTGTCGCCCAGGTGATGGACGAGAATGTGGGATTTTACAGCGGCATGACCAGTCTGGGCGGACGCTACTCCGAGAGACGCTACACCTCCGCCCTGCCTGTGACCAACCAGATCGGCCCGGTGACCGTTACCCAGGGGATGGTTCTGGTGGCGGCCAGCGCCTCTAACCTGAGCGAGATGTGGTCGTCCACCGCTACCATTTTCTTTTTCTCCGCCGTGGTGGTATTTCTGATCTCTGTGATTGCCAGTACCCTCACCTCCGCCTACCAGACCCGCCCCCTCAATGAGATGGCCGAGGCGGCCCGAAAGTTTGGACAGGGGGAGTTTGACATCCGGGTCACCGGCTATGAGGACCGGTGCGACGAGGTGAGTGCCCTGGCCGAGGCATTTAACTCCATGGCCAACTCCCTGGAGAAGGTGGAGAGCCAACGCTCGGAATTTATCGCAAATGTCTCCCATGAGCTGAAAACTCCCATGACCACCATTGCCGGCTTTGCCGAGGGGATTCTGGACGGCACCATTCCTCCGGAGAGGGAGAGAGAGTCGCTGGAGATTGTGGTGTCGGAGACCCGGCGCCTTAGCCGCCTGGTGCGGCGGATGCTGGACCTCAGCCGCCTCAACGCTCTGGCGGAGAGTACCGTGACTGCCCAGGAAACCTTTGACCTCACCGAGGTGATGTCCAGGGTGCTGATCAGCCTGGAGACGAAAATTACGGACCGGCAGCTGGACGTGGACGTGCAGATGCCCGAGGACAAGCTGATGGTGTGGGGCGATCCGGACTCCATTACACAGGTGTGCTACAACCTGCTGGACAACGCGGCCAAATTCGCCGCGCCGGGCACCGCCATCACCGTTCAGATTACCAAAAAGGACGGAAAAGCCCAGGTGGTGATCCGAAACCTGGGGGCCACTATCCCGCCGGAAGAGCTGCCTCTTCTCTTTGAGAGGTTCCACAAGGCGGATTACTCCCGCTCCATGGACAGGGAGGGCGTGGGACTGGGCCTGTATATAGTCAAGACTATTTTGGGAAACCTGAAGGAGAGCATCAACGTGACCAGCGAGGATGGGGTAACCCAGTTCCACTTTACCTTGACTCTGGCGTGAAAACAGTAGGGGCGGACTTTGTCCCGCCCCGTGTCCCCCTACGGGGCGGCGCGGAGGCCGCCCCCTACACGTCTATTTTCGATGGGAGGTGCTGCTATGGACAACCGAAACGACGACCTGTGGCAGGGCGGCTGCTGGGAGAGGCCTGGCCAGGCGTTCCCGCCGCCGCCGGCTGTCCGGATCCCGACGGGCCGGGCCGCTGAGTGTCCGGTGCTTCGCCCCAGGCGGAGGAACAGGTGGCCCTGGTTTATGGGGTTGGTGACCCTGATCTGTGTGATCTGCCTGGCGACGGCCCTTCTGGAGCAGTACTTTTCCGGTAAGGCGGCCATTCGAAACTGGGAGGCGCCCTATCGGGGAGAGGTTCAGGACACGGTGCTGGACGACACGCCTCCTGCCATACCCAGAGTGGAGACGGGGACGGGGGTGACGGTGTCCCTCCTTCCCGCCCAGGGAAGCGCGCTGACCTATACCCAGATATACGACCAGGCCCTGCCCTCGGCGGTGTCCATTGACTCCCTGTCAGCCGGGGGGCACGGGAGCTCAGGCAGCGGCGTGGTGCTGACAGAGGACGGGTATATCATTACCAATGCCCACGTGGTAGCCGGGGCGGAGGAGGTGCGGGTGACCCTCCCCAGCAACCGCATCCTGCCGGCAAGCCTGGTGGGCTTTGACGCGGTAGAGGATATCGCCGTGCTGAAGGTGGCGGCGGAAGGGCTTACCCCGGCCCGCTTCGGCGACTCCAACAGCCTGCGCATCGGCGAGCCGGTGGCCGCCCTGGGGGACTCTCTGGGCTACCGGGCCACCTTTACCGATGGCATCGTCTCCGCTCTGGACCGGTCGGTTGAGGTGGACGGCATTACCATGGTGCTGATTCAGACCAGCGCCGCCATCAACTTCGGCAACTCCGGAGGCCCCCTGCTCAACCAGTACGGCCAAGTCATCGGGATCAACACCATTAAAATTGTGACCGAGGACGGCTCCGCCGAGAGCCTGGGCTTTGCCATTCCCTCCCGGCGGGTGAAGTACGTGGCTGACCGGCTGATTGCCGGGGAGGAGGTCAGAGCGGGAATTTTCGGCTTCAAGGTCAGCACCATGGTGCCCGAAGTCGGCGGCCTGGAGCTGGTGGAGGTGGAGAAGGAAAGTGACGCCTGGACCAAGGGCCTGCGGCCCGGCGATATTATTTTAGAGGCCGACGGCCAGCCTGTCACCGGGATTCAGGATCTGACCCGGCTGAAGCTGGAGCTGGGCGCGGGAGACACGGTGACCCTCACCTGCCTGCGGAACGGAGAGAGATTTACCGTAGATGTGGAGCTGGTTGAACCATGATAAACACAACACTTTGCTATATTCGCCGGGGAGAGGAATATCTGATGCTCCACCGGATCAAAAAGGAAAACGACCTGAACAGGGACAAGTGGATCGGCGTCGGAGGGAAATTTCTGGACAAGGAGAGCCCCGAGGATTGCCTTCTCCGGGAGGCGGAGGAGGAGACAGGCCTGACTCTTACTGATTACCGGTATCGAGGGATTGTCACCTTTGTCTCCGACCGCTGGCCCACCGAATACATGCACCTGTTTACCGCCGACAGCTTTACCGGGACACTGAAAGAGTGCGACGAGGGAGTGCTGGAGTGGCTCCCCCGGGAGAAGCTGCTGGAGATCCCACACTGGGAGGGAGACGCCATCTTTCTGGATCTGATTTGGAAAGACGTCCCTTTTTTCTCTCTGAAGGTGTGCTACCAGGGGGAGCGGCTGGCGGAAGCGGTGCTGAATGGAACGCGGATAAAATAATGGAAAGGAGACTGGAACCATGAGACCGGAATACGCCAACGCTTTTGGACTGCGCAAGGTGTCCGACAAGGAGGGGAACCTGCTAGAGGTCACCCTGGATATTTCCTATAAATATATGGAGAACGCCATTACCGTCAATTCCCAAGGGGGAATCGAAAACGTGGCTACCCCCGCCGCTGATACTGTGGCCTCCATTGTGATGAACCGGCAGAGCGCCATCTCTCTGCGCAATCTGCTGATTCAGACCCTGGGCACAGAGTCATAGGGGGAATTTACAAAAAGTTCACGGAGATGTCACGAAATCGCCGCATTTGTATTTTATGATAACACTGTAGCAAGGCTACAACATGTATCTCCCATTTCTCCCTCTCCTTTTACAACACACACAGGCAACGGGCCCCGGCTAAAAGCCGGGGCCCGTTGCCGTAAGCGGCAGAGCAGCGCAAAATGGACAAAGGACACGGGGAGAATCCAGGGAAATCCGCCAAAATTTTTTTCAAAAAACCCTTGACACACACGGACGGGTGTTGTATGATAACGGGGCGTCTGAAAGGGCGCAGTCTGCGATGATGCGGGAGATTGCTCATAAAATGAGGTAACTTCCGCGGAGTATGTCCGTTTGATCGGGCGGCTGAGAGCTTCGTGCCGCGGCGTATATCGCCCGGCCCGGAGAAAACCGGCCTGTCTTGCGCCGGTTTTTTCGCGGTCTGGAATGATACGCACGAAAGCGTGGAAATGAAGGGACTCTCACCGTACGGAGCGAGGGACAAGAAAATCACTTCGTATGAATCTAAGGAGGAAACAACCAATGGCAGCTCAGAAAGAAATGATCCGCATCCGCCTCAAGGCCTATGACCATCAGCTCATCGACCAGAGCGCCGAGAAGATCGTGGAGACCGCCAAGCGCACCGGCGCCAATGTCTCCGGTCCCATTCCCCTGCCCACCAAGAAGGAAGTGGTCACCATCCTGCGGGCCGTCCACAAGTACAAGGACAGCCGCGAGCAGTTTGAGCGCCGCATCCACAAGCGCCTCATCGACGTGGTCAAGCCTTCCCCCAAGACGGTGGAGGCCCTGATGAGACTGGAACTGCCTGCCGGCGTGGAGATCGAGATTAAGCTGTAAGCAGAAGCGCCGAATTCCCGAGCAGGGGAGATAGCGCCGGAGAGCAGGGCAAAGCCCAAGGAGGGGCCGAAGGCCCCGGATGGGTTTGCCTGGAGGCGGAGAAGCTATCGACCTGGCCGCGAGGGAACCGAGGCGTGACAACAGCACCCACCCTGTGTACCCGCTGCCTGTCGCCCATATAGAGACAGGCGGGTCAAGTCACCGGAGCAATGGTCCCAGCCCAATGGGAGCCAACTCCGCTGACCAATAACCTTTATAGGAGGAAATATCCCCATGGAGAAAGCGATCATCGGCAAAAAGATCGGCATGACCCAGATCTTCGATGAAGCCGGCCGGGTGGTGCCCGTCACCCTGATCCAGGCCGGCCCCTGCACCGTGGTGCAGAAGAAGACCGCCGAGAAGGACGGCTATGAGGCCATCCAGCTGGGTTTCCAGGAGACCGCCGAGCGCAGGCTCACCAAGCCTGAGCTGGGCCACCAGAAGAAGGCCGGCCTCACCGAGTTCAAGAAGGTGCTCAAGGAGTTCCCGCTGAAGGACTGCTCCAAGTACGAGGTGGGCGACGTCCTCACCGCCAACGTCTTCGCCGCCGGCGACTTTGTGGACGTGACCGGCACCAGCAAGGGCCACGGCTTCCAGGGCGTTGTCAAGCGCCACGGCGCGGCCGTCAAGCGCAACACCCACGGCGGCGGCCCTGTCCACCGCCACCAGGGCTCTCTGGGCCCCGGCACCACCCCCGGCCACATCGCCAAGGGCCGCGACGGCGCCGGCCAGATGGGCAATGTGCAGGTCACCGTTCAGAACCTGGACGTGGTCCAGGTGGACGAGGAGCTGGGCCTTATCGCCGTTCGGGGCGCCATTCCCGGCCCCAAGGGCGGCGTGGTCTATCTGAAGAACACCGTTAAGACCTTCATCGAGAAGCACGCCACCGAGGGCGGTCGCGTCAACCCGCAGAAGGCTTCTGCCCGTGTCAACCCGCAGAAGGCTTCCGCCCGCAACAAGTAAGGAAAGGAGAGATTGAGTCATGCCTAAAGCGAACCTTTATGATATGGCCGGTAAGCAGATCGGCGAGATCGAGCTCTCCGAGGCCATCTTCGGCATCGAGCCCAACCAGGCCGTGGTCCATGAGGCGGTTAAGAACCACCTGGGCAACTGCCGTCAGGGCACCCAGAGCGCCCTGACCCGGGCTGAGGTCTCCGGCGGCGGCAAGAAACCCTGGCGCCAGAAGGGCACCGGCCACGCCCGTCAGGGCAGCACCCGGGCCCCCCAGTGGACTCACGGCGGCATCGTGTTTGCCCCCAAGCCCCGCAGCTACCGCACCAGCCTGAACAAGAAAGCCCGCCGGCTGGCCCTGAAGTCTGCCCTGTCCGCCAAGGCTGCCGCCGGCAATGTGCTGGTAGTGGACGGCCTGAAGCTGGACGAGGTGAAGACAAAGACCATGCAGAGCTTCCTCAACAGTCTGGAGGCCGGCAAGCCCATGGTCATCACCTCTGAGGTGGACAAGAACGTAGTTCTCTCTGCCCGGAACATTCCCGGCGTGGTCACCACCACCGCCAAGGTCCTCAGCGTCTACGACATCGTCAACGCCAAGCAGCTGGTCATCGACAAGGCTGCCCTGGCTATCATCGAGGAGGTGTATGCGTAATGGCCACTACTGCCTATGATATCATCAAGCGCCCCATCATCACCGAGCAGTCCATGGAGCAGACCGAGATGAAGCGCTACACCTTTGAGGTCGCCAAGACCGCCAACAAGATTGAGATCGCCAAGGCGATCGAGGAGATCTTCGGCGTGAAGGTGGCCAAGGTGAACACCCTGAACATGCAGGGGAAGGAGAAGCGCATGGGCGCCCGTCCCGCCGGCCGCCGGCCCAGCTGGAAAAAGGCCATGGTCACCCTGACCGCTGACTCCAAGTCCATCGAATTCTTCGAGGGTATGGTGTAAGGAGGAGATAGAAAATGGCGATCAAGACTTATAAGCCCACAACCCCCTCCCGCCGTCACATGACTGTGTCCGCCTTCGAGGGGATCGACAAAAAGGCCAAGCCCGAGCGCGCCCTTACCGAGGTGCTCAAGAAGCACGCGGGCCGCAACAGCTACGGCCGCATCACCGTACGCCACCACGGCGGCGGCAACAAGCAGAAGTACCGCATCATCGACTTTAAGCGGGATAAAGAGGGCAAGGCCACCGTGCTGAATCTCCAGTACGACCCCAACCGCTCCGCCAACATCGCCCTGATTCAGTATGAAGACGGCGAGAAGCGCTATATTCTGGCCCCCAACGGCCTGAAGGCGGGCCACGTGATCATGACCGGCCCCAACGCCGACATTCTGCCCGGCAACTGCCTGCCCATCGCCAACATTCCTATGGGCGAGACCATCCACTGCATTGAGCTCTACCCCGGTAAGGGGGCCCAGCTGGTCCGCGCCGCCGGCGTGGCCGCCCAGCTGATGGCCAAGGAGAACGGTATGGCCCAGATTCGCCTGCCCTCCGGCGAGGTGCGTCTGGTGCGGGAGAACTGCAAGGCCACCATCGGCCAGGTGGGCAACACCGACTGGGCCAACATCCAGATCGGCAAGGCCGGCCGCAAGCGCCACATGGGCTGGCGGCCCACCGTCCGCGGCAGCGTCATGAACCCCAATGACCACCCCCACGGCGGCGGCGAAGGCAAGAGTCCTGTGGGCCGTCCCGGCCCTGTCACCCCCTGGGGCAAGCCGGCCCTGGGCTACAAGACCCGCAAGACCAAGAACCGCACTGACAAGTTCATTGTCAAGCGCCGCAACAGCAAATAAGGAGGGAGTGTAAAAGATGAGCAGAAGTGTTAAAAAAGGCCCCTTTTGCGCCCCTGAGCTGCTGAAGCGGGTTGACGAACTGAACAAAAAGAACGAGAAGAAGGTCCTGAAGACCTGGAGCCGCGCCTCCACCA
>CATONV010000014.1 GCA_951801655.1 uncultured Oscillospiraceae bacterium | reverse complement strand
TGCTGGTGACAGTGTAGCCGTTGCCCTGGGGCACGGTGACGCTGACGCTGTTGAGGACCACGCCGTTTTCAGTGCGGTTGATGGTGATCACGCGGTTGCCAGGGATAACAATGGACTCGTAGGTGATGGTAAATGTGACATTGTTCTCAATCACCATACCTGCCACAGGCTCAGTATCCCAAGTACCATTGGTAAAGCCCGGGTTAGGAGCAGCGGTGGGCAGATGCGCCTGAGACAGCTTGGCTTCGCCCATCTGAGAGGGATAGAAATTTCCCTCATGCTCGATATACTTGGTAACCGCAGTCTGAGAAGGGGTAACGGTACCATTGATGGCAACATAGTTCACAGCAAGCTGACAATCATCAGGGATTCCGTCGCCGCCTCCGGCAGGACGGTCTCCCTCAGGCACGGTGGGATCAATCAGGACATCCACAGCGTAGACCGCAGTGAATTCCCCATCCTCATCGCCCTTGTTGACAGTTCCGCTACCTGCCGAGACACCAAACCACCGAAGTTCGGAGGTCCAAGAATAATGCACACCATCTGTGTCCAAGAGTTCATAGGGAAGCACATCGTACACGTTGTATGCACCAGTGATTGGATCAACAGGTACATTATACGTTTCGAGTACTACTGTGTTGTCTTCCGCTTTCACACACTGGAGTGTAATAGTGGGGAAGCCCGCCTCCTCATAGGTGAAGACAATTTCCGTATCCTCTGTCATTGTGCCGCTCTGAGTTGCGTTACCTGTGACAGTGTAGCCGGGAATCGTGGGAGCAGTCTCGTTGTAGGACTGACCCTTGACGATTTCCTTTGTCGAGGTCTGGATCACGTTGCCCTTTTCGTCCTTGCACACGATGGTCAGGGTGAACTTGGTCTGCTCTGTGCCGGTACTGGTCCCGCCGCCGCCGGACACACTACCACCGGGGGTAGGCCGCTCGGTGCCGCCTTCACCCGGCTGCACATCGGTCATGTTGTCGCTGGGGGCGCCGGCAGTAGCGCCGTTGCTGACACTGCCAGCCAGTGCCATGATCGTCCGATACAGAGCAGCAGAGGCCTGAGCGATGTCGGCATAGGCGTTGACCGTATTCACCACCTGGGTGCCGTCGGCGCCCTGGACAGTGGCCTGGTACTGCACCTTGAAGATCTCATTCACCTCAAAGCGGTCGGTCACGTCAATGAACAGCAGCGGCTTCAGATTACCCTCTGCGGGATAGTAGTTGTAGGTGGCGTGCCACTCCTTGCTGATCTGAACATGGCTGACGTCGGCCAGCTTCTCGTCCATATCGTCAAAGAGTTGGAGGTTCACCAGGTCGTGCTTGCCGGTGTTCTTCACCTTGACGGTGTACCGTACGATGTCGCCGTCCTTCAGAGTGCCGACGTTCCCAGTCCATCCGATTTCGCCGTCGACGCTGACAATCTGCTTCTCGATGGTCTTTTCGACAGCAATGGAGGCAGTTGCGTCATCGATCTCCCACACGGCGTAGATGGTTTTCGTGACAGGCTTCTTCGGATCGGTTTCGGTGAGGGTCACCGTTCCGCCGCGCTTGTACTGCACGGTACCGTCAGCAGTGTCAGACCAGCCCTTGAAGGCGTAGCCAGCCTTGGTGGGCTCGGTGTTGGAAACGATGAAGTCCACCGACTTCTTGGCGGAGGTCTTGGTTTCCGCACTCGGAGCGCCGGTACCGCCGTTGGCGTCATAGGTCAGAGTATAGGTCTGCGCGCACTCCACCTTGAACCGAACGGGGGTCGCCTGGCCGGCGGCCAGCTCCCACGCCTTTGCGGTGGCATTCCACTTGAAGTTGACGACCACGTTTGTTTCGCCATCTACCAGAGTGTGATCCTTGTTCTTGAGATCGGTGTATGCTTCCTCATACTTCGCCGCAAGGAAGGTTACAGCGCAGGTGTAGCCGTCATTGGCGTTACCCTGGACTGTGCCGATCTCGATGCGGTCGGCATGGTAAGGATGAGGCACTCCTTCGTTATTCCAGCAGTCAAACTTACATGTGTTCGTCTGATGACGGCCGGACTCACAGTTTACCAGAACGGCAGACTCATTGCTGCCCCTGACAAGCCTGTTGACCTCCTGAGCCGTGGGGGCATCGGGGGCCTTGACCGGCGGGGCGGCCTTCTTCCAGACGGCGTACAGATCGGCCGTCACTTTGTTCGTGTTGTCCGTCGCCGCAGTGAGCGTAATCTTGCCGCCGGGCTGGAAACGGGCTGCTTCATCTCTGCCCCACTCCCACGCCACAAAACGGTAGCCGTCCCGCTGGGGAACAGTGGAGGAGATCGTCAGTTCTTTGGCGCGGTCCGTCACCTTCTCGAACTGAACGTCCGGGTTCGGTGTCGGCATGTTGGTGACCGGAGTGACGTCCGTGTCGGTGCTCTGCTTCTCGTGGTACACCAGGACAAAGTCACAGGGGGTCACCTTGGACTTCCAAGTCGCCGTGTAGATGATCTCGTTCTCGGCGTTGGCGTCGGCGGCAGCAATCTTCGGCTGTACGCCGTCCTTGTTCGGAGTCACGCTGGTCAGCTTCCAGCCCTGGAAGGTGTAGCCCTCGCGCTCGGGTTTGCCGAGGAACTCAGGCGTATCCATTCCAACTGTCAACTTTCCATAAGTCTCATCGCCGAATACCTCTCCACCTTCGCCATCCTTGTAGATGACGGTGTAGGTGGCGGCAGTCGTCTTGCAGGCCACACGGAAGGTAGCCAGCACGGTTCCCTTAGACTGGCCGCTAGCCTCGACCCACTGCTTATTGGAAGCGTCCCACTTCAGGGTGATGGTCTTGGTAGCATCTTCGTCGCTGGCCAGGGTGTGCTCTACGCCGGTGCCGAATACGGGCTCCAGACTATACATCTTAGCATAGACGCCGCCGTTCAGGGTTACATCTACCTTGTAGGTGTCGCCATCCTGATAGACAGACCCGACCACAGACTCGTACTTGCCGTTCAAATTGTTGGTCCAGGTACAATAAGTCTTCGCGTCATGCGGCAAATCGGTGCCAGTGCTCTGGCACTCCACCTTGACAAAGTTGCCCAGGATCTTGTACAGGTCATCACGCCCGGGGGCAGTGGGGGCATCGGGGACGGTGGGGGTGTCGTCATCCTCAACCGTAACATTGAAGTTATCAATGATGGTCACAGGGATCTTATTATACTTCCCCAATGCACTGTACCCTTCTGCATAACCTGTAGCGGTGTAGGTTACCTGCGTATTGCCAGCACTTACACCGTTGATAGCACTCGTCAGAGTACTACCAGACACAGACGGAGTGTCTACTGTAGCAACAGATGTGTCTTGAGATACGGCGTTAGCGCTCAGGGAAGAAAGCGCCCTATTATTAAGAGCATAGCCAATCTCAATGTCCTCGGCAGCACCAACCTTCAGTTCCAAAGTATGGTTGCTGGTTTCTGTTGTCGGCTTGACTGTTATACGATAGCCCTGGTAGCCCTTACGCTGATATCCATAGCCATCTTGATAAAAATAATAGTATTCCGCAGTACAGTATCCGGGAGTTTTACCGGTAAGGGTGGCTACGCCAACTTTTGTTTCCGTACCTCTAAAAGTACCGTCAGCATTATACGTCCCTACGCTAGATTTGTATTCTACTTGACCCGCACTCAGACAGTTCGCAGTATTGTTTGCGTTAATCAAATAGAAAACTTCTCCGGTATAATTGTTTCCCAAAAACCCTCGCGTGTTTGGCGGACGGAAAACATGATGAACTGTTTGCCCTACAAATAATTCTACATCATAGATGTCTTGATAATTGTAAGCAAAGTCATCGCTCTCCATGTTCAGCGCCGCGTCGATCGCCTCAACGGCGGCGGTGTAGACGGCGACAGCCTCCTGCACGTCCTGGCGCTCCTCGTACTCGGTGCCAAGCAGCGCCTCATAGCGTCCGGCAACCTCACCGTAAACGTATTCAGCCACCTCAGCGGCGTTCTCCGGAGTGATTTCCGGAATGGCGTCCACGGCATCCAGGAAAGCCTGGACCTCAGCGGGGATGAAGGGCGCTTCCACAACTCCGGCAATGGTGTCCTCGATGGCGTCCACAATGGGACCGGTCACGGAGTCCAGGTTTACCGGGGGCGCGGGGACCTCGTCCTTGGTTTCCTCATCGGGGGTCTCAACCTCGTCCTTGGTTTCCTCGTTGGGAGTCTCAACCTCGTCCTTGGTTTCCTCATCGGGGGTCTCAACCTCGTCCTTGGTCTCCTCGTCGGGGGTCTCAACCTCGTCCTTGGTTTCCTCGTCGGGGGTCGCGACCTCGTCCTTGGTCTCCTCGTCGGGGGTCGCGACCTCGTCCTTGGTCTCCTCGTCGGGGGTCTCGGGTTCGGTGTCCTCAGCGGGCTGCTGAGTCTCTTCTTCCTGGGCGTCCTGATCCTCAGTGGGCAGCGCCGTATCCTCGGTCACGTCGACGATCTCGACGTTTTCCGCGGCAGCGGCGTCATTGCCGGCCTCCTCCGCGAACACGGAGAGGGGCAGCATACCCATGCACATGACCAGGGCCAGGAAGAGAGCCAGACCGCGTTTGCTGAGGGCATTCCATGTTTTTTTCGTCATAGTCATTCTTCCTTTCTTTGCAAATAATCGGATGCAAAGTATCCGGCAGCCGGGCTGGCATGTCGTCGTCGCAAAGTCTGTGAAACCGGACTTTGCCGGGCTTCGCAGAGGCCTCGGGCGGGCTGTGACAGCCTGCCCCGGTCCGGTGTCTCCGGTCCGGGCCGCCGAGTCGGCGGTCGCCCGATGCGATGACGATTTAGCCCCCTGAATTTTAGCTTTGCGTCCCACAGTTTCCTGTGGTTTGCTACACCTGCAACCCGGCGAACATAGTGCCAAGGTTTCCCATGGCACCTTAGTTCCGTAGCTTTGCGTCCCACAGTTTCCTGTGGTTTGCCCAAACGCCTGCCTGGCCGAACAAACGGCCCTCCCGCTGTCACCGGCGCAAAAGCAGCAGCGGGACGCCCCCAGGGCGGCTCTTCACGTTTCATCGTCATCCCTCCTGATTTTGATCTATGAATCAGCCCTTCGCCGCCTCCTGCGAGACGGTCTCGGCGAATTCACGCACAAAGCTGTCATGAAGTTCCTCCTCCGCCCGTTTCCGGGCCCTGACAGCGTCTTCAAACCGACCGTAGCTGCCCCCAGGTACACCCGCCGGCCCTTGAAGCAGATGGACGCGCGCCATACTCCTTTGGAGGCCCGCCAGTCCACGCCCGGCACCCTGCTGGTGTTGTTACTGCGCACCGTTTTGGCCGCCAGCATCTCCACGCAGGTGCCGTCGATGTAGGTCAGTCGACTCAGCCCCACCGGCGCGGGATTTCCCCTGGAATCCGGACGGGCACAGCCGCAGGTGACGGTGTGACCGCTCCGCAGGTGGTCCGTCCGAACCGCAACCTGCCGTCCGCAGCCGCACCGACACAGCCAGGCCGTCCTGCCCCCAATCTTTTCCGCCGGGGACAGAACAGTCAGCTTTCCGTAATTTTGGCCTGTCAGATCTAACTTTTTTGTTGAGTGGCTCATCCTGCGCATGCACCCGCCTTTTGCCATTTGCAGAAATGTGTACTTTTTTGTAAATGAATTGACACTGATTCTTAGTAATAAGATATCACAAAAATTTGGCCTTTTCAATACTTATGAAGGAAATTTTTAGCGGCCCGCCGTCCTGCGAAAAAGTACGGGTTTTCGTTAGTGGAACGGAGATCTTGCGGCGGACCGGGCTGTCTGTCAGGCCGGCCGCCCAGGCGTGATCAAAGCGGGTGGCCCCAGGTGGGCCGCCCGCTTTTTGTCAGTTCTAGACAAAAAATGATTGCATTTCTGTCTTCTTCATGGTAAGATATGGCCACAGGGCTTGTGCCCGGCCCCAGATGGAAGGGGGGCCGTGTCCGCCGTCAGCGCGGACGCAAGGATGTGGGGAGGAGTGAGATCAAAATCTACAGCAAGGAGAGAACTGTATCAGCTTCCGAATTTTATTTTAAGGAGGAATTCCCCATGTACAAAGTAGATCTGAACAGCGACCTGGGTGAGAGCTTTGGCGCCTATACCATCGGGATGGACGAAGCGGTCATCGCCCATGTCTCCTCGGCAAACGTGGCCTGCGGCTATCACGCGGGCGATCCCCTGGTCATGGATAAGACCGTTGCCGCCTGCAAGGCCGCCGGCGTGGCGGTGGGGGCCCACCCCGGCTTCCCCGATCTGATGGGCTTTGGCCGCAGGAACATGGTCTGCTCCCCCAAGGAGGCCAAGGCCTACATCCAGTATCAGATGGGCGCCCTGCTGGCCTTCACTGCCGCCAACGGCGTGAAACTCCAGCACGTCAAGCCCCACGGTGCGCTGTATAATATGGCGGGCAAGGACATGGACCTGGCCCTGGCCATCGCCGAGGGCATCGCCAGCGTGGACAAGGACGTGATTTTGCTGGGTCTGGCCGGCAGCAAGATGCTGGAGGCCGGCAGGCAGGTTGGCCTGAAGGTGGCCAGCGAGGTCTTCGCCGACCGGGCCTATCAGGCCGACGGCTCCCTGGTGCCCCGCTCCAAACCCGGCGCGGTAATCCACGACAAGGACGAGGCCATTGCCCGCACCATCCGCATGGTCACCGAGGGCAAGGTCACCGCCATCACCGGCGAGGAGGTCTCTATCGATGCCCACTCCATCTGCGTCCACGGCGACAACCCCTCTGCGGTGGAGTTTGTCAAAAACATCCGCGCCCGCCTGGAGGCCGAGGGCGTTGCCATTGCCCCCATTGCCGAAATCGTGTAAGCGTTTGAAAAGAGAGGAATCGAACTTTTAGGAGGTACTTTTATGAGCAACAATCCCGCTAACGGCGGTGCAAAGCCCAGCCGCTCCGTGCTGTTCGGCGCGGCCTTCCTGATGGCCACGTCCGCTATCGGCCCCGGCTTTCTGACCCAGACCTCTACCTTTACCGCACAGCACGGCGCAGCCCTGGCGCTGGTTATCGTGCTGGTTATCCTGATGGATATTACCGCCCAGATGAACATCTGGTCCGTGGTCTCCGTGTCCGGCATGCGGGCCCAGGATGTGGCCAACAAGCTGCTGCCCGGCCTGGGCGTGGTGATCGCCATTCTGGTGGCCATTGGCGGCCTGGCCTTCAACGTGGGCAATGTGGGCGGTGTGGCCCTGGGCTTCAACGCCATGTGCGGCCTGAATCAGAAGGCCGGCGCTGTGATTGCCGGCTGTCTGGGCATTATCATCTTTGTGAATAAGAACGCCAAGACCATCATGGACAAGGTGGCCACTGTGCTGGCTGCTGTCATCCTCATCACCGTGCTGGTGGTTGCCATCAAGTCCCAGCCCCCCATGGGCGAGGTTGTCAAGGGGCTGGGCAGCTTTGACAAGCTGGTGAACACCGAAAGCGGCATGTTCACCGCTCTGACCACCATTCTGGGCGGCTCCTGCGGCGGCTACATTGCCTTCTCCGGCGCTCATCGCCTGCTGGACGCCGGCATCTCCGGGCCTGAAAATGTGGGCCATGTCCGCCGCAGCGTGGTTCAGGGGTGCGGCACCTCTGGTCTGGTCCGTATTCTGCTGTTCCTGGCCGTATTGGGCACCTGCACCGTGGGCACCACCTGGGTAGCTGAGAACGCTCAGATCATCACCGAGGCCGCTAAGGGCGGCAACCCCGCCGCCGAGGCCTTCCGTCTGGCCGCCGGCGACCTGGGCTACCGGCTGTTCGGCCTGTGTCTGTTCTCTGCGGGCGTGTCCTCTGTGGTGGGCGCGGCCTTCACCTCTGTCTCGTTCCTGAAGACCCTTCACCCCGCTATCGCCAAGTATGAGCGCCAGTGCGTGATCGGCTTTATCGCCTTCTCCACCCTGATGATGGTTATCGTGGGCAACGCCGCCCAGCTGCTCATTGTCGCCGGCGCCTTTAACGGCCTGATTCTGCCCATCACCCTGGGTGTTATGCTCATCGCCAGCCGCAGCAAGCGGATTGTGGGCCAGAATTACAGCCACCCCATGTGGATGATCGTTCCGGGCGTTGTCGTTGTGGTCATCGCTTTGTACTCCGGCATTCAGTCCGTCCCCAATATTCTGAATCTCTTCAAGTAAATAAGCCTCCGCTTCAGGGCAGTCCCAGGCCCTCCCGGGCCTGTCCTGAAGCTGCGAAAGGAGATATTCTATGGCTGATGTAAGATTTCTGCTGACGGGCGATACCTCGGTGTGCGTGGAGTTTGGCAACGAGATCAGTGAGAGCATCAACGCCCAGATCCGCGCCTTTAACATTGCCCTGAGTAAAAGCGGCATCCCCGGCATTGTGGAGACGGTGCCCACCTACCGCTCCCTTATGGTCCACTACGACCCGGAGGTGATTCGGTACGCCCTCCTCATGGACAAGCTGAAAGGACTGCTGGGCCAGCTGGACAAGATTACCATCCCCCCCAGTGAGGTGCTGGAGATTCCCGTTCTCTACGGCGGGGAGGAGATGGGCCCCGACCTGAAGTTCGTAGCCGAGCATGCGGGAAAGACGGAGAAGGAGGTCATCAAAATCCACACCTCCACCGAGTACCTCATCTACATGCTGGGCTTTACTCCCGGCTTCACCTACCTGGGCGGCATGGATGAGGCCATTGCCACTCCCCGCCTTAAGACTCCCCGGGTGAAGATTCCCGCCGGATCGGTGGGCATCGCCGGCTCTCAAACCGGCGTGTACCCCATCGACTCCCCGGGCGGCTGGCAGCTCATCGGCCGCACCCCCGTACGGATGTACGACGCCGGCCGGGCCACTCCCATCCTGCCCCAGGCGGGCCAGTACATCAAGTTCTACGCCATCGACCAGGCGGAGTTTGACAAAATCGCCGCCCAGGAGGCGGCGGGGGGCTACGCCGTCAAGCGCCACCCCAGGAAGGAGGGCGGAAAATGAGTATCACTGTCTTAAACCCTGGTCTTCTCACCACCGTCCAGGACCAGGGCCGCATCGGCTACCAGCAGTTTGGCGTGTCCGTGTCCGGGGTGATGGACCCCCGGTCCGCCGCCCTGGCCAACATCCTGGTGGGCAACGACCAGGGGGAGGCGGTGCTGGAGTGTACCATGATGGGTCCCCAGCTCCAGTTTGACAAGGCCAACGTCATCGCCGTAACTGGCGGCGACCTGGGTCCCACCCTGGACGGCAAGGCCGTCCCCGGCTATCAGGCCGTGGCCGTCAAGGCGGGCCAGGTTCTCAAGTTCACCGCCCCCAAGGCGGGGTGCCGGGCCTTTATCGCCTTTGCCGGCGGGCTGGACATCCCCGTTACCATGGGCAGCCGGTCCACCTATATGAAGGCCAAAATCGGCGGCTTTAAGGGCCGCAAGCTGGAGAAGGGGGACGTCATCGGCTTCCGGGCCCCTGTGGACGCTCTGCCCCACATGGAGGACCGGATTCTCAAGCCCGAGTTCGCCCCTAAGCCAGTGTACACCCTCCGCGTTGTCATGGGCCCCCAGGACGACTACTTCACCGACGCCGGGATTGACACCTTCCTGAAGGAGACCTACACTGTCACCCCCGAGTTTGACCGCATGGGCTGCCGTCTGGACGGCCCGGTCATCGCCCACAAGGAGGGCGGCGACATCATCTCCGACGGCATCGCCTTCGGCGCCATCCAGGTGCCCTCCGCCGGCACCCCCATCATCATGCTGGGCGACCGGCAGACCACCGGCGGCTACACCAAGATTGCCGCCGTCATCACCGCCGATTTCCGCATTCTGGCCCAGCTCAAGGCGGGGGACAGGGTGCAGTTTGTCAAAGTGCCGGTGGAGTACGCCCAAAACCTGCTGCTGGCCCAACGTTCAGCGCTGAAGGCGCTGAGTAAAATCAACGCTTAAAGCCTCAAAAGGCCCCCTTGCCAAAGGGGGCTGGCATTCTCAAAGCGAATAACTGGGGGATTCCGTCCTATTGAGCCGTGTCTATCAACGGAATCCCCCCGCCGCTTTGCGGCCCTCCCCCTTTGGTAAGGTGGGCAAAAAAATAAGGAGGAACATCATGGCATTTGACATTACCCCCTATATCGACATGAAGCCGTCTGAGGTCCGCAAGCTGATCCGGGAGGGCGTTATTGACTTCCCCACCGCCGGCATGTGCCGGGGCTACGCCCAGGCCAACCTGGTCATCCTGCCCCCGGAGTACGCCGCCGACTTTGAGGAGTACGCCAAGAAAAATCCCTTCCCCTGTCCCATTCTGGAGATCATCAAGGGCACCCCTGATACCCACGACATGGGGGAGGGGGGGAACATCTGCTCCGACATCCCCCGCTACCGGGTGTATGAGGGCGGCGTGTTCACCAAGGAGATCACCGACGCCTCCGACTACTGGAAGGAGGGCTATGTGGGCTTTCTCATCGGCTGCTCCTTCTCCTTTGAGGAGGCTCTCATCCGGGAGGGCATCGAGGTACGCCACATCGCCCAGGGCCGCAACGTGCCCATGTACAAGACCAACATCCAGACGGTAAAGGCCGGGCCCTTTGAGGGACCCATGGTGTGTTCCATGCGGCCCATGACACCGGAGAACGCCAAAAAAGCCTACGACATCACGGTGAAAATGCCCAACGTTCACGGCGCGCCCGTCCACATGGGCGACCCTGCCGAGGTGGGCGTGGCCGACGCGATGAAGCCCGACTACGGCGAGGCAGTGGACATCTACCCCGGCGAGATCACCGTCTTCTGGCCCTGCGGCGTCACCCCCCAGGCTGCCGTGGAAAACGCCAAGCCCCCCATTGTCATCACCCACGCCCCCGGCCACATGTTCATCACCGATGTGCTGAATACTGAGCTCAACGACTACCTGGAGGCCAAAAAGCAGAAGAGTTGATTTCCCCGCATACGCTGAGAAAGCCCCTGACACGGCAGGTCTGCCGTGTCAGGGGCTTGTTTTACATCGCCTTTAAACAAATGTCCATATGCTCCCGCAGATTTCGATCAGCCTGAAGCAGATAGTCGCAGATGGCGCTGAACCCATCTGCGTAGGGATCAACCGCCCGGTGCAGGCCCATTGTCATGGCCTCCACTGCGTTGATCCCCTTGGATACCTGATAGACCGCCGTCTCCAAATCAAGCAGTTCTTCGCGTAAACTCATGTTTTCCTCCTTGATTTTCACCCGGCGTTGTGGCATAATCAGATTTGCCATTCCTCCGGGTTTGGTTTGTAGAGTGTTGGTGGGGCTTGCTAGGGCCGCCAGCACTCTTTTTTTATTCGCCCAGTTCCTCGTCGATCTTTTCGTTGAGCCATTTAACCTTGGAGATGTTTTTTTCTTTCAGCTTCTCTTCAAAACGCTCCATTTTTTCCTTGTCGACCTCGACGGCAAACGCTTTGATGTTTTTCCTCCGGTCTCTGAAATACTGGGCTCTGCTTTCACGGGGCAAATCTTCACCTCCTTATTGCATGAAACCACTATAGCGCAGTTGCATGAAATTGTCAAGAGAAAAATTGGCCCCCGGCGTGGAGGCGCTGCGGCAGGAACCCTGTAGGGGCGGATATCATCCGCCCGCAGGCGCATACTATTCGCCCCTACATTGTTTTCCTGGTTCAACACCCCGAAGCCGGGGGCTGTTTTATTTAAATCTTGGTAATATCGATGGGAGTCAAATCCTCGCTGCGGCTCTGCTGCCGGACGGTGAGAAGGGCCCGGGCGGTGTCCACCGAGGTGACGCAGCCCACGCCGTGCTCCACGGCGGAGCGGCGGATGCGGAAGCCGTCGGAGTCGTGCTTTCTTCCCCGGGTGGGGGTGTTGATAATCAGGTCCACGGTGCCGGACGCGATCATGTCCAGAATATTGGGGTGGGCCTGAGAGACACGGTTAACACTTCTGCACTCGATGCCCGCGTCGGTGAGAACCTGGCAGGTGCCGGCGGTGGCGTACAGCTCCACGCCCATCTCCTCAAAGCCCCGGGCGATGGCGATGATCTCCCCCTTGTCCTCGTCCTTCACGGTGACAATCACCCGTCCGCCCCTCTTGGGCGCCCGCATCCCCGAGCCCTTGAAGGCTTTCAGCAGAGCCTGGGGGTAGGTCTCGGCCAGACCCAGTACTTCGCCGGTGGACTTCATCTCCGGGCCCAGGCCGGTGTCCACGTCAGTGAGCTTCTCGAAGGAGAACACCGGGGCCTTGACGGCGAAGTAGTCGGCCTCTTTGTAAATGCCGGTGCCGTACTTCATGTCGCGCAGCTTCTCCCCCAGCATGACCCGGGTGGCCAGGTCAATAATGGGCACGCCGGTGACCTTGGAGATATAGGGGATGGTCCGGGAGGACCGGGGATTGACCTCGATGACGTAGATGTCGTCGTCATAGAGGATATACTGGGCGTTGATGAGGCCCACCACGCCCAGGTGCCTGGCCATATTTCTGGTGTGCTTGAGGATGAGATCCCTGTGCTTGTCCTCCAGGTGGAGGGGCGGGTAGACGGCGATGGAGTCCCCGGAGTGGACGCCGGCCCTCTCCACATGCTCCATGATGCCGGGGATGAGGATATCTTCCCCGTCGAACACGCCGTCCACCTCCAGCTCCCGGCCCATGAGGTACTTATCCACCAGGATGGGGTGCTCCTGAACGGTCATGTTGATGATCTTCATGAACTCCTCAATGTTCCGGTCAGTGTAGGCGATCTCCATGCCCTGGCCGCCCAGCACATAGGAGGGCCGCACCAGAACAGGGTAGCCCAGCTCGTGGGCGGCGGCCAGCGCCTCCTGGGTGGTGAAGACAGTTTTTCCTTTGGCTCTGGGGATGTTGCACTTGGACAAAATATCGTCGAACCGTTCCCGGTCCTCGGCAGCGTCCACGCCGTCGGCGGGGGTGCCCAGCAGCTGAACGCCCATGTCGGTGAGGGCCTTGGCCAGCTTGATGGCGGTCTGCCCGCCGAACTGGACCACCGCCCCCCAGGGCTTTTCCTGTTCCACAATATTCTGCACATCTTCTGCCGTAAGCGGCTCGAAGTACAGCTTGTCGGCCACGTCGAAGTCGGTGGAGACGGTCTCCGGGTTGTTGTTGACGATGATGGTCTCGCAGCCCAGTTTTTTCAGGGCCCACACGGAGTGGACGGAGCAGTAGTCAAATTCGATGCCCTGGCCGATGCGGATGGGGCCGGAGCCCAGCACCAGCACCTTCTTCCGCCCGGACCCGTCGTCACGGGCCTCGTTCTCCCCGTCGTAGGTGGAGTAGTAGTAGGGGGTCTCGGCGTCGAACTCGGCGGCGCAGGTGTCCACCATCTTAAAGGCGGGGATAATGCCGTACCTCTCCCGCAGGGCCTTCACGTCGGCCTGCTGCATCCCGCACAGCGCGCCGATGTAGCTGTCGGCAAAGCACATCTCCTTGGCCCGCTTCAGCGTGTCGATGTCGGGCTCGCCCTTGCACCGCTTCAGCTCCTCCTCCATGTCGATGATCCGCTTGAAGCCGTCCAGGAACCAGATGTCCATCTTGGTAATGGAGTAGATCTTCTGGGGGGAGAAGCCCCGGCGCAGGGCCTCGGCTACCACGAACAGCCTCTCGTCGGTGACGTTGACCAGCAGCTCCTCAATCTCGTCGGTGTACAGCCCCTCCAGTTTGTCCAGTTTCAGGGCCCGGACATTCAGCTCCAGGGAGCGGATGGCCTTCATCATCGCCCCCTCGAAGGAGTTGGCAATGGCCATCACCTCGCCGGTGGCCTTCATCTGGGTGCCCAGGGTGCGGCTGGCGGTGGTGAACTTGTCGAAGGGCAGGCGGGGAATTTTCAGCACGCAGTAGTCGATGGTGGGCTCAAAGCAGGCGGTGGTCTTACCCGTAACAGCGTTGGGAATCTCGTCCAGGGTATAGCCCAGGGCCACCTTGGCCGCCACCTTGGCGATGGGGTAGCCGGTGGCCTTGGAGGCCAGGGCGGAGGACCGGGACACCCGGGGATTGACCTCGATGACGGCGTACTCGAAGGAGTCGGGGTTCAGGGCAAACTGCACATTGCACCCGCCCTCGATCTCCAGGGCGGAGATGATGTCCAGGGCGGCGGAGCGGAGCATCTGAAACTCCTTGTTGGCCAGGGTCTGGGCGGGGGCCACCACGATGGAGTCGCCGGTGTGGACGCCCACGGGGTCGATGTTCTCCATGGAGCAGATGGTGATCACGTTGCCTGCGCCGTCCCGCATGACTTCGAACTCAATTTCCTTCCACCCGGCGATGCACCTCTCAATGAGAACCTGGCCCACTCGAGACAGGTTAATGCCCCTCTCGGAGATTTCCTCCAGGGAGGCCCGGTCGTAGGCGATGCCGCCGCCGGTGCCGCCCAGGGTGTAGGCCGGGCGGACGATCACCGGGTAGCCGATCTCCTCGGCAAAGCTGACCGCATCCTGTACACTCTCCACCACCAGGGAGGTGACGCAGGGCTGACCGATGGACTCCATGCAGTCTTTAAAGCCCTGGCGGTCCTCCGCCTTGCGGATGGACTCGGGGGACGTGCCCAGCAGTCGGACGCCGTACTCCTCCAGGGTGCCGTTTTCATGGAGGGCCATGGCCAGGTTCAGGCCGGTCTGACCGCCCAGAGTGGGCAGGATGGAGTCGGGCCGCTCCATCTCGATGACCTGTGTGACGGAGGGGATGTTCAGCGGCTCGATATACACATGGTCGGCGATGTCCTTGTCGGTCATGATGGTGGCGGGGTTGGAGTTGACCAGCACCACCTCCAGGCCCTCCTCCTTGAGGGCCCGGCAGGCCTGGGTGCCGGCGTAGTCGAACTCGGCGGCCTGGCCGATGACGATGGGGCCGGAGCCCAGCACCAGCACCTTTTTCACGTCGGTATACTTGGGCATTATTTGGCACCTCCCATCGAATCAATAAAGCGGTTGAACAGATATTCCGTATCCTTGGGGCCGGCGTTGGCCTCGGGGTGGAACTGGGTGGTAAAGCAGTTGGGCCGCGTGTACCGCAGGCCCTCGCAGGTGCCGTCGTTGACGTTGACGTGGCTCACCTCGGCCACGGCCGGATCCACCGAATCGGAGAGAACCATGTATCCGTGGTTCTGGCTGGTAATGAACACCCGGCCCTTTTCCAGGTCCCGGACGGGGTGGTTGCCCCCCCGGTGGCCGTAGGCCAGCTTGCCGGTTTTGGCGCCGGTGGCCAGAGCCAGCAGCTGGTGGCCCAGGCAGACGCCAAAGAGAGGGATGTTGCTGGCGTAGAGTTTTTTCAGCTCCCCAATGATGGCGGTGTTTTCCGCCGGGTCGCCGGGGCCGTTACTCAGCATCACGCCGTCGTATCCACCGGACAGCACCGCCTCGGCGGAGGTGGAGGCGGGCAGGGCAGTTACCTTACAGCCCCGGCGGCGCAGACACTCGATCATATGCTGCTTAACGCCATAGTCCATCATGGCCACGCGGTATTTCTCCTCGCCGTAAGCGGGGAAGACCTCCGGATTTCTCCGGGTAACCATTTCCACGGTGTTTTCCACCTTATAGGCCTTCAGCTGCTCCAGTACCTGGGCAATATTAAAATGCTCCGCACAGGTGAGCATTCCGTTCATGCTCCCCTCATTGCGGAGAATCTTGGTCAGCGCCCGGGTGTCCACGCCCTGGATGCCGGTGATGTTGTGTTCTTTCAGATAGCTGCCCAGGTCGCCCTCGCAGCGGAAGTTGCTCCCCCGGGGGGACAGATGCCGGACCACAAAGGCCTCCACCCAGGGCTTCCGGGACTCGTTGTCCTCGCTGTTCACGCCATAGTTGCCGATGAGGGGATAGGACATGACCACGCCCTGTCCGGCGTAGGAGGGGTCGGTGAGGATCTCCTGGTAGCCGGCCATGGAGGTGTTGAACACCATCTCGCACACCCGCGTCTCGGTAGAGCCGATGCTGGTGCCGGAGAAGATGCTCCCGTTGGCTAAGATCAAGGTCGCTTTCATCTTTCGTTCACTCGCTTTCCGTTCCAGTTCGATTGCCCGTTATGTGTAATCAAGTTATTTTATCGAAAAAACCGCCCCTTTGCAAGATGGCGTTTTCCCTTTTTCTGTATAAATATTGGATGGATATTTGGGCAATTCGTGGGGCAGGATATTGTTTGTTTATAGGGCGCGACGACCCCGGCGCGCCGCTTTCTGAGATACGGGGTCCAAAAATGCGGGCCGCCGAGGTCGTCGGCCCCCCACGAGGAGGCGGTCATCATGTTCACCGGCCTTTTGCGGACCATAATCCTATACATTCTCATCATCGCCGGGGTGCGCCTGATGGGCAAGCGTCAGGTAGGGGAGCTGGAGCCCTCGGAGCTGGTGCTGTCCCTTATCATCGCCGACCTGGCCTCGGTACCCATGCAGGACTACGGCATTCCTCTTCTCACCGGCATTGTCCCCATCCTGACGCTGCTGTCGGTGACTATGATCCTGTCGGTACTCACCATGAAGAGTGTCACCTTTCGCGCGCTGCTGTGCGGCCGGCCCAGTATGGTCATCCAAAACGGGACGGTAGATCAGAAGGAGATGGCCAAAAACCGCCTCACGGTAGACGAGCTGCTGGAGGAACTGCGCATCCAGGGTTACACCGATCTGTCCACGGTAAAGTACGCCATTCTGGAGACCAACGGCCAGCTGTCCGTGCTGCCCTACGCCAACCAGAAGCCCCCTGCGGCCCGGGATCTGAAGGTATGCGTGGAGGAAGCCGGTCTGCCCCGGGTGGTGGTGAGCGACGGCAGACTGCTGGAGAACAATCTCAAGTCCCTGGGCCACGACCGCCCCTGGCTGGAGAAGCAGCTGAGTCAGCGGGGGTGCCGGGATGTTTCAAAGGTCTTTCTTCTGCTGGTGGACGAGGCGGACGCGGTGTATTTTGTGGAGAAGGAGCTGTAGCCCGTTCCGGTGGGGCCCATTGCATTTCCATTTGGACGGACAGTATCCGGTCCTGCATGACATGGGAGGAAATTTATGAAACGACTTTGGATCGCTGTGAGTCTGCTGGCACTGCTGCTGGGATCCAGCCTGGCCAACGCGTGGTATGCCCAGCGGCTGACGGGGGGCATGGGCGAGGAACTGCGTCAGGCCCAGCTCTGCACGGAGAGAGGCGACTGGGCCAGAGCGGAGTCTCTTACCCGGCAAGTGTACGAGGACTGGCAGAATCACCATTTTTACTTCCACACGCTGATGCGCCACAGCGACACCGACCAGGTTCTGCGGACCTTCCGGTCTGTGCTGGAGTACCTCCGCCTTCAGGAGCCCGACCAGTACAACGCCGCCAACGCCGACCTGATGGCCCAGCTGGAGCTGCTGGCCGAGATGGAGCAGGCTGCCGTGGTTAACGTGCTGTAGCGGAAGGTCTCCGGGTCCGTGTCCTTTGGGCCCCGCATACGCAATCCGACCGGCGCAGCTTTCCTCTACGCCGGTCGGATCAAAACTGTATTTACATCTTTTGAATCAAGTTCATCAGCATCTGCGCGGTCTGCGCCCGGGTGGCCGGCTCCTGAGGCATCAGCTCCCCTCCATTGATGATACCGACCTCCTCGGCCCAGCGCAGGGCCTCCAGCGCGTAGCCGCTGGCCTTGTCCGCGTCGGCAAAATGCAGCTGCTTATTTGTCGCCGCCGGGCTTCCGGCATACCGCCAGAGGATAACGGCAAGCTGCTCTCTGGTAATACTGTCGTCGGGTCTGTACTGCCCATTGCTGTAGCCGCTTATAATGCCCCTCTCCGCGCCCCAGTTGACGGCCTTGGCGTACCAGCTGTCCCCCAAGTCGGTAAAAGCGTTTGCAAACCTGCCGTCCGGGTTGTCCTCCAGATTGTGAAGGGTCACAGCCAGCATTCCTCTTGTCATGGAAACGTCCGGGGAAAACTCTCCGCCGCCTGTGCCGCAGAAGATACCTCTTGCGGTGACAAAGTCCACGGCGTTTTTTGCCCAGCTTGAGTCTGGCACATCGTAAAAGGAGGCGCCGTTATGGACGAGTCTCACAGCGGCGGTGCCGCTCAAGGTCAGCACCATGTTGTCGTTCGCGACAGCTGACTTCTTTACCACGGTCTCTGAGCCGTCCGGATTTACCATGACGGCCACCAGGCCGGGGGCGGCGTTTGCCACGGGAATTTTCACTTTGACCGCCCCGGAAGCGCCGGGAAGGGAGACCTTCACCAGGGAGGACAGCCCGCCGACAGCGGGAATGGGCAGGGATACCGCCGCATTGTTTCTGCGGGCGGCGCTGACCGCAGCTTGAGACAGGCTGACCTGCGCCTGCGTCACGCCCCGCCGGTCGATAAAAATAGAAGCGGTTGTGCCGTTGGAAAGCTTTACGGTGGTTTGGCTGGAGCCGTCCGGATTTCTGATTGTACTGGTCGATGTCCCTGTGCCGGAGGAACTCCCACCGGAAGAACCGCCGCCGGAAGAACCGCCGCCGGAAGAACCACCACCAGAGGAACCGCCGCCAGAGGAACCGCCGCCAGAGGAACCGCCGCCGGTTGCGGGAATGGTCTCCCGAGTCATCTCATAGCCGCAGACCACGCATGATTTGTGCCTGCTCCCGCTTTGTGTTGCGGTAGCTTCCTGGTCCACGATCCATTCGCTGGCGGTATGGGCGGCATAATCCTGCTTCTCACTGTCCTGCTGAATCCAGCAGTTTTCCCCGACACAGTTGTGCCAGTGGTGGCTTGCGCTGACACTCCAGGCCGTACTCCAGCTGTGCTGGTGACTCTGACCGGGGGTGTCCGGTTCGGTAATCCGGATCTCGTAGCTGACCGTCCACCCCTCCCAGGAGACAATCAGGGTCTGACTGTCTGCGGCCTGGCTGGAATCAAAGCCGCTGACCATATCCGCTGTGACAGCTACCGTTTGGGAGGAGCCGTCTGAATAACTTATCTTAATACTCAGCCCTGTCACATCCAGGGCCTCACCCACCTGATAGCTGGTCTTGTCGGCGGGCGTTTGGATGGAGATGCCTGTCACATGGGGCGCGCCGTAAGGCGGAACGTCCACCTGGGCCGCGCTGCCGGCCACATGGTTGTTGTTATCTATCAGGCGCACAAAGTAGGTCCCGGCGGCAAGTCCGGCCGTCTCTCCCGCGCCGCAGCCGATCGCGGCCACAAAATCATCGCTGGCGGAGTACTCCATCTCAATCGTTGTACCGGTAATTTTGCCGTCCGCGCCGCCGTCAGAGACGGGAGGCACGCCAGCCAGCCCAACGGGGGCGGCGGGCGGCACTGTGGACTTGTCGATCCTCCACTCGATCTGCTTATCCTCCCCGGTCCTATCATCCCACTGATAGCCGCTGAGCAGGGCGGCCACGGCGGTGTAGGTTCCGGCGTCAGACGCCCTATGTCCTGTCAGCGTGTAGCCGGTCCCCTCAGAGACGCCGGTCATCTCCTCTCCCGTCCAGACCAGGCCGGTATTCGCCTGGGGAACGGGGATCTGCTGGGGCCGGATCGGGGGCGTATCCCCTGTAACGGTCAGTGCGGCAGTCTGTGTCAGTTTTTTGTTGTCAACAGTGTGACCTGCGGGGACTGAGATGGTAATGGAATATGTTCCGCCATCTGCCGCCGAGATGTAAAACACGTCGTTGTTCACCTCAGCGTGGAAGCGATTTTGGCTGTCCGTGTAGGTAAAATAGCCATCCTCGTCTGCCGATGGTATGAGTGTGACGTCATTCACCGTAATCTCCAGCGGAATATACTCCAAATATACATCTTCAGGCGTCACGGTCATCTCAAACTCCGCCTCTTCGCTCGGAGACACGGATTGGGTGGTGGTGGTGAGAGAAAAGCTGCCCACCAGCTGATCGCCGCCGGAGGCCTCGCCGGAGGTTGTCCAGTTCCCGCCGTTGTACTCCAGCGTCATGTCGGGCTGGGCGGCGTTGGGGAGCAGCAGAAACGCGTCGACTGAGGAATTGGGCGCGGCGATATAGCAGTGGCCCGCCGCCGGCAGGTTTTTAGACTCTGTATCGTTATAGTTCGTGTCCCCGATAGCCACCTTCGTGGTTCCAGTCACTGTGCCGCCAATCTCCAGGGTCTGCTGCGCGTCCAGAATCAGGAAACCGTCGTCGCCGTAGAAATCACCCAGGCGGGGCAGCCTTCCCGCGAGGGCCGCCAGATTCAGCTTTGCGCCGGAGGTCAAGAAGACTTCGGCGCCGTCCAGACCGTAGCATCTGGAGTCCAGGGCAAGGTTCCCCCTGACCACCGACAAGTGGGAAAGATTGGAAAACACGTTGGTGGCCTGGTATCCGCTTCCGTTGTCCTCGTAGGCCACATGTGTCCTCCCTGAACCTGCGCCATCCACGTTGGGGACCTTCCCGCTGACGTTGACCAAACCGGAGACGGTGTAGTCCACCGGGTTCGGCGTGGTCTCCTTGCCGCTCAGCTGATTCACGGGGATGCGCTGCTGGGCGCCGCAGGCGTAGACAGTGCCCAGATTGCTGCTGCCCTCGATGGCGATGACGGCGTCGCCGCTGAATTCATTTTCAGGGCCGTTGTCATCTGCCCCGTTGGAGTTTTCGTCCATGCCGCCCATACACAGGTTACCCGCGTATACGTTCCCGTGACCGAAGGTATCCTTGTTCTGGATGGAGGTCTTCCCTATGATGCGGATGGTCCCCACAGTGCCGGGAGCAGGTATCGGGACGGTGATCGTCTCATTGTCGCTGACGAGCAGGCCCCCGCAGAAGAGATTAAAGGAGTGGTTGCCGCATGTTACATTCTCCAGCGTCAGGGTATGTCCGTTGGCGATGATGGCGTTGCGGATATTGGATGTAAAGGACATCTCGATGTCCTTAAATGTCACATTTGCGTCCAAAACGATGCCGCCAGTGTAGATCTCCAGCTTCCCGCCCGTAATGGTAACCTCTTTGTCAATGACCCATGGGGTGTCGGTCGCCGCTCCGCTCTGTGTTGTTGTCGCCGGAACTCGGCCGGTACCTGTGATTTGAATGGTGTCGCCGTTCTGCACGGTTCCGTTTGTGAAAAGATCGGATACGCTTTGGTTATGGGCAACCGTATGGGTGTTGCCTCCCGCCGCAGCAGCTGCCGGGAATGACGTGGCCAGAACGCAGGCCGCCAGCAGGAGGGAAAACAGTCTGGATGTTTTTTTCATAGAATCAAATTCTCCTCTTTGTGTGGGCAAAAATCGCCGGTTGGTCTCGGTCTGGACGGTAAAAATACACTCTGTCGCCAAGCAAACTGCTCTTTTGCAGGGCAGCGCACTTGAGCAGCGATTGGGTATGTTGAACCGGAGAGACGGCCTGCGCTACAGCCGATACTCCGCTCCGGCCGGATAGAAAAAATTCACCTTTTTATCCGACAGCCGCACGGTAAAGGACGTATCCCGCATCACTTCGCCGTCCACCACCACTGTAATGGGTTCCCGGGCGGAGAAGGTCACCTTGTGCCCATGGTAGTCCAAAATCAGCTCAGGGTACTGTCTGTACAGTCCCTTTGCGTACTTTCCCACCAGCCGCAGAAAGGTAAACAGACTCACCTTGCGCACCAGCAGCATGTCCAGCACGCCGTCGTCGGGCATGGCGTCGCCCACGGGCATAAAGCCTCCGCCGTAGTGCCTGCCGTTGCACACGCACAGCAGACAGGCGGGCCGGTCCTCCCAGCGGATTTCTCCCATATGTACCGTCATAGGCCGGGAAATCCCCTTGAAAAAGACGTTTTCCAGCAGGGAGAGGACATAGGCCCCAATGCCGGAGACAAAACACCAGTCCTTATACCGGTGGACGTCGGCGGCGATGCGGGCGTCCACGCCGGCGCACACCACATCGATGCCCAACTGGCCGTTGCAGTCGATCAGGTCGAAGGCGGTCTGAGGGCCGCAGGCCAGCCCTTCCAGGTTGTAGAAGAGAGTACGGTACTGCGGGCCGAAAATTTTCAAAAAGTCGTTTCCCGTTCCCTTGGGCACGTTGGTAATAGCCGCGTGGCCATGCCCCGCCGCGCCGTTGACCACCTCATTCAAGGTGCCGTCGCCACCGCAGGCGTAAATGCGGACTGGCTCTCCTGTCCGGATCGCCTCTTCGGTGAACCGCCGGGCATCTCCCTCCTTCCCGGTGTAGACCACCTCATGGGGGAAGGACAGATTCTCCAACAGCTTCTCCAGTTGCCGGGTGCTCCTCTTCTTCCCGGCGGCGGGGTTGATGATAAACAGATGGCGCATCGTCCTCACAAACTCCACTCTACTCCATCAGCCTTTCGGCGGATATCCTCTCCATTGCTCGTCCTCTCCAAAACGGACCCGCTTCGCTGGGCTCCGTTTTGGGGCGGCCTGCGAGCAAATCGTCACAGGTACATAAACAGGTCGCATTTCAGCATCCCGTTGTACAGCTTGCGCTTTTTGTCCGCCTTTTTGCCAAAGGTGCGCTCAAACTCGGTATGGGAGGACAGCAGGTACAGCTTCCAGCCTTCCGGGAACTTGTCCCAGGCCTTGCCGAAGGCCCGGTAGAGCTCCTCCGCCTCCTTGCGCTCCATCACTCTCTCGCCGTAGGGCGGATTGGTCACCACTCGGCCATAGAGTCCGCCCCAGTGGAACCGGGTGGCATCGTCCACATCGAAGCGGACCACGTCGTCCACCTCGGCCAGCCGGGCGTTGTGCCGGGCCAGGGCTACGGCGTCGGGGTCGATGTCTCCACCCCAGATCTCGTAATCGCCGTCAAACTCCCCGTCCATTGCCTCGTCGGCCCCGTCCACCCAGTGCTTTTTGTCCAGCCAGCTCCACTTCTGGGCGGAGAAGGAACGGTTCAGGCCGGGGGCCCGGTTTTTGGCGATGAGGGCGGCCTCGATAGGGATGGTTCCTGAGCCGCAGAAGGGGTCGCACAGGGGGTCCCGCCCCCGGTAGCGGGACAGCAGCACCAGCCCGGCGGCCAGGGTCTCCCGCAGGGGGGCGGCCACTCCCTGAGCCCGGTAGCCCCGCTTGTGGAGTCCGGGCCCGGAGGTATCCAGCATCAGCGTCGCCTCGTCCCCCATGATGGCAAACTGCACCTGATACAGCGCCCCCGTCTCCGGGAGGGTATTCAGGCCGTATCTCTCCCCCAGCCGGGCGGCGATGGCCTTTTTCACAGTGGACTGGCAGGCGGGTACCGCGTGAAGGGCGGAGTTGAGGCAGTGGCCCTTCACCGGGAACTGCCCCTCCCTGGGGATAAATCTCTCCCAGGGCAGGGCGCGCACCCCCTCAAAGAGGGCGTCGAAGTCCCGGGCGGGAAAGCTCCCCAGCACCAGCAGCACCCTCTCTCCGGTCCGGACATTCAAATTCAGCCGGGGCAGGTCGCGGTCCGACCCGGCGCACAACACCCGGCCGTTCTCCGCCTTTACCTGGGGCAGATTCAGCCGCCGGACCTCGTCGGCGCAGATGCCCTCCAGCCCAAACAGCGTTGGGATGGAAAAATTTAACTCTGACATAGGGTTCCTCATTTCTCTTTTGTATGGGCAGCCTGCAGCTGCCCGCAAGACCCGTCTGGCCGCCGCTAGGAGAGTCCCATGGGCGGATAAAATTCCACCCCGGTCACCCTCTCCAGCCCCACCTGGCGGGCGCGAAGGGCATATTCCTCCACATCGCCGGTGGTGTAGATGCTCAGCCCCCCGGGGCGTTCCGTGGGATTGGACAGGCCCTCCCGGTCCAGGCAGTCCTTCAGCGCCCGGGCCATCTCCACGGCGGGGTCAATGAGGAGAAGACCGGGGTACAGTCTGCGGATGCTGTCTGCCACCAGGGGGTAGTGGGTGCAGCCCAGCACACAGCAGTCCACGCCCTCCTCCAGCACCATGTGGTCCAGCTCCTGCCGCAGGTTGTCCTCCACCAGAGACATCCCCTGCGGGCTGCCCAGACTGTGTTCCACCAGCCGGGCCAGATCGGGACAGCCGCAGCTGAGTACCACCACTTTTCTGGGACTTTGAGCCGCTATTTTTTGGGGATAGACCCTGGAATTGTGGGTAAAGACAGTGGAGATTACCCCTACTTTATCCACCTCCAGCCTGGCCGCCGCGTCCGCCCCGGCCTGGACGGCGCTGAACACGGGACAGGACGTCGCGCACCGGTCCAGCACACAGGAGATGGTATTGCAGGCAACCAGCAGGACTTTCACCTCCCGCGCCTCCATAAACTGAAACATGTACCGGGCCAGAGACACGATGGTCTCTGAGCCGTGGTTGCCGTAGGGGATGTGGGCGCCGTCTCCAAAGTAGAGCAATTCCTCGCCGGGCAGCAGTTTCTGCACCTGTTTGACTACGCTGAAGCCCCCGATTCCAGAGTCCAGAACGCCGATGGGGGCGGTTGAATGTGACATAGGGTTCCTCCCAAAATGCGGATATAAGGGCGCGCGTCGCGCGTCCGTAACAGTGCATCGGTTATGTGCGGGCAGACAATGGCCGCCTCTGCACATTCTATTCAAAGTCTATGCGTCTTACGATACCCTTGTTACCCCTCCGGTGACGGTGTCCAGCTGGTAGGCGCCGGTGTCGGTGGTCACCCGCCACACTGGCGTCAGCAGGATGGGCCCGGACAGAGAGGCGGCGGCGGAGTAGCCCTGTTCCACGGCGTCAATGCGGTTGCACACATCTCCCAAGGCTCCCACACCGTTGAGAAAGCTGATCAGCGCGGTAGCCACTGTGACGGTTTTCCGGGTTGTGTCCTCCCGGGGCGTACCAACCAGTTGGCGTCCGGCGGTAATACCTCTCAGGTCGCCGTCCTGGCACACCAGAGTTACCTGCTGGGTAAACAGGGGCCGTCCCCGCCAGGTCTGGCGGAAGACAATCTCGTCCTCCGTCTCCTCCAGAATCGTCCCCTGAAGGCCCATTCTCTCCATCACGACCAAACAGCCGTTCCCCCGATCCTCTCCCAGAGGGAAGGCCCCCTTCTCCAGCTGAGCGGAGAGGGTTCCGTCGGAGTGGAACTGAACCGAGCCGATGTCATTGAAGTAGCGGTAGACCTCGCCTCCCCGGGACTCGGCGGTTACCGGGCTGCCCAGCAGGGCGGCGGCGGCCCTCTCCTCTCCAGCCAGGTCTCTCTCCACAATCTGGGGCGTCAGCTCCATAGACTGGGGGATGATGCTCTCGTCCACCTCAACCCCCCGGTTTCGGAGAAACTGCAGGGAGTCCTCCCGGGCACGGCTGAGCAGTCGGCGGCCCTGGAGAGTCTGTCCGCCCACCAGTACCAGCAGGGCCAGATTGGTCACCGCCAGGATGACCAGAATCATGTTTTTCATCTTGCTCCAAGGCATCTCTCAGCCCTCCCCGTTGTCTCTGACCGACCAGCCGGCGCTCAAACTGTCGCCACCGGTGTCAGAGTAGGTGAGAAGCAACTCCCGGCCCTTCAGTCCCCTGGCCCGCACGGCGGCGGCGGCCTGTCTGGCGGGCAGTATCGGGGCGCCGGTTCCGGCGGTGGTGTAGCTGCGCAGATACAGGGAGAACTGGACAATCCCGCCTTCTGCCACCAGGAAGCGGGCGGCTCGCCCACCCTCAGTGAGTACGGGGATGCCGTTGAGGCTGTAGCCAAAGTCGATTTCCAGCCCTTCCCCCCCGGTTCGGGCGGATATCAGGTAAAGCCGGGCCTCGCCGCAGCGGGTCCCCAGGGCAGAAAGGGCAATCTGCCGGCAGGTCTCCACGCTGTTAAACAGGTCCCCGGTCTCCCCCTGGCTTTGGATGGGGAAGAGTCCGGCGCCCTTGCGGCCCTCAAACTGATACTGAGCCGTCCCCCGGTCGGACAGACGCACACTGTCGTCCCCGCTGCGGGCTACCTGCTCATCGGTGGAATAGAAGCTGGTGGAGTTGAGACTGAAGCCCAAGTCCTGAACCAGGGCCTGCAAGGTCTCCTGGCCGGCGCTCATGGGGTTGGCGGCGGCGTAGGCTGCCGGGGCCGGCGTCTCGGCCAGCAGCAGGGTATCCGGGTCCAGATCCCGGTACAGCTCTGATTCAAAGGCGTAAAAGGCCCCGTTGTCCGTCAGGCCGGACAGGGCCTCGGCCAGGGAAAAGGGGTCGGCCACCTCAGACCGGCAGCGGTAGTAGCCCCCGTCCTCCTCGTCCCGGTAGTACAAATCCACTCCGTCCTCCCACACCGTGAGTACCATCCGCCGGACAGTGGCTGTCAGCCGGGTGTCTTCCCCGGACAGCCAGCCCATCAGCACGGGCATGGGAATCTGCCCCTGAAAGTCCATATACACCCCCAGGGTATCGGTCAGCGCCCTCTCCCACTGTCTGCGGCTCACCGCCTCCGGTTCTCCCGCGCTGGACAGGGTCTCCACCAGCGGACCGGCCACCCGCTGAAACAGCTCGTGGCAGGCCGCCTGATCGTAGCGCAGACCGCACCGGGTGCCTTCCGTCCCCTCTGTGAGGGCGTCGGGGGAGGCGGTCGGCAGATTGACCGCCATAGCCAGGGGCAGGGCACCCGCCCCCCGGTCCACCCCCTGACTTTGGCCGGGAGAGGTCTGACGGCCCTCCTCCCGGAGCAGCCCCCGCAGCGGGGGCACCAGGGAGGTCTGGGCCGCCAGCCAAAGGGCCGAGGCGGCGAGCAGAAGGATCAAGATATCCTTCATCACCTCTATAGCCCGTATTTTTCGTTTATTTTCCATCGCCAGGTCCCTCAATGTTCAGGTCCAGCCGAATGGCCAGGCCAGGACCCTGCTTGTTCAGCAGGGTAATGCGGCCCCGGTGGCGCTCCACAATCTCCTTGGCAATGGACAGTCCCAGGCCGGTACCCCCGGACTGCCGGGAGCGGGCCTTGTCCACCCGGTAGAACCTCTCAAAGATGCGGGGCCGGTCCTCCTCGGGAATACCAATGCCGTCGTCGTCCACAATCATCCACACTCGATCCCGCTTTCGGCCGGCGTAGATGTCGATATGCCCTCCGTCGGGCGTGTATTTGATGGAGTTGGACACGATATTCATAATCACCTGAAGCACCCTCTCCCGATCGGCCAGGATCTCGGGCAGATCGGGCTCCAGATCCAGTGTGAGGGTGTGGCTGTGCTTCTGGGCCTCCATATAGACGGCGTTGTAGATGTCCCGCACCGCCTCGCCGAAGGGGAAGCGAGACAGCTTCAACTCGCTGCGTTCCGAGTCGAACCGGGACAGGGTGAGCAGGTCCTGGACGATGTGGGTCATGCGGTCGCTTTCGTTGAGAATGACGCCCAGGAACTTTTTCTCCATATCCGGGGGCATCTCCCCGGTGTTGTCGATGAGGGTCTCAGCGTAGGAACGGATATTGGTCAGGGGAGTGCGCAGCTCGTGGGAGACGTTGGCCACAAACTCCCGGCGCATCTCCTCATTTTTCCGCTGCTCGGTGACGTCGTGGAGAACGGCCAGCACGCCGCCCCCCGCCCGGCCCCGGTCGAAGGGGGCCACCAGCAGCTGAAAGAAGCTGTCGCGCACCTGCAGCTCCGCCTCCAGATGGTCGGGGGCCTCCAGCGCCTGCTCCAGGCCGGCCACCTGGCCGAAAAGCTCCTCATAGGTGGTCTCCGGCCCCAGAAAGCGGCGGAGCATCCGGTTTGCGGCGGGGTTGGAATGGATCAGCAGCCCGTCCCGGGAGAAGGCCGCCACCCCGTCGGTCATGTGGAGGAAGAGGGTATCCAGCTTGTTGCGCTCGTTCTCCACCTGGCGCAGGGTGTCCTGAAGCTGGCCGGCCATGTCGTTAAAGGTGTCGGTCAGCACGCCGATCTCGTCCTGGGAGGGCACCTTGATCTTTTTGGAAAAGTCCCTCTTCGCCACCCGCATGGCCCCCTCTGTCAGACTTTGAATTGGGGTGACCATGGTTTTGGACAACAGGAAGGACAGCAGAATGGAGATGACCAGACCAAAAATCAGCGCCTCGACAATCAGGATCAGCATCTGGTTGGTCAGGTCGTTGGAGGTGGCCTTGTTGTCCAGGATGTAGATAATATAGTCCTGGCCCCCCCGGTGGATGGGAATCGCCACATCCATATAGTCCAGTGCCAAGTTGCTCTCGTCTCCCACCTCGTCGGTCTCCAGGCCGGTAGTCAGGGCAAAGGTCAGATTCTCCGTATACTCCAGCTGAGCCGTTTCTCCGTCGGGGGAGACCAGGCACACGCCGTTGCCGTCCAGAATGTACAGCTTGCGGTTGCGGTTGTCCACGCCCAGCTCGCCGACGTAGGCGTCCAGCACCAGCGACAGCTGTTCCGCTCCGTTCTCCTCCTCTCCGCCGGGGGTCCGCAGATCGTGGAGGAGAAGAGGGTCCTGAAAGATGTCGGACATTTGGCTGTAGAAGTCCTCCAGATAGAATGCGGTCACCGAGTTAATGAGGAAGGCCCCCACCACCATCATCAGGGACAAGATCAGCAGAATCATAATCATGACCAGCTTCATGTGCAGACTGCGCAGCATAGACGGGACCTCCTCTCCAAAAAATTCCTGTGGGGGCGGGCGGCCCCCACAGCCCTTCGGGCAGCGCCGCCTCCTTTCAAAAGGAGGCTTGCCGCCTTCGGGCGGGACAGGAATTACTCTCCGAAAAAGTAGCCCATACCCCGCTTGGTTTTAATAAAGGTAGGGTTGGCCGGGTCGTCCTCGATTTTCTCCCGCAGACGGCGCACCGCCACGTCCACGGCCCGAACGTCGCCCACATAGCCCTCATAGTTCCACACGTGCTCCATCAGGGCCTCCCGAGAGAAAATCTTACCCGGTCGGGCGGCCAGGAAGCGGATCAGATCATACTCCCGCTGGGTCAGCTCCAGGGGCGTTCCGTCCTTATAGATGGTGGCCCTCTCCTCATCCACGTGGACCCTCTCCCCGAGGGGGGGTTCGGCCTCCGGAGAGGGGGCGGAAACCGCCATGTTCACCCGGCGGATGTTGGCTTTCACCCGGGCCATCAGCTCCCGATTTTTAAAGGGTTTGGTGATGTAGTCATCCGCTCCCAGCTCCAGGCCCAGGACCTTGTCGTCCTCCTCCTCCCGGGCGGTGAGCATGACGATAGGCACCAGCGATCCGGCCTGACGGATTTTCTGGCATACGTCAAAGCCGCTCATGCCGGGCAGCATCAGATCCAGCAGCACCAGATCCGGGTTCTGCTCCAGGGCCAGCTGCAGCCCGGTGGGGCCGTCCAGGGCCTCCAGGGTGTCGTAGCCCTCCTTGGTCAGATTAAAGGACAAAATGTCCACAATACTCTGTTCGTCCTCCACAATCAGGACCTTTTTTCCCATTTGTTAACCTCCTCTTCTGGCCGCTTACAGGCCCAGCAGGACCTTTACCTTCAGCGTGGTGGACACCGTTTTGCCGTCGGTGATGGTGCCATCCATTACCTGCTCCACCAGCTGGTCAAAGGGCATGGTAACCACGTCTAAAAATTCGTCCTCGTCCAGATGCTGTCCCTTCCGGGTCAGCCCCCGGGCCAGATACATGTGCAGCGCCTCGTCGCAGAAGCCGGGGGAGGCCAGGGTGTAACCCAGATAGGTCCACTGGGAGGCCTCCAGGCCGGTCTCCTCGCTCAGCTCCCGCTGCGCGCCCAGCAGCCGGTCCTCCTCCGCGCCGTGGTCCAGCTTGCCGGCGGGCAGCTCCAGCAGCAGCTGCTGAATGGGATAGCGGTATTGGTTCACCAGATACACCGTGTTGTCCTCGTCCAGGGCCAGCACCGCCACCCCGCCCGGGTGATAAACCACCTCCCGGGCCGCCAGATCGCCGTTGGGCAGCTGGGCCTGGTCCAGGGTGACTTTGATGATCTTCCCCTCGAAAATCGTCTGACTGCTTACCATCTTCTCGCTTAAATCCATGGTTGGACCTCCTTGTTCTGATACTCAATTAGAATTAGTATACCACAAATTGGCGGTCAGGTAAAGGTATAGAGAGGATTTTGAGGAAAAAGCCCGCTCCTTTCAGGCCGTTGTTTTAAGAAACCCTGTAGGGGCGGCTATTAGCCGCCCGCGGGCGCATACTATGCGCCCCTACACAAGTTTTCTTATCTCAACGCCTATTTAGGAGTGGGCTTTTCAATCCCGAAATTCAAACAGCTTGTGGACAGGCACTTCCAATACATCGGCCATACGAAAAATAACGTCCAGCGAAACACCCGCCTTTGCCAGTTCAACATTACTGACATGGTTGCGTTCGATACCTAGAAGTTCTGCCAATTGTTCCTGTGTCAGCTCACGTTTCCGTCTATAATAGAACACATTCGCCCCTAACGCCTTGTATTTTTCAATCTGTGTCTGATCCATATTATCACCATACAAAGTATATGATGAAATATGAAATCTAAAAATAAAATGTCACATTGAATATTCACCTTGACACAGTGAAATTTAAGCATATAATGATTTATGAGGTGATAACATGGATCAGTATACAGAGATTTTGACTCACATGCTGCAAAACCATCAAGCCAAAATCGAGGTCACGTTTCCCGGCCTCAGCCTCAGTTCCAAGGAGATCGTGGAAGCTTCTGCCCTCCACGCCTTAACGCGAATTCAAGCCATCCTTCAAGACGATTCTCTGAAAGACGAGGAGTGCTTCGAGAAAATCGAAGCCATTGTCCACGAACTGGAACAAATTGGCCTTGGCTGTGGCAGCCGGCACGATTTTGGATAAAAAACGCCCGCTCTTCAGAGCGGGCGTTCGACTTGCGGCTTATTCTTCCGCCATGGCCTTCGCAGCGGCGATGGCTTTCTCCTGGGCGGCGGGGGGGCAGTCCTCGTAGCGGACAAAGTGGAAGATGTAGCTGCCGCGGGACTGGGTCATAGCCCGCAGGTCGATGGCGTAGGAGGTCATCTCGGCCATGGGCACCTCGGCCTCGATAATCTGGTCGCCGTCGCCGGTGGGGTTCATGCCCATGACGCGGCCCCGGCGCTTGTTCAGATCGCCGATTACGTCGCCCATGTAGCTGTCGGGCACGGTGACCTTCAGCTCGCCCACCGGCTCCAGCAGCACGGGGTTGGCCTCGGGCATGGCGGCCTTGTAGGCCAGCTGAGCGGCGGTCTTGAAGGCGATTTCGGAGGAGTCCACCGGGTGGTAGCTTCCGTCGTAGAGGACGGCCTTCAAATTCACCACAGGGTAGCCGGCCAGAGGACCGTGGACGCAGGCCTCGCGCAGGCCCTTCTCCACGGCGGGGAAGAAGTTCTTGGGCACGGAACCGCCGAAGACTTCCTCGGCGAAGACCATCTGCTCTTCCTCCATGTTGGGCTCGAAGCGAATCCACACGTCGCCGAACTGGCCGCTGCCGCCGGTCTGCTTCTTATGCCGTCCCTGCTTCTGAACGGTCTTGCGAATCTTCTCCCGGTAGGGCACCCGGGTCTCGCTGAGAACGGCCTCCACGTTGAAGCGGCTCTTCAGCTTGGCCACCAGCACGTCCACCTGGATGTCGCCGGCGCCGGTGAGCACCATCTGGTGGGTCTCGCCGTTGTTCACCAGGGTGAAGGAGGGGTCCTCCTCGTTGAGGCGGTACAGGCCCTGGGCCACCTTGTCCTCCTGGCCCCGGGTCTTGGGGGCGATGGCCACGGAGTAGCAGGGCTCGGCAAAGGGGATCTGCTTCAGGGCCACCACCTTGCGGCTGTCGCACAAGGTGTCGCCCGTCTTTACCTTGTCCATTTTGCCGATGGCGCCGATGTCGCCGCAGCTCAGGTCCTTGACCTCCTCAGCCTTTTTGCCCTTCATCACGTACAGCCGTCCCAGCTTCTCACTGGCGCCGGTGCGGGAGTTGACCAGGGTGAGGTCGGAGGTGATGTGGCCGGACATCACCTTAATCAGGGAGTATTTGCCGTACTGGTCGGACAGCGTCTTAAACACGAAGGCGGTAGGCACGCCGCCGGGGGAGACCACAAACTCCTCGGTCTCGCCGTCCTGAAGGGTGGCCTTGTGGTAGTTGCCCTCCATGGGGGTGGGCAGCAGCTCCATGATGTAGTCCATCAGCATCAGTGAACCCATACAGTTGACGGCGGAGCCGCACAGCACGGGGAACAGGCTGAGCTCCCGCACGCCCTGGCGCAGGCCCTGGATCATCTCGGCGTAGGTGAAGTCCTCGCCGCCGAAGAATTTTTCCATGAACTCCTCGCTGGTCTCAGCCACAGACTCTTTCAGCGCGTCGTTAAACTCGTCGATTACGCCGGCCTTGCTGTCGGGCAGCTGAATTTCCACCCGCTGGAGCTTCTGCATCTCATAGGCGCGCTTGTTGAGAACATCGATGATGCCGGTGACCTTCTTGTTGTCGTCCCAGATGGGCACCACCAGGGGGGCAATCTTGTTGCCGTACTTCTCCCGCAGGGCCTCGAAGGTGGCATTGTAGTCGGAGTTGTCCTCGTCGGTCTTGGAGATGTAGATGAACCGGGGCATATTCCTCTCCTCGCAGTACTTCCAGGCCTTCTCCAGGCCCACGGAAATACCGTCCTTGGCGGAGCAGACAATAATGGCTGCGTCGGCGGCCCGCAGGGCCTCCATCACCTCGCCGGAGAAGTCGAAGCCGCCCGGGGTGTCCAGCACGTTGATCTTGCAGCCCTTGAACTCCAGGGGCGCCACGGCCAGGGAGATGGAAATTTGACGCTTGACCTCTTCCGGGTCATAGTCGCACACGGTGTTGCCGTCAGTGGCCTTGCCCATGCGGTCAATGGCCTTGGTCATGTACAGCAGGCTCTCGGCCAGAGCGGTCTTGCCGTTGCCGCCATGTCCGATGAGGGCCACGTTGCGGATGTTTTGTACAGAATAGCTCATAGTTGGTTCCACTCCTTATCGTTTGGTATCGCCCTGGACAAAACCCGATACAAGGGCGTTACACGCTGTTTGTCATTATACACCAAATTCCCTTCTGTGACAACTGTTTTTTTTAGGGATTTTGGTTTCAACAAAAAAGTAGGGGCCACCCCCCTGGGCGGCCCGCAAAATATCGGTGTGGTCGGTGGACAGAGTGGGTCGCCGAGGGCGGCAGCCCCTACTCGTCCAGAATAATAATCAGACAGTGGTCGTTGGCCTCCGGGCCGGTCTCCCGGGACACATTGATCCCCTGCGCAAGGGCCAGCTGTTCCAGCTGCTCCATCAGCTCCACCGAAACGGTCAGGCCGTCCGGTGAAACAGGCGTCTCCGGTGGAATCAGCTCCCAGCCCCCCTCGGGCATACGGTCCAGGGTCAGGACGAACTGCGCATAGGCCATATTCGGGACAACCTTCTGCATGGTGTCCTCCAGGCCGTCCGCCGTGGAATCCCTCTCCATCCCCGCCGTCCCTGCGGACGTATCCGCCTCCAGCGCGGCGTAGGCGGCGATCTGGGGAGCGTCTGCGGCCTCCGGATCCGTCAGGGCCGCGTTCACCTGGGGGCCGTCCCCATCCCCGCGCAGAGACTCTTGGGTGGAGACATCCCCGGCGCCGTCAATGGTCTCATCCCACATCACATCATGCTGAAAGCTCCGGGTCACCAGCATCATTTTTTCCTGGTTTTGCAGCTGGGATGCGCCGTACAGCCCGATCACCAGCGCCAGGCACGCGGCCAGCCCGGCCAGGGCCCGGAACCGAGGCCGCCGGAACAGGGGGATCACCTTTTGTGTCTCCGACTCCCGGATGCGGTCCATTACTCCCCGGGCGAAGCCCTCAGGGGCCGGGACCTCCTCCGTCTCAGGGAAAGCATCCTGGAGTACAGCCAGCTGCTCTCCCGCTGCCCGGCAGTCCGGGCAGCGGAGCAGATGTTCCTCCAGCTCCCTCACTTCCTCATCGGTTAAGACTCCGTCCAGCCGTGCGGAGAGCAGTTGCATATATCGGTCACAGTCCACGGGCCTCACCCCCCCTCGCTTTTGTTCTTCAACGGCTTAGACGGTCTCTCCCGAAAAAAGTTCCCGTCCTCCAGCAAAATTTTTCGCAGGGCCAGTCTCGCCCGGGCAATGCGGGACTTCACCGTCCCCAGGTCAATGTCCAGCGCGTCACTGATCTCCTGGTAGCTCAGCCCGGACAGCTCCCTCAGCACCAGGACTCGCCGCTGCCAGTCCGGAAGCTGTTCCAGTCCCCGGGCCAGCGCCCTCCCCCTCTCCGATTTCTCCAGCAGCAGCTGCGGGTCGCTGGCCCGGTCGGCGGGCTCGGCCCAGCCACTGTTTTCATCGTCCAGAGAGACCGCCGGCTCCACCTCCTCCCGGCGCTTTTTCCTGCGCAGGTGGTCAATACACACGTTTGTGGTCAGCCGGTACACCCAGGTGGCAAAGCTGCTCTCCCCCTGAAAGGCGGAAAGCCCCTGCCAGGCTTTGACAAAGGCCTCCTGACTGAGGTCCGCCGCCTCCTCCCGGTCGCCGCACAGCCGCAAGGCCAGGGAGTAGACTCTATTCTGGTTGTCCAGCACAAGCTGCTCAAAGGCGGACTGATCGCCCCTCCTGGCCTTTTCTACCAGCTCCTTGTCCGGCATAGCTTCACCTCCGTCGTCTCTTATCCCTCTCCGTCATGCAGGGGGCGGTCTTCATGGCGCCCCACCGGATTATAAACGCGGAAATAACGGGTGGCGCAGAGGCCGCCCCTTACGGTTTACATGTTGCACAAGTCCCGTTTGATCCCCTTGGTCACCCGGTACACGTCTTCCAGGGTGGTAATTTTCACGATCTGCTCCTTGTAATACCCCGCGTGGGGGATACCTTTTAAATACCAGGCGTACTGCTTCCGGGCCTCCAGGCAGGCGATCTTCTCGCCCTTGTTCTTCGCGGCCATCTCAAACTGCCGCACGGCGGTGTCACACCTCTCCGATAGGGGGGGAATCTCAGGGATGGGCCGTCCCTCCAGCGCCGCTTTGCACTGGGCGAACAACCAGGGGTTGCCAAACACGCCCCGGCCAATCATGGCCATGTCCGCCCTGGTGTATTTGAGAATCCGGGGGGCGTCGCTCCCCTTGAACACGTCCCCGTTGGCGATGACGGGTATCTTGACCGCCTTTTTGACCTCCCGGATCCAGTCCCAGTTGGCGGTACCGGCGTACATCTGCACCTTGGTCCGGCCGTGGACGGCCACGGCGGCCACCCCGGCCTCCTCCATGGCTTTGGCAAACTCCACGCAGTTGATGGAGCCCTTGTCCCAGCCCAGGCGAAATTTGACCGTCACCGGGCACTTGGCCCCCCGAATCACCGCCTCGGCCACCTTGACGGCCAGATCGGGGTTTTTCATCAGCCCGGAGCCGTCCCCGGAGTTGGCCACCTTGGGGACGGGGCAGCCCATGTTGATGTCGATGATGTCCGCCCCAGACACCTCGCGGGCGATGGCCGCCCCCTCCTCCATGCAGACGGGGTCGCTGCCGAAAATCTGGGCGGCGGCAGGGGTTTCGTTCTCTCCCATTTGCAGCAGGGGAATGGACTTTTTGTCCTGATAGCACAGGGCCTTGGCGCTGACCATCTCCGTACAGGTCAGCCCCGCCCCCTGCTCCCGGCAGATGGTGCGGAAGGCCATATCCGTTACTCCGGCCATAGGCCCCAGGGCCAGGGGCGTTTCGATCCTGATTCCTCCGATGGTAACCATAGGATTTCTCCTTATTCGCATGGATTTCGTCCGTAGGGGCGGATGATATCCACCCCTACAAAGTTTAACCATTGTATCATTTCTTTTCCTTGTTGACAAGGCCGCTTTTACCCAGTAAAATGAAAAAAACTCATAAGGAGACAAAACCATGGAACTGAACGCTTTGCGCGCCGCCCTGCGGGGCATATCCGCCTATCGGGAACTGACAGGCACCGCCGTCATGCTCAACGCCGCCGCCCTGCTGGACTCTCTGTCCAAGCGGGAGGGGGAGGACGCCCTCACCGCCTACACCGCCTTGTTCTACACGCTGCGCCAGGAGAACTGCGAGGGGCTGGGCGACTGGCTGTGGGACTACCTGCGGTACACGGAGTCTCCCTACTCCCGCCTCATCGACCAGGGCAAGTCCGACCCCGCCCTGGAGAACGCCGCCCGACGGGACGTTGACACCCTGGTCCTGCTGGCCGAAACCGACTGCGACCGCTTTATTGACGCCATGAAGCCCCTGTTGGGCAATGCGTACGCCTCTGTACTAGCCAGCCTGCCCCGGTGGAAGGCCGCCGCCCCCTTCAGCTTCGATGCTGTCACCCGATTTTACCGGGAACACGGGGCGGGAGAGTTCGCCCGATATCGAGCCTTTCTGTGGGAAGAGGGGGTTCTGGTCCCGGTGGCCGACCCGGACTGTCCCCGCCCCGAAGACCTGCTGGGCTACGAGCACCAGCGGGGCCAGGTGGAACAAAACACCCGGCTGATGATGGCCGGCCGTCAGGCCAACAACGTTCTCCTCTTCGGCGACGGCGGCACCGGCAAGTCGGCCACGGTAAAGTCTATGCTCTACCTCCCCGGCATGGAGGATCTGCGCCTTATCGAGGTGGAAAAGGAGAACCTCACCGGGATGCCTGAATTGATCCGCTCTCTGGCTGGACGGCGGCAGAAGTTTATCCTGTTCATCGACGATCTGGCCTTCGACCAGGACGACAAGACCTACTCCGCCCTGAAGACCATCCTGGAGGGCACATTGGAGAAGCGACCGGTCAACGTGTGCATCTGCGCCACCTCCAACCGGCGGCACCTGGTGCGCCAGACCTTCACCGAGAGGGCAGGGGACGAGGTGGACACATTTGAGACCATCTCGGAAAAAACCGCTCTGGCCGAGCGTTTCGGCCTGCGCATTCCCTACCTGACCATGAACAAGGCCGACTACCTGGCCCTGGTGGACCACCTGGCCGCCCGGGCGGGAGTGGACATACCCGCCGACCGCCTCCACGCCCAAGCCATGACCTGGGAGATCCGCCACGCCGGGCGCACCCCCAGAGTAGCCCGGCAGTTTGTGGCAAGTTTGAGTTGACAGAGAGCAGAAGCCGTGCTAAAATAATACAGACCGTTGGTCTGTATCTGGAGAGGAGGGCCCTCTATGGCCCGGAACAAGCACCCGGAGCAGACAGTAAAACTCATCCTGGACACCGCCTCCGCCCTCTTTTTCCAAAAGGGCTACGACAAGACCACCCTCCAGGACATCATCGCTGCCACTAAGCTTTCCAAGGGGGCCATCTACCACCATTTCGCCTCCAAGGAGGCCATCCTCATCGCCGTGGTGGACCGGGTTGGCGACTTCAACAGCGCCGTTCTGGCGGAAATCCGGGACAAAAAGGGACTTACCGGTGCGGAGAAGCTGCGGGAGATGTTCCGCACCTCCATGCAGCTGTCCTTCCAGGGGAACATTCTCCACATGCTGCCCTTCCTTATTGAAAACCCCAAGTTCATGGCCCTCCAGATGCAGAGTATCCTGAATGAGGCCGCCCCTCGCTATGTCCTTCCCATCCTGGGGGAGGGCATCGCCGACGGCTCCATCCGCGCCGATCACCCGGAGGAGCTGTCCGAGGTGCTGCTGATCCTGTCCGACCTGTGGCTCCATCCCATCCTCCGGCCCAGCACCCGGTCGCAGGTCCGGGCCCGGTGCGCCTTTTTCAACCAGTTCACCCGGCAGTACGGCTTTGAGCTGCTGGACCAGGATATCATTGAAGCGATGGTGGAGTTCTGCCGGACCTGATTCCTCTGTAGGGGCGGATATCATCCGCCCGAAGAACTGCACAGCGCGCTTCGCGAAAACGGGCGGGTAATACCCGCCCCTACACACCCCACAATACAAACCGACGGTTGGTTTATAAGAAAGGAGAAACTCTATGGAAACCCAAAAAAGCGCCCTGTTCACCCGGGACTTTACCCTGGTGGTCATCGGACAGATCATCTCTCTGTTTGGCAACGCCATCCTCCACTTCGCCCTGCCCCTGTACCTGCTGCGGGAGACGGGCTCCATCGCCCTGTTCGGGGCGGTGAACGCCTGCTCCTTTGTGCCCATGATCCTCATGGGACCGATTGGCGGAACGGCGGCGGACCGGGTACACAAGGGTCGGATTATGGCAGGGTTGGACTTCCTCACCGCCGGGCTGACGGTGTGCTACACGCTGCTGTGGGGGAAAGCCCCCCTGGTCCCCCTGGTCATCGTGACGCTGATGCTGCTTTACGCCATCGCCGGGGCCTACCAGCCGTCGGTTCAAGCCAGCCTGCCCCTTCTCCTTTCTCCCGACCGGCTCACCCAAGGCAACGCGGTCATCAACATGGTGGCCACCCTGGCCAACCTGCTGGGGCCCGCCCTGGGAGGCGTCATCTTCGGATTGTGGGGGCTGTCCCCCATCCTGACCATGGGCGGGGCATGCTTTTTTGTCTCGGCAGTGATGGAACTCTTCATCCGCGTCCCCCACGAAAAGAGACTCCGGACCGCCGGCGTGCTGGCCACGGTGGGGAAGGATCTGGGGGAGAGCTGGCGGTACATCTCCCGGGAACGGCCCGTGTTTCTGTCGGCAACACTGGTGTTGTCTGCCTTCAACCTGATTTTGTCGGCGGTGATGATTGTGGGCATCCCCGCCATCGTGGCCCAGGTGCTGGGCATGAGCGACGCCGCCCTGGGCCTGACTCAGTCGGCCATGGGGCTGGGGGGACTGCTGGGCGGCCTGTTGGCCGGAGTGCTGGGCACGAGACTGAGTCCCCGTCACGGCTCGCTGTGCCTGCTGGCCTGCGCGGGGGCGGCGGGAATCATGGGGCTGTCCGTTCTCCCCGGGCTGCCCGTAATGGTGAGCTACGGGGTGATTACCCTGATGTCCCTGTTAGCTATGGCCGCCGCCATGCTGTTTACCGTGGTGATGCTCACCCTGGTCCAGGCCCAGGTGCCCAGCCAGCTTCTGGGTAAGGTGATCGCCTGCATCCAGGCGGTGGCCAACTGCGCCTCTCCTCTGGGGCAGGCGGGGTACGGCGTCCTGTTCGACGCCCTGCCTCCCTGGACCGTCCTGCTGGGGGCAGCCTCTCTGTCCGCGTTGGTGGCTCTGCGGTCCAAGAGGGTGTTCCGTCAACTGGAGGCATGAAAAATCCCCGGCCATAGTGGTCGGGGATTTCTATGTCAAAGTATCAGGTTACACCAGCTTGGCGCCGTTGACCTTGACGCCGGGGCCCATGGTGGAGGCCACGGTGCAGCTCTTGATATACTGGCCCTTGGCGGCGGCGGGCTTGGCCTTGATGATGGCGCCCATGAGGGCGGAGAAGTTCTCGCTCAGCTTCTCGGGGCCGAAGGACACCTTGCCGATGGGGCAGTGGATGATGTTGGTCTTGTCCAGACGGTACTCCACCTTACCGGCCTTGATCTCGTTGACGGCCTTGGTCACGTCCATGGTGACGGTGCCGGCCTTGGGGGAGGGCATCAGGCCCTTGGGGCCCAGCACTTTACCCAGGCGGCCTACCACGCCCATCATGTCGGGAGTGGCGACCACCACGTCGAAGTCAAACCAGTTCTCCTTCTGGATTTTCTCCACCAGGTCCATCTCGCCCACAAAGTCGGCGCCGGCGGCCTTGGCCTCGTCGGCCTTGGCGGCCTTGGCAAAGACAAGCACGCGCTGGGTCTTACCGGTGCCGTGGGGCAGGACGATGGCGCCGCGGACCTGCTGGTCGGCGTGGCGGGAGTCGACGCCCAGCTTCACATGGAGCTCCACGGTCTCGTCGAACTTGGCGGTGGCGGTGTCCACCACCAGCTTCATGGCGTCGGTGGTATCGTACAGCATGTTCTTGTCGATCTTCTTTGCGCTGTCCTGATATTTCTTTCCTCTAAACATTCTCGTCCCCTCCTTAGTCGCCCACCAGGATACCCATAGAGCGGGCAGTGCCGGCGATCATACTCATAGCGGCCTCGATGGAGGCGGCGTTGAGGTCGGGCATCTTGGTCTCAGCAATCTTGCGCACGTCCTCCTTGCTGATGGTGGCCACCTTGTTCTTGTTGGGCACACCAGAGGCCTTGTCAATGCCGCAGGCCTTCTTGATCAGCACGGGGGCGGGGGGCGTCTTGGTGATAAAGGTAAAGGAGCGGTCAGCGTAGACGGTGATGATGACAGGGATAATCAGGCCCACGTCATTCTTGGTCCTCTCGTTGAACTCCTTGGTAAAGGCGGCGATGTTCACGCCGTGCTGGCCCAAGGCGGGGCCGACCGGGGGGGCGGGAGTCGCCTTGCCGGCGGGAATCTGAAGTTTTACGTATCCAGTTACTTTCTGTGCCACGAAAGAGCACCTCCATTTGAAAATGTGGTAGTTTGGCGGGACGTTCGATGTCCCTCCCACTGTTGGGGTCCGTTTTGTAGGGCGCGACGACCCCGGCGCGCCGTTCTGTAACGGCCCGGATATACGGTGCGCCGAGGTCGTCGCACCCTACACCGGGTAAACCATTGTCACGCGTTTGCCGGTTCCACCTGGTCCAGCTCCAGCTCCACGGGTGTCTCCCGTCCAAACATGGACACCACCACCCGGACCTTGCCGTTATCCAGGTCGATCTCGTCCACGGTGCCCAGGAAGGACTCAAGGGCGCCGTCGGTGATGCGCACGGTGTCGCCCAGCTCGTAGCTGACCACAACCTCATGCTTCTCCACGCCCAGGGCGGCCACGTCGGCCTCGCTCAGGGGGATGGCCTTGTTGCCCTCGCCCAAAAAACCGGTGACGCCCCGGATGTTGCGCACCACATGCCAGGTCTCGTCGTTCATCACCATCTTGACCAGGACATAGCCGGGGAACACCTTGCGCTCCACGTCCTTGGGGCCGTTGTCCGTGATCTCGGTGACGGTCTCCAGGGGAATGCTGATCTCATGGATCAATTCGTGCATATTGCGGTTTTCGACATACTTCTCGATGGTGGCCTTCACCGTGTTCTCATAGCCGGAGTAGGTGTGGACCACATACCAATTCGCGTTGTCGGCCATTCGCGTCACCCTTTGAAGGCGCCGATAAGCAGACCGATCGCCTCACCGGCCACGAAATCGAACAGGGCGATGCAGATGCCGACCACAACCACGCAGGCGATCACGATCAGGGTATTGTTGATGGTCTGCTTGCGGGTGGGCCACTGGACCTTTTTCAGCTCGCTCTTCATGTCCCGGAACCACTTGCCCACGCGGGCGAAGAAGCCGGGCTTGGCGTTCTTGTCGGACTTCTTGTCCTTTTTGGAGGCCTGGACGGCCTTTTCGTTTTCAGCCATTACTTACCCTTCTTTCATCACTTCGTCTCATTGTGAACGGTGTGCTTCCTGCAGAAGGGGCAGTATTTGTTCAACTCCAGACGGTCGGGGGTATTCTTCTTGTTTTTAAAGGTATTGTAGTTTCTCTGCTTGCACTCGGAACACCGCAGGGTGATCTTAATGCGCGCACCGGCCTTTGCTGCCATTTGTTCGGCACCTCCTTTTTTATTTGACAGACTCCGTGTCCTCTCCAAAAGCGCCCTGCGCCCCTTGGAGCGCAAAACGCAGAAAGCGCCGGATACGGCCTGTCTTAAGCCGAAATCCAGCGCCAGAGGGCGCAAAAATACGCCCGGAGGATACGGTGGACATCGGCTGCTGCCTCCCTGTGTCCCGCTGTGGCAGGTGGAGGGGTCTGTCCCCGGACACCGCATCCGGGCAGCAGAAAAAAGCCCCTTTCACAGGTAGAGTCAACTATATCACGCCTGTCCTCCGCAGTCAAGAGTCTTTTTGCCTTTTCCGTTAAAATTTTGTGAAGGTTAGAGAGGATGGTTAAAATAGGTTTGCATTCCCCAGACAGGTGTGGTATACTCCTTGCTTAAATAGCGGCTCAGAAGCGGATATCCTCCGCCCGAACACAGGATAAGACCTGACGGTGCATAATATGCGCCCGCAACCGCTTTCACTTGAGAGTCTTTCCAAAATTTGGGAAGGTAAACGACCTCCCCTTCAAAATCACAAAATTATATTAAAAAGGAGTCGAGTGTTCCCCTATGGACATAGACAATACCAGTGTCGCTATGCTGATCACGCTGCTGATCCTGGTGGTCATGTCGGCCTACTTTTCAGCCACCGAGACCGCCTACACCTCTTTGAACCGCATCCGTCTGAAGAACCGGGCGGACAACGGCAGCCGCCGCGCGGCCAAAACCCTGGAGCTGGCCGAGGAGTATGACAAGCTGCTGTCCACGATTCTCATCGGCAACAACATTGTTAATATCACCGCCACCACTGTGGCCACCGTGCTGTGTACCAGGTGGTTTCACCAGTATGGCCCCACCGTGTCTACAGTGGCACTGACCATTATCATCCTGGTCTTTGGTGAGATCACGCCTAAGAGTATGTCCAAGGAGAGGCCGGAGGACTTCGCCATGTTTGCCCAGCCTATGCTCAAGCTGTTCATGACGATTTTCACCCCGCTGAACTTTCTGTTCAGCCAGTGGAAGCGGCTGATGAGCCGAGTGTTTCGCTCCAAGAGGGACGACGGCATCACCGAGGAGGAGCTGGTGGGCATGGTAGACCAGGCCCAGACCGAGGGCGGTCTGGATGAGCATGAGAGCGACCTGATCCGCAACGCCATTGAGTTCAACGACCTGGAGGTCTCTGAGATTCTCACCCCCCGGGTGGATCTGACCGCCGCCGAGGAAGAGAGTACTATGGAAGAAATCGCCTCCCTCTTCGCCGAGACGGGCTATTCCCGCATTCCTATTTATCACGAGACCATCGACAACATCGTGGGCGTCATCCACGAGAAGGACTTCTACGCCGCCCGCTACCAGGGCGAGACTCTGGCAGCCAATCTGAAGTCCCCTGTATTTTACACCACAGGTAACACCAAGGTATCTGAACTGCTGCGCATCCTCCAAAAAAACAAGGCCCACATGGCCGTGGTGGTGGACGAGTACGGCGGCACCCAGGGCATCTGTACGCTGGAAGATATTTTGGAGGAGCTGGTGGGTGAAATCTGGGATGAGCATGACGAGGTCATTGAAATTTTCAAGAAGCAGCCTGACGGCAGCTTTCTGATCGCCTGCTCCGCCGACCTGGACGACATGTACGATCTGTTCCAGGTAAAGGGAACCTGCGGCGCCGCTACCGTGTCCGGCTGGGTGCTGGAGCAGGTGGGCCGGGTCCCCGAGGCCGGAGACCACTTCCAGGCCGAGGGTCTGGATGTCACAGTCACCCAAGTGGAACATCGTCGGGTGCTGGAAATTCAGGTGCGCGTAGTCGAAGACGAGACATAGGAAAATCTGCCCCAAGGTATCGACATAGAGAGGTATCGTTGGCGTGAATGCAGTGTGGAGGAGTCTCTCATTGAGATGTATCTCGCCGGTGTCACAGTGCGCAGAGTAGAGGATATTACCAAGGCGCTGCGGGGCAGATAGGTGTCTCCGGCCCTTACAAGGCAGGCACTATGGGGCGGGAATAATCCCGCCCCGATTGCTTTACAGATTGAACGCCGCCGCCAGTTTCCCGGCGGCCTCCTGCATTTGCCGCAGGTCGGTCTTGATATAGAAATTGAGGGGCGTGCTTGCATTGGCGTGGCCTAAAATCTACTGGATGCTCTTATCTCTTTGTTACCAACGCTTTTCCGGTAGCTTGTTGTCCAAATTGTTGTCCAACCGTTTTCCCGAAATGACCGCATTTTTAAACTTTTCCGAAAAGCAAGAAAAAGCACCGAAAACAATTGTTTTCAGTGCTTTCCTAGCTTAAAAAGTGGTGGACGATACAGGACTTGAAAAGGACTTGTTATTATTCGTTATGTA
>CATONV010000013.1 GCA_951801655.1 uncultured Oscillospiraceae bacterium | reverse complement strand
CCGTGGCCGAGGAGTCCGGCATGCCCATGGGCTCCTTCCAGATCACCAACATCGCTGCGGCTCCTGCGGCTGCTCCCGCTACTCCTGCGGCTGCTCCTGCGCCGGCCCCCGCCCCCGTGGCGGCTGCTCCCGTGCCCGCTCCGGCCCCTGCCGCTGCCCCCGCCGCCGGCGAGACCGCCGTGAAGAGTCCCATGCCGGGCAACATCTTCAAGGTGGAGTGCTCCGTGGGCCAGGCCGTCAACGCCGGCGATGTCCTGGTGGTGCTGGAGGCCATGAAGATGGAGATCGAGGTGTCCGCCCCCGTGGCCGGCACCGTCAAGGCTGTGGCCGCCGCTGTGGGCACTGCCGTCAATACCGATGACCTGTTGGTCACCATCGGTTGAAAGGAGGGGTAAAGTATGGAATTTTTCACTCGAGTAATTAGCGCAATTGCCTCCGGTTCCGGCTTTGCCGCTCTGGATTGGAAAACCGCTCTTATGCTGTTCATCGCCTGCGTGCTGTTGTACATGGGCATTGGCAAGGGCTTTGAGCCCCTGCTGCTGGTCCCCATCGCCTTTGGTATGCTGCTGGCCAACCTGCCCATCACCGGCCTGATGAACGAGCCGGTGTATGACGCGGCCACTCACAGCGGCACCGTGGGCTTTATGTGGGTTCTCTACCAGGGCGTGCAGTACGCCATCTACCCGTCGATCATCTTTATGGGCATCGGCGCGATGACGGACTTCGGCCCCCTGCTGGCCAACCCCACCTCCCTGCTGCTGGGTGCTGCTGCTCAGCTGGGCATCTTCGCCGCTTTCCTGATGGCCCTGTGTGTAGATCCCATTACCAGCGCCCTGCACAATGTGCTTCCCTTTATCCCTGTGATTACCTTTACGCCTGCTGATGCGGCCGCCATCGGCGTCATCGGCGGCGCCGACGGCCCGACGGCGATTCTGACGGCCTCTAAGCTGGCCGTGGGTCTGTTGCCCGCCATTGCCATTGCGGCTTACTCCTACATGGCTCTGATTCCTCTGATTCAGCCGCCTCTGATGAAGCTGCTGACCACCAAGGAGTCCCGTCAGGTCAAGATGAGCCAGCTGCGCAAGGTGTCTCAGACCGAGAAGATCATCTTCCCCATCGCCGTGACCATCTTTGTGGTGCTGCTTATTCCCGACACCGCCCCCCTGATCGGTATGCTCATGTTGGGCAACCTGTTCCGTGAGTGCGGCGTCACCGAGCGCCTGTCTGACACCGCCCAGAACGCCCTCATCAACATCGTCACCATTCCCCTGGGCCTGTCTGTGGGCTTCAAGGCTGATGCGAACAGCTTCCTGAAGGGAGAGACCCTGTTTATCATCGTCCTGGGCCTGACCGCCTTCCTGCTGTCCACCGCCGGCGGCCTGATTCTGGGTAACGTGATGTATGTTCTCACCAAGGGCAAGGTCAATCCGCTGATTGGCTCCGCCGGCGTGTCCGCCGTGCCCATGGCCGCCCGTGTGGCCCAGAACGTGGGCCAGAAGGAGAACCCCTCCAACTTCCTTCTCATGCACGCCATGGGGCCCAACGTGGCCGGCGTCATCGGTTCCGCCTGCGCGGCCGGTTTCATGATCAAGGTGTTTGGCGGCTGATTCTCAAAGGTTTTTTCCGCACCAAACCGGCGCGTCCAAAAGTGGACGCGCCGGTCTTCCGGTTTCCGGAGAGAGGCCTGCGCAAAAAAACTTAAAAAAGTGGAAAAATCCTCTTGCATTTTAAAGCAGGCTGTGCTATAATAATATAGCTGTCAAGGGGGAAGACCTCTTTTCGGTATGCGGCTGTAGCTCAGTTGGATAGAGTGACTGGCTACGAACCAGTAGGTCGGGGGTTCGAATCCCTTCAGCCGTACCAGCCTGTGTTAATAAAAAGACGCAGACGAAAAACACCGCATTGTTATGCGGTGTTTTTCGTATTTCCAGGCAAAAGTGCAAAGAACCGTAAAGGAGTACAACACCGCCGCCAGAATTGAAGGGGAGCCGGCCGCTGCGAGCCGCGTCGTCCCGCACTACGGGAACGTGCTGCCCGCAAGGTCTGTTCGCAGGCAAAGGCTTCTGTGTCACGTAATCTGTTAGGCAAACCAGAGACGGTCTGTCCAAAGGTTGACCGTCTCTGCCGACATGGCTGTCCCCGCGGCCAAAACTCTGGTGGAGACGGTGCAGGGGCGGGTGTTCCCCGCCCCTGCAAAGGTCAAAATAACATGGGCGAAAATGTTATGCCCATTTCACATTTGGTCCTTGACTGCTTTCTGCTTATGATGAGACAGGATTGTTTGGACCAGTCCCGAGAGTGAGATTTCAGAGGCGGTCACTACCTCCGCATTGCTTTGGCTGACCAGTGCGTGGGCAGTAACAGGGCCAATGCAGACACAGACCGTTCCCGCCGGTATCATATCATAGTGCTTGAAATAGAAGTCGACCCCGCTGGCACTGCAAAAAACGAGATAATCTGCTGGTAGAGGATTAAACCGATTCATTTGATTTGGTATTACTTTGTAGAGAGAAATGCTTTGCACCTGGCATTGTGGGCACAGCCGTTCCTCCAAAATAGGAGAGCCGCAGTTAGACCGGAACAGATAGACGGACTCGTCCGACTTCACTGTGTTTGCCAATGCCTCCGCCAGCCCTTGACTGGTGTGCTCCTCTGGACATAGTTCAGCGGAAACGCCATGGTCCCATAGGGCGGACGCTGTGCCAGGTCCAATCACTGCAAAACGACAGTGGTTCAGTTTTCGTATATCAACGCCCAGGTCAGCCATGCGTTGGAAAAAACATGTTACTCCGTTTCGGCTAGTCAAAACAACCCAACAGGGATGATATAATAGACTCACATTGAAATCCATTGGCAATTCTTCTATTCGGGAGGAGGATACCACCGAGGTTTGTGCCCCCAAGGCGGACAGTGCCGGCTGTAAACGCTCCAAAATGTCGCCGGTACCGGTAAGGGCAATGGTTACCCCGGACAGCGGTGACAAGGCTTCTTTTGAGACGAATGAACGGGGTTCCTTCCGCGCGGGAATGCTGGAGGAAAAGTTGAATGCGGCCACTTTTCCCACAAGAATAATAGCCGGCGCCTGAACGCCGGCTCTTTTGGCTGCCTCTTCCAGCGAGCCCAGCGGCGCTCTGACTGCGATTGGGGCGGTGCTGTCGGCCCCCGACAGCACCGCCGCCGGGGTGGACGGCGGCATCCCTGCGTCTGTTAATCTGCGAACAATAACAGACAGGCGAGAAAGACCCATAAGAAAAACCAGCGTGCCGTCCAGGCCGGCCAGACGGTCAAAGCAGGCCGGCAGCCCGTCTTCGGTATCAGCCGTGTGTGCTGTTACAATGTGTATGCTTCGGCTGACGCCGCGGTGGGTAACAGGAATCCCAGCCAAACCGGGAATAGCAATCGCTGAGGAAATGCCTGGGACGACTTCATAGGGGATACCGGCCTGTTGAAGGGCCAGGATTTCCTCACCGCCTCGGCCAAACACGAACGGGTCTCCACCTTTGAGGCGGACCACTGTGTTTCCTTTTTGCGCCGTTTCTACAAGCAGTTGGGAGATACTCTCCTGACTGCTTTCGTGTTTACCAAGGCGCTTTCCCACATAAATCCGCTGGGCATGAGGCGCAGCCGCTGACAGCAGCGTTGTGTCAATCAAATCGTCGTAAACTACCACGTCACAGCTCTGCAGCCGCTTCAATCCACGTACAGTAATCAAATCGTAGCTTCCGCAGCCGGCGCCGACCAAGTAAACACATCCTTGCTTCATCGCATTTCATCACCTCTCCTGCTGTAAAATTTTCTCTTCGATCTCTGGGGTTAAGGGACCATCATTCGCTAAACAAGCGGATAACAGCTGAGAAAACAGAACAATCCGCCTCGACTCGTCCGGGACAGCCTCTTTCAATCTGGCGCGCAGCCCGCTTAAATAATCCAACTGGCAGCCAAAGGTCTGAGGCAGTTGAGATTCAATCATTTTTTTCCAGTAAATAGCGGCTGTTGGACTGTACCCTCCTGTAGAAATACCAATTGTCATTTCCCCGCGCTTGACCAAGGCCGGAAATATGAACGTGCATAACCTTTGATCATCTGCAACATTTACCAGGATATGGCGTTCTTTACACAATTTGGAGATAGATTCGTTCAGCTGTCTATGATTTGTGGCCGCAACAACAAAGTCCATCCCATCCAAAAGCTCCGGCACGAACGATTGATAAAGCAGTGCTATTTCCGGAACGTCGGAAATTTCTGGTACAATATTGGGCGCGCATACAGTCAAACTCGGACCATATGGCAAAAGACTTTGCACCCGTTTTAGCGCCACCCTTCCGCCGCCTGCAATTAACCCCTTTTGCCCTCTAAGGTCCATAAAGAATGGAAAATATGCCATGTTATCTTGCCTCCTCACAGTAGTACTGCCAGCCCTGCGGAGTGTCAAACCGGCGCAGTTCAACACCGAACACCCGGTCCAGTGCCCCGGAGACAAAGATTTCCTCCGGAGTGCCAACGTGCGGCGCCTTGCAGTTTGCCAAAACAGCTATGCGAGTTGAAAAGCGCAGCGCCAATGACAAATCATGGAGTACCAACACCACCGATTTACCCTGATCAGCCATACCCAGGGCTGTTTTCATCACATCCAATTGATGGCGGATATCCAGATACGTGGTGGGCTCATCCATCAAAATAGTCTGTGTGTTTTGGGCCAATGCCATGGCCAGATACACTTTTTGCCGCTGACCGCCGCTGAGAGAGGGGACCGGACGGTCGGCCAGTTCCAGGGCGCCCACGTGCTCCAGGGCCTGCTTTGCGGCCTGATAATCTCTGCCGCGGTATCGACGCGGGTAGCCCAAATAGGGAAAGCGACCATGCAGTACCATCCTGAGAGCCGTAATATTGGGAACAGTACGGCTTTGAGGCAGGAACGCGAGTCTTTGCGCCAACTGCCTGGGAGTTAACTGGTGTGCAGGCGTGTTATCCACAAGGATTTGTCCTTCTACTGTGGGCTGCAGCCCTGCAATAGTGCGCAGCAAAGTGCTCTTTCCGCTCCCGTTCGGCCCTAAAATTGTCAAAACCTCTCCTGGATATATATCCAGGGACAGATTTCTCAATACGGTCCGGCTGCCATATTGAGCAGAGACATTCCGAAGCTGGATCATGGAATACGCCCTCCTCTCTGGCGGAGAAGAAGCCATATAAAAAAGGGGCCTCCGAACAGAGAAAGGACCACGCCAACAGGCAGTTCATAAGGAGAAAATAAGAGACGTGCCAGCAGATCACAGCCTGTAAGAAACGCGGCGCCCCCCAAAGCACACGCCGGCAGCAGCACGCTGCTCTCTTCGCCCACCAGCTGCCGCATCATATTTGGAATAATCAATCCAACAAAGCCCAGAAGTCCAGATATACTGACAGCTGCACCGGCCAGGGCGGCAGCCAGAGACAGCAGAAGCAGACGAAGCGACTGAACGGGCAACCCCAAACTCTGCGCGGTTTCCGTTCCAAGCGCCAGCACGTCCAGCTCTGTCCTCAGTGCAAGCAGCAGAATGGCTGCAATCAAGACGACACACAGTGCTGGCTGGATTTTAGCCATGGAAAGGTTTGCAAGACCGCCAATTTTAAAATCTGAATAACCGATCAAGGCGTCCGGAACCAGGGTTACCACCCCGTCAATCCCGGCACTGAAAATATTGGATACTGCGACGCCGGCCAGTATCAAGGTGATTCTGCTTGCGCCTGTGCGCTGTGCGATGAGAAGTACCAAAAGGGTTCCTGCCAGCGCGCCAAGGAAAGCGGCGAAGGGGATCATTGCTGTCAGATGTGGCGCCAATGTACTCCATAATACCACAGCCAGTCCAGCCCCGGAGTTGACTCCGATAATATTGGGGGCGGCAAGGGGATTATTCATCACACTTTGGATTACCGCGCCAGACAGGGCGAGGGACATACCCACCAGCAGACATCCAAGCGTTCTGGGCAGGCGTGAATATAGTATGATCCGTGTCTCAACTGTGTCGGTGTTTCGATCGACCAGGGCGCGCAGCACACTCCAGGGCGAAATAGACACTGCTCCCATGCTGATACTCAGCAGCGCCGCCAGCAGGACTGCCGCAGACATAACAGCAAACAGGAGAGCGTTACGGTTTCGGCTTGGAATAGAGAATATCGGCCAATTTTTCATATGCCTCTCCCCAACGAGCGTTCGGCTTCAAGTTATAGAGTTCGTGTTCCAGAATATAAAATCGCTTCTCCTGCACGGCGCGCAGGCTGTTCCATGCCGGGTGAGACAGAAGTGTTTGTTCCAAGGTTTTCTGGGCGTTGGCAGGATCGGAGCCCTGGAGTACCGCAAAAATATAATCCGGGTCAGCCTTCATCACAGTTTCCAGACTCAAGTTTTCCAGAAGCGTGTTGTTGCTGTCTGCAATGTTCACGCAGCCTAAATCGGCAAGCATTTCGCCCAAAACATTATCAGAACTCCCTTTAATCTTGGCGCTGGAACCGGTAATACGGATACAGAGGACCGTGGGGGAGGAGTGATCCTGTCGGTCAATCGCAAGCTGAATTTGACCTTTGATGGACTGGCCGTATTGCTCAAAACAATCTTGACGACCAGTTATTTGAGTACAAATGTCCAGCATCCGCAAGTAGTCATCGAAATTCTGAATATCAAAATATGCAGTTGTAATACCAGCGTTCTCAAAGGTCTTCAGCAATTCGATGTTGGAGGCGGTATTGCAGCTGGCCAAAATGAGGTCAGGCTGAGAAGACAATAAGATTTCCAAATTCGGTTCCTTGATAGAGCCCAAATCAGCCACAGTGTTGTCCAGGCCCAAGTCAAAAGAGGTCCAGGAGTCGTGAGCGGCGGCCACAAGCTGTTCTCGGCCTCCGGCCAGGCACCATATGTCGGCAAAGCTTCCGATCATCGCCGTTACCCGTTCCGGGGATGTTACTGTGACTTTCCGGCCTAAGTCATCGGTAAAAGAGACAGTGCCGGCATTAGATGTCTCAGCGGAAGCGTCTGTGGACGAGGTCGTATCAGTCACCGAAGTTTGATCGGTTTTTGGCGCGCAGGCGGATAAAACGCAGGTGAGGCAGACCAAAAACAAGAGTTTTCGCATATAAAACCGTCCTTTTTCATCGCGCGGACAATATACCGCAATAAAAAGATCCTGTCGCTTGCAAGTGGGGGAGATTCGATTGTGCCGCTTCATAAAAGCGGATTCTATACCATCGAACCTCCCACCACTTCAACCGACAGGATGTGCGTTTTTTCAGGAATTCTCTGACTTAGCAGGTCGCGCCGCCCTCCAGGTGGAGAGGGGCATCCAAAATTTCCTGTTTTCTGGTCATTACGTCGCCAGCCTTCAGCTGTCGAATAAATTCCTCTGCGCCGATTCTTTGAATGAAGGCGCCGAAACGCTCTCCGGTTTGGCCCTGTTCGCGGTACAGCAGCAAAGAGCGTTCGACCATCTCAAATACCTGGTCCTTGGTATAAATCTCGTCTACCATGGTGCCCAGTCTCTGACGTTTTCCCCAGATTCCGCCTACAAAGATCCGATAGCCCACCTGTTCCTCCGTAATACAGCCAAAGTTACAGGCATCCACACACTTTCCGCAGTTGTTGCAGGCATCCCGGTCGATCTGCATAATGCCGTCTTCATCAATCGCTGCGGCCGAAACGGGACAACGCTCCACAACGCTGCATTTGCGGCATCCGCTGCAATCGTCAGGGTCATAAGCCGGAACCTTCTGGCCCATAATTCCAAAATCATTTAAAGCGGGCTTAATGCAGTTGTTAGGGCAGCCGCCCACACCGATCTTGAACTTATGGGGCAGCTTCACATCGTACCAGCCTTTATAGAAAACCTCGTGAAGCTCCCGTGCCAATCCCTGCGTATCGATCAGCCCATGGATACAAACTGTGCCCTTGCAGGGGACAATAGGGCGCACTCTGGAACCTGTGCCGCCGGTGTAAAGGCCGGCTTCCACAATACATGTGTTAAAGGGTTCAATTGTATCATAGGTTAGGCCCTGAACCTCAATAGTAAGCCTGGAAGTCATAGCCATTTCGCCGTTTCCGTATTTTTCCGCTGCCTGGCAGAGTGCGTTCATTTTCTCACAGCTCATAGTGCCGTCAATGGTGATAATGCGGGCGATAAAATGCTCCCCATCCCGTGTCATAATGTAGCCTCTGCCCTTTAAGGCTTTCTTTTCCGCGTCAGAAATATTCAGCATAATCAACCTCTCCTTATATAGTCAGTTTAAACTTTAAGCTCGGTGTTGAACAGCGTACCGCCCTCAAGCACGCGGGTATTGGTATAGCCGAAATGCTTGAGCCGGTTTTGAAGGAGGTAAGCCCGCTTACCTTTGGAGCAAACCAGAAGAAGCTTTTCTTCCGGGGCGCAGCCCTGAACCGGGCCTGTCACCTCTGTCAGATTTATGTAGGGCGCCCCTGGGATAGAGGGCTGGATGGAGGCGTCTATAATCCGATAACCCTCAGCCTGTCCATTTGCGTATTCAGCCGGGGTAAAGGTTTCAAATTCACCATTGAGTTTGTTCAGCAGCACATTGATGGTAACCGCAAAGGGATGAATTGCCGTAGAGAAGGGCGGCGCGTAGGCAAAATCGCAGTGCTGCAGCTCCTCCAGGGAAGCGCCCAAAGAGATGGCGGTAACAGCAATGTCTGTCATTTTGTCCACAGCCCCTTTTCCCAGAACCTGAATTCCCAGAAGCCGGTGACTGGTTTTTTCACAGATCATCTTGGTAAGGAAGGAGCCGGAGCCGGGGTAATAATGGGCCTTGTCATCGGTGACTGTAATAACAGTCTCCACCTCAAACCCGGCCTTTTTTGCTGCGGTCTCGGTTAAGCCGGTACGCCCCATATTGACTCCGGGCAGCTTGGCCACGCCGGTGCCCAACACGCCGGGATAAGCGACCTCCTGTCCGGAGAGCCGGGCTGCGGCCAGTCTGCCCGCAATATTGGCGGTGGAGCCCATAGCGGACCACTGCCGGGCGTGGGTAAAGCGGTTTGTGACCAGGGCGCAATCCCCAACAGCGTAAATGTCAGGATCGTTTGTGCGCATCCCGTCATCTACCAGCAGGGTTCCCTTAAACATCTCCAGGCCGGAATCCTGTAAAAATTCCGTGCTGGGGCGGAATCCCATTGCCAGCACAACGGCATCCGCTTTCATGGGCCGCCGACTGGTCTGCACCTTCTCTACTTTTCCGTTGCCGGAAATTGCCTCCAGAGCCACTCCGGTAAAGGGCATAATGCCCATATCTGCCATGGCATTTTCCACATAAGCGGAGACCTCCGGATCCAAAAGTTCAGGCAAGACATGGGCGGCAAAATCAATGACAGATACCTTTACCCCCTGTGCGCAGAGGTTTTCCGCTACCTCCAGACCAATCAAACCACCGCCTACTACTACGGCGCGCTTGATCTGTCCCGCGTCTACTTTCGAGCGCAGCGCAACTGCGTCGTCTGGCGTGCGCATGAGGAAAACATTTTCCAAGTCCACGCCGTCGCAGTTTGGTACAAAGGGATGGGCTCCAACGGAGAGGACTAATTTATCATAACTTTCCTGAAATTCCTTGCCGTTTGAAAGATCTTTGGCGGTGACTGTTTTTGAATTGCGGTCCAACGCAATGACCTCAACGCCGGTGCGGACCTGAGCGCCGGTGAGGGCGTTGAAGGCCTCTGGCGTATTGACCACAAGATCTTCCCTTTCCTGGATGACACGCCCCACGTAGTAGGGCAGGCCGCAGCCGGCATAGGAAATGTCTGATCCTTTTGTCAAGATTTGAACCTGGCTGTCCGGTTGAAGACGTTTAAGCCTGGCCGCAACCTTTGTCCCTGCTGCAACGCCGCCAACAATCAAAACTTTCATTGTCTTCTCTCCTTTTTTGTTATATTTTCCATTTTGATGCCAATGTTTCAAAGGTAGTACAAGTTTGGCCTGTATTGGAGATTTACACTTGTGTGTATCACGAAATGGGCTGTTTTTCATTAAGAGACCGAAATTACTGGCGGTGCGTGCAGCTTCTTATCCTATTTAACAGCATAGCACTGATTAATAATTATGTAAAATATAAATATCATATAAAAACGATAAGGAAACAATTAAGAAAGATTGATAAGATAATACTAATGAATAATTAAAGATAATAATGATTTACATTAATTAAACGGTGCGTTACAATCAGAGAACAGCTATGCCTGACGGAATTTTTTAAGGAGGGATATTATGTTTTTGGGTATGGACAACCGGGCGTGGACCATGATCGGGGCCAGTATTGGCATTGCTTTTTTGTCCGCGATGATCGGGGATGTGCTTTCTATAAAGAAAGAAAGTCGTGAGACCCGATTTCGCGCAGAGAAGTATGAAGCCATCATTCTCTGCACGTTTCTCGCCATTGCCGCAACAGTTTTCAGCAAATTTCAGCAGTATATAGGGGCGCCAATGGCTGCGCTGATTTTTGGAGTCATACTGGTCAATGTGGCGCCGCCTGAACGATTCAGTCCGGGTTTTCGAGCCGGAACCGCCTACGCAGGAAAAAAATACTTAAGCATGGGGATTGTCTGCCTTGGAGCCACCCTATCTCTCACGGATCTTTCCCAATCTGCCTTTGCGCTGCCGCTGATATTATTCAATATGCTGCTGGCATTTTTGGTTTCCAATTTATTGGGAAAAAAGATATTTCATGTTTCACAAAATACTTGCACTCTGGTGGGAAGCGGTACTTGTGTGTGCGGCGGAACTGCAATCGCTACAATGTCCCCTGTCATCAAGGCGACTGAGGAAGAGACGGCCTATGCGATGACCGCAATTTTTCTTTTTGATCTTTTATCCTGCCTCTCCTACCCATATTTAGGAATTCAATTAGGGTTGGATCAAATTCAGTTTGGCTTTTTAGCTGGGACCGCCATTAATGACACATCTTCTGTTGTTGCCGCGCAGGAAACATTTGCCGCCCTGGCAAACCTGAAACAGTATTCTCTTCCGGCGACGATCAAAGTGACTCGTACCACAATGATTCTTGTATTAGTGATCATTTTTTCGTTTTTGTCTATCGAACGCGGGGAAAACCAAGATGTATCCTTTGCCAAGACAATTTGGCACTCTGTTCCAAAGTTTCTTCTCCTGTTTGTGGCCGCTGTCACGCTTAACACAATATTTTCCAATACCTTGATCAGGGATTCTATTTTTTATCAACAGGCATTCCGTCCCTTTTTCAGTAGCGGATACAAATTTTTTGTCACCATGGCCCTGGCGGGAGTGGGTTTTAAAATCAAATTTAAGGATTTGTTTGTCAATGGAATACGCCCCATTGTCCTTGGCGGATGCACTTGGTTTGCACTTTTTTTGTCCTCGCTGACATTTGCCATGTGCTTTGCAGGCTATCTGCCGAACTAAAAAACAATTCCGGCAGCCTCAGCGCAAATCCATGTGGAAAAATGAAACGATCATGCTTTGGCCGTTAGCGAGAGAAACAATCAGACCGCCCCTCACTTCCACAGGAAGCCGAGGTGCGGTCTGACTGCTGTTGATTGAAATGTGTTTTAAGGGCAGCGAGCCTATTGTGCCTCTGAGTCACGTTGTAATACTTCAAAGCTTTCCGGGTGCTTTCCATATTCCTGGCACAGCGATATGAATTTTTGGAAAGCGGAAAACGGATACTTACTTTTGTGATATACCAGCGAGAAGTCCCGGAGCATATGCACATCTTTAATGGGAATTTCCACCATGGTCCCTTTTTTGGTTTCCTCGCGGATATATCGCGCGGACAGTACCGACAGACCGTAGCCGCCGATCACCGCCGCTTTGATGGTTTCCAGATTGTTGCAGATCCACTTCTCGGTCACTTTCACATTACCTTGGAGCAAGTAGCTTTCAAAGATTTTCCAGGTTTTACTGGAGGATTCACGCATAATAAAATCCTGTCCCTCCAGTTCCTTCAAACTCACCTGCTTTCGTTTGGCGAAGGGATGGCCAGGGGCGCAAACCAGCACCAGCTCATCCTCTATCACCGGACAGACCAATAAGTCCGGACTTTTAATCGCTCCTTCCACCAGGGCAACATCCAACTCTCCCCGAAGAAGCTGCCTTTCCAGCACCGAGGTCCTGTCAACAATGGCTTTTGTGCTTACGTTGGGACATTCAACTCTCAAAGCACGAAACAACTGCATTAAAATAGTTGCGCCAATGGTAAACGTTGCTCCCACATTTAACACTTGACGATCCGTGATATTTTCCATATATCGTTCCATTTCATCATAGGTCAATATCACCTTGGAGGCCAAGCCATAGAGCTCCTCCCCGGCGGAGGTCAGAAAAATGCGTTTGGACAGCCGATCAAACAGCTTGATGTGATAGTGTTCCTCCAGTTCTGAGACCGCCTGGCTAATGGACGACTGGGAGACAAAAAGGCGAGATGCGGCTTCGCTCATTTTTCCGCAGTTGACGACCTCAATAAAAATCCGCAGGTGTCGCAATGTCATACCATGTCCTCCCCACATGAAGATTTTTGTTCGGATGATAGCAGCGTCATAACGTATAAAAAGTGGAACAGCAGGGGATCAATCCTGACAGGGGACATGTAGAGACCCCGCCTTTGGTAGCGCATTGTCTACAATCGGAGAGATACGATAGCGTTAATTCTATAATAGACGATGGAGTACAAAAACGCAAGCTGATGGCATATTTTATTTTACTCTGATTTTCATAATAAAATAATTATGAACTAATTAAAATTAATCTACTTTACTAAATTTTGAACAGCGTGTACAATATGATTAAAGATGCAGCCTGTTTCAGAAGACTTTTATACGGTATGACGAAACAGACAGGCTGTATTGGAAGAAACAAAACGTGTTTCTTACGAAAAGGGGGTATCCCCGGAAATGGAGGACAAGCTATGTGGGCAATCACTCCTTTGTGTCTGGGCGTTACGACGGTATGGCGGGGCGGCTTTATTATGAAGCAGGGACCGGAGTCCAGCGAACGCTTTGATGTTCCCCATACGGCGTTTTTACTTCAGGATGAGGCTGCGGGGCGCAAAATCCTGGTAGATGCCGGAATCAGCGGTGACTTAGAGTGGAGTTCCCGGCATCATAATCCGATCAAGCGTGAACCGGATCAATATTTGATCCCTGCGCTTGCCAGATGTCACACCAGGCCTGAGGAATTGGAGATGGTAATTCTTACGCATCTGCATTGGGATCACGCCAAAGGTGTTCTGGAGCTGCCTGCTGCCATTCCGGTCTATGTGCAGCGCAGTGAGCTCTTTTACGCGTTAGACCCCTGCCCGCCAGATGCGAAGCACTATGAGACGAATGTCAAGGATGAACTGCCCTATTTCTTAAAGTATTACCACCAGCTTCGCCTGCTGGATGGAGAGAAGACCATAACGGAAGGCATTCGGGTGATTCCCCTGCCTGGTCACTCGCCTGGTTCGCAGGGGATAGTAGTGGAAACGAAAAATGGACCCTATGTGATCACTGGAGATCTGATTAATTGCATGGAAAATTGGACAAAGCGCATTCCAGCTGGTATTTGCCACAGCCTGAATGACTATTACCAATCCTTTGCAAAGCTGGAAAGCTTGGAAAAACAAGGGGCAAAAATTTTGCCTGGCCACGATTTTGCCGTATTTGATATGCTGCCGACCTAAGGCTTTGCATTTCAGAGTGTTTTTTATGAATTATACATTTTAAGGAGGAGCTGTCAGCATGAAAATCACCAAAGTAGAAGCAATAACCTGTGTAGAGGAGATCAAAAATCCCATTAAGGCGCCAATCAGTATCCCCTACGCCAGCGAACTGGAGCATCTGGTATTTAAAGAATACCGGGCTACCCTGGTTAAGGTGGAGACTGATGAGGGCATAACTGGTTGGGGGGAGTGCATGGTTCGGTTTTCCCCCACCGCTACTCGGGATATTGTCAACTACATCTCTCCTCTGCTGATTGGAAAGGATCCCTTTGATACGGAAAAAATCTGGGAGCTGATGTTTGGTGCTATGATGAACCGGGGCCACTACCAGGGCTTCTACATTGAGGCGATTTCTGGCATTGACTGCGCCCTGTGGGATATCAAAGGCAAGGCCCTGAATGTTCCGGTCTATAAGCTGCTGGGGGCCTCTGGCCGGCCGTCCTTCTTGGCGTATGCCTCCTCGATCCGGTTCCGTGGGCTGGAGGTTGTTAAGGAGACTGCCAAAAAGTTCAAGGACGCCGGATTCCGTTCCATGAAAATCAAAATTGGCCAGGTTCCTGAAAACGATATGGCGACCGTACGCGCTGTACGCGAGGTGGTGGGCGACGATATTGAACTCACTTCAGACGCCAACTGCGGGTATGATGTGAAGACGGCCCTTCGGGTGGGGAAGGTATTGGAGGAGTGTAATGTCCGCTGGTTTGAAGAGCCCGTCAGGCCCGACGACTATGACGGTTATCGCCAGCTGTCCGAGAACCTGAGTGTACCCATTGCCGGCGGCGAGGCCCACTTCCTGCGTTGGGGCGCGAAAGAGCTGATTACCCAGGGCAAAATTGATATTATTCAGCCCAATATTTGCCGCTGCGGCGGTGTTACCGAGGCCCTGAAGATCCATGGTCTTGCCAATGCCTATAACGTCAAATACCTTACCCATACGGGCAGTTGTTCCGCCGTGTGCCTGGCCTCCACGCTACATATCGCCGCTGCGTTTACAGACTGCTATATGTTCGAGCACATGCAGGCAGACTGGGCCAAGGATCAGCGCAATCCCCTGCGTTGGGACCTGACGCCTCTGCCTATGGACTTTGATGCTGAGACGGGCATGATCACCATGCAGGATAAGCCCGGCTTTGGCCTGGAGATCAACGAGGATGTCATCGAAGCTACCCGTGTAAAATAGGTTACCTGTCAACAAGTCAATATTACGAAAAGGAGTGTTTTCTATGTTGAACACAAATCCCGGCCATTTTCACAACCAGGGCAGACTAAACTGCGGCGTAGGCTTGGCAGCCACCATCGGCGAAGAGATTAAGAAGCGCGGCTGCGGCAAGGTCCTGGTAGTCACGGAGGAGATTTTGGTTAAGCTTGGCGTGCTTGACACCGTTACCCAGTCTTTGAAAGACGCGGGTTTGGACTACGTGGTCTTTGACAAAATTGAGGCTGACCCCTCTGCGCACCTGATGGACAGCATTGGCGAGCTTGGTCTGCGGGAGCAGGCCACGTGTGTTCTGGGCGTAGGCGGCGGCAGTTCTATGGACTCCGCCAAGGCTGCCTCGATTTTGATTGCCAATCCGGGTACCCACATCCTGGACTACAAAGGGGATTACACCGGTGTAAACCGGTATAAGAACACCCCGGCGCCTTGTTTTGCCATTCCGACTACCGCCGGCACTGGCAGCGAGTCCAGCTGGAACATTGCCATCAATGATACCGACAACGTGAAAAAGGTTCGGGCGCAGAGTCCCTTCTATGTTCCGGTGTTTTCTATTCTGGACGCCAAGATGATGGCCACTGTCCCGGGACCTGTGGCGGCCGGCTGCGGCATTGACGCGTTCACCCATTGCTTTGAGGCGTATATTTCCACCAATGGGGCCTGGGCCTTCAGCGATTTTATGGCGTTGGAGGGGATGCGGCTGATTTCTGAGCATATCCGCCAGTTTGTAGCCAATCCGGGCAACACGGAGGCCGGTCAGGCCATGCTGATCGGCGCCACCCTGGGCGGTATGTGTCTGTCTCAGGCCGCGCTTGGTATTGTCCACGGTTTGGCCAAGCCTCTCAGCGCCCATTTCCACATCTCACACGGTACCGCAAATGCCCTTATGCTTCCCCATGTGGTAAAATACACTTGGCGAGCCAATCCTGCAAAGTTTGCCAAGGTGGCGGAAATTATGGGAGTGGACACCCGCAATATGACGGATATCCAGGCGGCCAAGGCCGCATGTGAGGCCATTGCCGAGATGTGTGCCGATACCGGTCTGCCCCGCAGTCTGAAGGATGCCAAGGTCGACCCCGCAAAGTTTGAACAGATGGCGGAGGACTGCATCCAGGGCAAGCCGTTCTTCTTGAATCCCTGCAAGGGGACAGTGAAAGATCTGGTCAACATTTACAAGAACGCTTATTGATCCAAATCCGGAGCAGAGGGTGCCCGTTTGTCGACTGCGAAAGGGACTCTCTGCTGCCCTATAGCGAAAGCGATCAAGGAGGAGGCTTGAAGTTATGTATAAACTTTATATTAACGGAACGTGTGAAACGGGGGCAGGGGACAAGCTGGACGTCACTTGTCCCGCCACCGGCGAACTGCTGGAGACCATTTCCACTGCTTCTATTGAGCAGGCGGATCGGGCATTGGAGGCTGCACAGGCGGCGTTTCCTTCGTGGTCCCGTCTGAGTCTGAACGAGCGCATCGGCTGGATGATGAAGCTGAAGGATGCCTGTCTTGCAGAAAAAACAGCTATTATTGATCTGATGGCCAAAGAGGGCGGCAAGTCCTATAAGGAAGCGGGAAACGACTTTAACGCCTTTATCAGCTACTTCGGTTACTATGCTGAAGAGGCCAAACGAGTCTATGGCACGGATATTCCGGAGTACGGCGGTCGCCGGGGAAATTTCCATGTGGTCCTCAAGCGGCCGGTGGGCGTTGTTCTGGGACATCTGGCCTGGAATATGCCTCTGAGCAATGTGGGCCTGAAGCTGTGCCCTGCTATGGCGTCAGGCTGTACCTGCGTACTGAAGCCCAGCACCGAGACTCCATTGGCCAGCTTAAAAATTGGTGAGCTGTGCGAGAAGATCGGGCTTCCCGCCGGTGTAGTCAACCTGGTAACCGGCAAAGCCAGCGTGATTGGCAATCATCTGAGCCAGAGCAAAATACCCGCCATGGTGGCTGTAATCGGTTCCTCCGCTGTGGGCGTGGAGGTTATGCAGAACGCCGCTACCTCGATCAAGCGATTCTCCATGGAGCTGGGTGGGAATGCACCTTGTATTGTTATGCCGGACTGCGACCTGGAGGAGACAGCGAGATATGTGGCGGACCGTAAAATCCGAATTAGTGGTCAAGGCTGTGCAAATATTAACCGTATCTTTGTCCATGAGTCCATCCACGAGGCGTTTGTAGAGAAGCTTTTGTCCTACGTGGAAAAAATCCAAGTGGGCTGGAGCGACGATATGCCTGACGCCATGGGCCCCATGATCAATGTGAAAACCCGAGACCGTATGATTTCCCTGGTGGAGCAGGCCCGGGGCGAGGGAGCGAAGCTTCTCTATGGTGGAGGGATCCCCCAGCTGCCGGAGTCTCTGAAAAATGGAGCGTTCTTTGTTCCCGCTGTTTTGGATGGCGTAACGGATGAAATGTCCATTACACAGCAGGAGATTTTTGGCCCCATCTATGCTGTGCTGACGTTCAAAACGTTGGATGAGGTGATTGAGAGGGCGAACAAGACCGAGCTGGGCCTGACCGGATATCTGTTTACCCACGACTCCCGGGTCATAGGCCGGTGCGTGGAGGAGGTTGAGGTGGGCGAACTCCAGGTCAATCAACCGGGGGCCGGTCCCAACATGCCTCATATCGGGATTAAGCAGAGCGGACTTGGCTGCGACCGGGGAAAGTGGTCCCTGGAGGAGTATTACGATATCCGCCGAATTTCAATTCAACCCTGACCAATTTGCGGCGGTGCGGGTCACGCAGCGATGCGGCCCGCGCCGCCCTTCTATATCCAGCGAAGAATGGAAGGAGATGAGCCCGTGGTTACATGCAAAGACAAAGGCGTTTTTTTGGTGGACGGCATCCCCTGTGACAGGGCTGCTGTCCCTGGGGAACAGGCGCGGCAGAATACAATGGCCTATCGTATTTTGCAGGCGCACAATGTATCCTCTGACCCTGAGCAGCTGCGGATCAGGTTTGATGCCATGGTTTCCCACGATATCACCTATGTGGGGATCATCCAGCAGGCCAGGGCCTCCGGCCTGAAGGAATTTCCGATCCCTTACGCACTGACGAACTGTCATAACAGCTTGTGTGCGGTTGGAGGCACGATCAATGAGGATGACCATTTATTTGGTCTGTCAGCGGCGAAAAAATATGGCGGGATATACGTGCCTGCCAATCAGAGTGTCATCCACTCCTATGCTCGTGAGGAGATGGCAAAATGCGGCGCAATGATTTTGGGTTCTGATTCGCACACCCGCTATGGCGCGCTTGGGACAATGGCGGTTGGAGAGGGCGGACCTGAGTTGGTAAAGCAGCTGCTGAAAAACACCTGGGATGTAAAGCCGCCTGAAGTGGTCTTGGTATACCTGACAGGCAGTCCGAAAAGAGGAATTGGACCCCAGGATGTTGCTTTGGCGCTGATTCGCGCCACATTTGCCTCTGGTTTTGTGAACAACCGAGTATTGGAGTTTGTCGGACCCGGCATTAGCGCGCTGCCGATAGACTTCCGCAATGGAATTGACGTTATGACGACTGAGACAACCTGTCTATCCTCCATCTGGGAGACAGACGAAGAAACAGAGAGTTTTTACGCGACCCACCAGCGCCCACAGGATTACGCACCGCTTCATCCCGGCAGTGTCGCCTATTATGACCGTATGGTACATGTTGAGCTGGATAAGATAGAGGCCATGATTGCGCTTCCCTTCCATCCCTCCAATGTGTACACCATTCATGAATTCCAGGAGAGGGCGCAAGAGCTTTTGGCCAAGGTGGAAGCTGACGGGCGGCAGCGTTTTCCCAAGGCTGACATCCATCTTCAGGATAAAATCCATGATGATTCTGTCTGGGCCGATCAGGGGATCATTGCCGGCTGTTCAGGCGGACTGTTTGACAACATCGATGAGGCGGCTCAGATTCTCCGCGGGGCAAGCGTAGGGAACCAGAGGTTTGCGCTGTCTGTCTATCCCACCTCTGTCCCTGTGTCTCTGGAGCTGACGCGCATCGGCGCGGCTGCCGATCTGCTGGCTGCCGGCGCAATCTTAAAGCCCAGCTTTTGCGGCCCCTGCTTTGGCGCGGGGGATGTTCCGGCCAACAATGGCCTGTCGTTGCGGCACACCACCCGCAATTTCCCCAATCGCGAAGGGTCTAAACCTGGCGAAGGGCAGTTTGCAGGCGTTTGCCTGATGGATGCACGGTCTATCGCTGCTACAGCGGTCAACGGCGGTAAAATTACCGCCGCCACTGATTTGGCATACGACTATCAACGCCACTCCTACCATTTTGACAGAACATCCTATGATAATCGGCTGTACTGCGGGTTTGGACAGGCGGACCCCTCTGTGGAACTGATCATGGGCCCCAATATTACTGACTGGCCTGAAATCCACCCTCTGGCGGAACATATTCTGTTGGAACTGGCGGCAGTCATACATGACCCGGTTACTACCACGGATGAGTTGATTCCCTCCGGGGAGACCTCATCTTACCGGTCCAATCCCATCCGATTGTCTGAATTTGCACTGTCTCGACGGGTTCCCGAATATGTGGGGAGGGCGAAGGCCGTCATGAAGCTGGAGGAGGCGCGTCGCGGCGGGGCGGTACCCGAGCAGCTGGCCCATGTTTTGAACGCTGCAGGGGACGCTGACTCGCTTCTTGGCCATACCCAATTTGGCTCCTGCGTGTTTGCCAATAAACCGGGGGACGGTTCTGCCCGGGAACAGGCCGCGTCCTGCCAAAAGGTGCTGGGTGGACTGGGAAATATTTGCTATGAGTATGCCACAAAGCGTTACCGGAGCAACTGTATTAACTGGGGCATCCTGCCCTTTACGCTGGAGCAGAATATTGCATTTGTATATGAACCTGGAGACTGCATTTTTGTACCCAATATCCGTACCGCCATCCAACAGGGCCAGGAGGCCATTCCCTCCAAGGTGATTCGAAAGGATGGCGCAACGGAAGAGCTGATGCTTTATATTAAGGGACTGACGCCGAGGGAAAAGCAAATCATTTTGGCAGGCTGTCTTATGAATTACTACGCCGCCTGTCGGGAACAGTGAGGGATTATGATGGAAAAGATTCAAATGACAATGCCTATTGTAGAGATGGACGGCGACGAGATGACCCATGTGCTATGGGACATGATCAAGGAGAAGCTTCTTGCGCCCTATGTGGATTTAAAAACTGAGTATTATGATCTGTCCTTACTCAATCGAAATGCTACCGCTGATCAAATCACGGTGGATTCCGCAATGGCTGCAAAGAAATATGGTGTTGCTGTTAAATGCGCCACGATCACGCCCAATAAACAGCGGATGGAGGAATTCCCTCAGCTGACACAGATGTGGAAAAGCCCCAATGTGACCATTCGCTCCATCATTGGCGGCACAGTGTTCCGCACTCCGATTTTAACGGATGTCATTAAGCCTGCCATTCGTTTTTGGAAGAAGCCGATCACGGTGGCGCGCCACGCCTACGGGGATGTTTACGAAAGCGTGGGGTTTCATTCCCAGGAGCCGGGCACTTGCACGATGACATTTCGCGCAGTCTCCGGCCAGGAACAATCTGTTGTAGTCAAAACGACCAACGGACCTGCCATTTGGGCTGCGGAGCACAACCTGGATGACAGCATTCGAGAGTTTGCCCAGGCCTGCTTTACGTATGCCCTCAATATGAAGCAGGATCTCTGGTTTTCTACCAAGGATACCATTGCCAAGGTATACGACGGGCAATTTCGCAGGATATTTGAGGAGGAGTATGAGAAAAATTTCCGAACTAAATTCGAACAGCTGGGCCTAAAATACTTTTATACACTGATTGATGATGCCATTGCGCGCTGCGTCCGCAGTGAGGGGGGCTTCATTTGGGCCCTGAAGAACTACGACGGCGATGTGATGAGCGACCTGGTCTCTACCGCCTTCGGTTCTCTGGCCATGATGACCTCTGTGCTGGTTTCCACTGACGGCACCATGGAGTTTGAAGCCTCTCACGGTACGGTGACGCAGCATTACTACCGCTGGCAAAAGGGAGAAAAAACTTCCACCAATCCGATTGCCACCATTTTCGCGTGGACCGGGGCGCTGCGCCGCAGAGGAGAGCTGGACAAAAATGAGGCGCTTTCCGGTTTTGCTGCGCGGCTGGAACATGCCTGCCTGCAAACAATTAACGACGGGATCATGACCAAGGATCTGGCCAATCTGGCCGACCCGAAGGTAAGTGTTCGTGCGGTAAACTCGGAAGAATTCTTTGATGCGATTATTGCCCATATGAAGTGAGATATCCTCTTTTCAAAGCGGCGGCCTTTTGCTGTTCCGATTTCAATTATTGCATAAGTGAAAGATTAACTATATCTTTAAAAACAAGTGCTTTACTAGAAGAACAATCGGTAATATAATGAAGTCAGCCGCTATTCCAGAAGTTGATTTGGTTAAAATGGCACAAAAGCAAGCGGGCAGAGATGAGAAAGCAGAATTTGCGGTTTCTCCCATATATTTCAGAGTTTGAGTTTCTGCCGCGCTAATTTTCAGAAAGGAATACAGCCATGGAAAAGAAATACCAAGTTTCCGTTGTCCGGCAGAGAGAGATGACAGTCCAGGAGACGGTCCGCAAAGCGGTGGACCTGATCGGCGGGTTGAAAAAGTTTGTTCAGCCCGGACAGCGGGTACTGCTGAAACCCAACTATACCGGCCTCTTGGTCCCGGGCAGCGGTGCGGTAACCTCTCTGGAGGTGCAGGAAGCTGTGGTCCTGCTGCTTCAAGAGATGGGAGTGACGGACATCACAATCGGAGATGGCTGCGGTACTGCCCACATTGGCACCACCCGGATCTTTGAAGAGACCGGTGTAAAGGCTATGGCAGACCGACTCAATGTGAAAACCATCGACCTGAACCTGGACCGTATGGTGGAGAAGTCGGACCCGCGTTTTCGTGAGATTGACAAAGTCAAGGTGGCTCAGACCATGTACGACGTGGATCTGGTGATTAATCTTCCCGTCATCAAGACGCATGCGATGACCAACGCGACCTGTGCAAGTAAGAACCTGAAGGGAGCGATCGCCCCCAATGAAAAACGCCGGTTTCATAAAATTCTGCTTCACCAGGCCATTGCCGATATGCTGTGCGTCATGCCTCCGGTGCTGACCATTGTGGATGGACTGGTCGCGCAGGAGGGCCTGGGCCCGGCGGAAGGAACCCCTGTCCCTCTGGGCATCATTATGGCTGGCGAAAACACATTGGCCGTAGATGGTGTCGCGCTGAACATCATGGAAATGCCCTTGGAAGATGTAAAGCACCTGTGCTGCGCCGTGGAGATGGGGCTGGGCAGTTGTGATCTTAAGGACATCGAGCTGCTGGGCGATGATATTGCTGAGATACGCCGTCCGTTCCGGCCTGCCACTTCTGACATTAAGGAATTCCCCGGAGTAGAGATTTATACAGAAAATGCTTGCTGCGGCTGTATTTCCACGCTGATGATTGCTTTGGGGCGGATGAATGCCATTGGTGATCTTCCCAAGTTTAAAGATCTTCAGGTATGTGTTGGCACAACGCTGCCGGAAGATGTCGTCTTCAAGAATATGTGTTTTATTGGCAGATGCACCAGGACTCTTTACAATAAGACCAGCCAAGAAGCGGATAAGGCGGACAAGGTTCATCTGATCTGCGAAGGCTGTGCCCCCTGCGCATTAGAGGTGGAAGAAGGCATCCGGGCTGTCTACAATATTGATCGCAGCGACCCCAATTTCTGTTTTGCCAGCGCAGAGAGTATAGAAAAACCTTAAGAGAACGTTGGAGAACGGGATTTCATCAACCGGAACCTCCAAGAAATAAAAAAAGTGCCTAAACATAGGAAGGAGAATAAACATGAAAAAAATGGAAAAACTGGTTGCTCTTGCCTGCACTCTGGCGATGGGAGTCTCCCTTGCGGCCTGCGCCCCCTCTGGAAGCGGCAGTACCCCCTCCAACACCTCTGGAAGCGGAACTCCCTCTCCTGCCCCTGCCGACAAGATTGTACTGCGCTACGCGGATACAGTCAACGACAACGACGTGGACGGTCTGGGCGCTGCTAAGTTTAATGAACTGGTCCAGGAGGCCACCAACGGCCAGGTGGAGATTCAGTGGTATGGCAGCGGGACTCTGGGTTCAGATATAGACATTACGCAGGCCTGCATCTCCGGGACAGTGGACATTGCAAAATGTTCTTCCGGCAACCTGGCCGGTTTCTCCAGCGCACTGGCGTGGACTGAATTGCCCGGTCTTTTCAACAGTCTTGAGGAGTGCCGCAATGTATTAAACAGTGATATTCGAGATACCATTGTGGAGACAATGTATAACGACATCGGCTGCTATCCGCTGATGCTGGATATTGATGGCGGCGAGCCTCGCTGCGTCTGCTCCAATACCCCGGTATACGTCCCCTCTGATCTGGCCGGCACAAAGCTGCGCAGTACCGGTTCTGAGGTGGAAATGGCCCTGTTCACCGCCTGGGAAGCGGGTTCCACTCCGGTGGCTTTCTCTGAGCTGTACAGTGCCATGCAGCAGAATATGATCGACGGCTATTACCTTCAGCCTGCCTACGTGACCACCAGTAAGCTGGAGGAATGTACTGGTTACTTCACCTACAACTATCAGAGCTGGGTGTTTTCCACTAAGATGATTGGCCCTGCCGCCATTCAAAAGCTGGGCGGACTGGACTCTGAACTGTTCAAAACTGTGGCGGATTGTGCCCGTCAGGCTGAGGAGTACAAGGTGGGCCTCTGGGGTGATCTGTATGATCAATACCGCGATACCATCACCGCCGCCGGCAAGACGATCATTGACCTGAACGATGAGCAGCTGGCCCAGTGGAATGAGGCTTCCGCCAGTGTCTGGGATCAGTTTGTGGGCAGTCTGGTAAGCCAGGAGTTCCTGGATCATGTGAAAGAGGTTGCAAAGGGCTAACACGAAGCGGAACGCTTCTGGGCCAATTTTGCGCCGGGTGATTCACACTGCCCCCGCCCTTGCGGGGCGGGGGCAGTTCTTGTCTTTGGCCGTGTCAATACGGCTTGGATTCCAGTCAAGACAGAAAGGAGTTTGAATGTGGGAAAATGCATCAAGGTCATCCACCGGGTTGCGGATATGTTTGAAAAAATCGCTCTGTTCGCAGCGATTCTCATGCTGGTGGCAATGCTGTGCGCCATTACCCTGGGGGTATATGTGCGGCTGTTTCTAAATGGCGGTTTTATCTGGACCGACGAGTTCTCGCGCTGGTGTCTGGTTGACTCCGCCTTCATCGGAGGGGCTGTGATGCTCCGCAGGGGAGATCTGGTCACTTTGGATATTTTGGTAGACCGGTTAGGCAAAAAGGCCAGAGCGGTGGCAGATTGTGTGATTCTGTTCCTGTGCGGCATTTTTTTGCTGGTCTTTCTTCGGGAAGGCTACTCCTCCATTTTTACCTATATGGGTTACCGGGCGCTGACCATGCCTACCAACCAGGCGGTTCCTCTTGTGGGGATGGAAATAGGCGGCGCGCTGATGCTGCTGTTTACCGTTGAAAAATTTATTTATCGCTTGTGTGCCGTGTTTGAACTTGATACAGCTGCCATGACAGGCGCTGACGTGCAGAAGGGGGATGTGGCAGAATGATCGAATCGACGACTGTAGGCATCATTATGATTCCTCTTATGTTTCTGTTTCTCTTCATGGGGCTTCCGGTAGTATTCAGTATCGCTCTGTCGGCAGTGGTCTGTCTCCATCTCTGGGGCGGTGTGCCCATGGTGTTGATTTTTCAGCAGTTTTTCCAGGGAGTCAACAGCTTTACGCTGCTGGCGCTTCCCCTGTTTATGCTGGCCGGCGAGCTGATGATGCGCATCGGCATAGTGGATGACATAGTGGCCTTCTGCGATGTGGTGTTAGGCAAGCTGCGGGGCGGACTGGGCTATGTCAACATACTGGCGAACGTGTTTTTTGCTGCCATCTCCGGTTCGGCTGTTGCCGATATGGCTGCTATCGGCACATTGCTGGTCCCCAAAATGGAGGAGCAGGGCTATAAAAAAGATTTCTCTCTGGCGCTTACCGCAGCGGCGTCCGTAATTGGTCCTATTATTCCCCCCAGCATTCTGATGGTGGTATACAGCTCGATGATGGGTGTGTCCACCGGAGCCATGTTCGTAGGCGGGATAATTCCGGGCTGTCTGCTGGGATTGGGCCTGATGGCATATGTATACTATGTGACCAAGAGGGACAAGCTGCCCCGTTCGGAAAACACATATACGATTAAGAGTGCGGCCAAGGTTACGCTGCGCACCATTCCGGCACTGACGACTCCCGTTATCATTTTGGGCGGCATCTTCTCCGGGAAGTTCTCCGCTACCGAGTCTGCCGCCATAGCCTGTGTCTACGCTATTTTGCTGGGTCTGATTTTTTACCGCAAGGTCACCCTGGAAATGCTGCGCAGCAGTTTCGGCATCGGTATTATGAATGCCGCCGGCATTCTTCTGATTGTAGCAATTGCCAAGCCCTTTTCGTGGCTGTTGGCCATGTCCAGCTTCCCCCAGGTAATGGCTGGCTGGCTGTCTGCGTTTGGCAACAACAAAATTCTGATTTTGCTGATGGTCAATATCATCGGTCTGATCCTGGGCTGTCTGATGGAGTCCACGGCCAACGTTATGATTTTCGCTCCCATTTTTGCCCCCATTGCCATTCAGGCTGGTGTGGATCCTCTTCACTTTGCGGTGATTTTTGTTCTGAATTTGACAATGGGTGTTGCCACTCCGCCTTTTGGCTGCTGCCTGTTTTTGGGGGCCAATATGGGCAATGTCCCGGTATCCCGTCTGATGAAGTCGGTCCTGCCCATGATCATTGTGGAAATTGCAGTTTTGCTTTTCTGCACCTATGTCCCGGCAACCATTACCATGATTCCCAAGCTTGCTGGTTTGATTTAAGGCTGCCGGAAGAGACGGAAGAAAAAACGAAGAACACAGAAAACAGGAGCGGAATGCGCGCCGGATATCATCCGGGCAGCATCCGCTCCTGCTGTGTGTTTTGCGTCTCAATGATCCGAAACTGTTTGCCATGCCGGCGGCGAAGGGCTTGCCCATCACTGGAAGCACAAAAAAGGGGTGACAAACCGTAAGGAAGGTGGTACAATGCCCTGTATACCAAAATAGGAGAGAATACTATGGATTTATTGGCGGCATTCGGGGTATTTCTGGTCTGTGTAGCGGGGTGTATGGCAAAGGGATTGTCCCTGTTCTGGGCGCTGCTGGTTGGGTTTGTCTGCTTTTTCGCGGTAGGCCTGCGGCGGGGGACGCCTGCGGGCAGTCTGATGAAGATGGCGGGAAGCGGGATGGTCACAGCCATGAAGGTGCTGCGCATTCTGCTTTTATTGGGGCTGCTTACCGCCCTGTGGCGCGCGGGGGGGACGGTGGCCTTTTTCGTCTGGATCGGTGTCCGACTCATTACGCCGGACACCTTCATTCTGGTAGCTTTTCTGCTGTCGTCTGCCTTCAGTCTGGCCTTTGGAAGCTGTTTTGGCGTGGTAGGGACGGCGGGCGTCATTCTGATGACCATTGCCTGCAGCGGCGGCGCCAACCTGGCAGTGACGGCAGGGGCCATCATGTCTGGGATCTACTTTGGGGAACGGCTGTCTCCCGCCTCCTCCTCTGCGGCATTGACGTCGGCGGTGGCAGGGGTGGACCAGCGTGACTTTCAGCTGCGCATGTGGAAAAGCACCCCTGTCCCCTTTCTGATTTCCCTGGTTCTCTACGGGGGGCTGTCCTTCCTTTTTCCCATTCAACAAGTGGATGCCCAGATTGTAGCCGCCCTGGAAGAGGGCTTTTCTCTCACCTGGCCCACGGTCTTGCCGGCGGCGGCGCTGCTCATACTGCCATGGGTAAAGGTGAGCGCCATGGCCTCCATCGCGGTGAGCTGTGCGCTGGCGGCAGGGTGTGCCCTGCTGGTCCAGCATCTGCCTCTGGGGGAGGTGCTTCACTGCTGCGTGATGGGGTACCGTCCGACGCTGCCGGCCCTGGCGGAGCTGATGTCCGGGGGCGGACTGATCTCCATGGTCAGTGTGTGCCTCATTGTGATTTTGTCCTGCGCCTACTCCGGCATGTTTAACGGCACCGGCCTGCTGACTCCGGTGACCGGCCGGGTGGGGGCGCTGGCAGGGCGGATCGGACTGTTCGGCGCCCACGTGGCGGTGTCTTTTGGCTGCTGCGCCCTGTTCTGCAACCAGACGGTGGGCATCGTGATGAGCGGGCAGTTGCTGGGGGAGGAGTACCGCAGGCGGCGTCTGCCCGCCCTGGACCTGGCGGAGAACATCGGCAATTCAGTCATCAATCTGGCGGGACTGGTGCCCTGGGCCATCGCAGCTACCGTTCCCCTCACCACCATGGAGGTGGGGGCGGCGATCCTGCCCTTGGCGTTCTACCTCTACCTGCTGCCCGCGTGGTGCTGGCTGCTGGCGGCCGGACGGGAGAGAGGTGTGTGAGTTCTCGCCGCACCTGCGGACAATCTCCTCATAGCTCTCACGCAAGTGGGGGTACAGACAGCCGCTGCAATCCTTGCGCCCGTCGGGCAGGACCGCAAAGCGGCCTCCGCACCCGGCCCCCAGAGGATAGAGGGGGCAGTAGCAGAACAGGCAGTTGAAATTTTCCGGCTCCGCGTCCGGGTGGCAGGGGAAAAAATTACATTCCCGGTGGGAGAAGTAGGTGTATTTTTTGTTTTCGGTCAATGGTTTTCAGTCCTTTGCGGCAGGGTGATAAGTCGAAAGCGTTCGAATTATCGTTTTGGCGCCAGCTCAGCCAACTCGGGCAGGACAATTTCTCCTCTGTCCATAATCTGGATGCCGTCCAGCCATACAGAGCTTTTCAGACAAATTCCGTCGCTGTGGCTGACGGCGTCCTGGCCGCAGGGCGGCGCGTCGATGTCACTGACATAACCGATGCCCCACTCTGTAGCGCCCCAGACCCGTTCGTCCTCCACAATGTTTCCGGTGAGCCGGGCGCCGGGGTTGAAGCCGTAAGCGATGTGGGCCATTTTGAGCATTCCGGCGTCCTGGAAGTCCCGCAGGTATTTCTCATAGGAGGAGGCCTCCTCGCCGCCCTCCACAGACTGAATCACGCCGTCTTTTACAGTCAGACGGATAGGGACGGCGGGCGAGCGGCCAAAGGGAGGGGTGACGGAGCCGTCAAAGACGATGGTCCCCTGAACAGAGCCGAAGCGGGGCACCACGTTGATCTGTCCGGTGAGCATGTGAATGCCGGGCATGGTGGCATCGCCGCAGTCGCAGGCCACATAATGGGCGGGGTCGATCTCAAAGGACACATCGCAGCCTGCGGGGGTGGTTACCCGCATGGTCTTGGCGTCCCGGGTCAGCTGTGCCACCCGGCGCATAAAAATTTGCAGCTGCCGGGTGTCCACGTGGCCGACGGTGCGGATCATCAGCTCCTCATCGAAGTCCACCAGGCACATATACCGCAGCTTTTTATTTTCCTGGCTGGCCTTTTCAAAAGGGGTGGAGTATAAAAGCCACTGGTGGTTGAACTCGATCCACACGTCACAGGCGCACAGGGCGGCGGACAGGGGCCGTACAGGCAACTCCGGGTCGGCGGCCTTGCCCACGCATCCTGGCGTCGGCACGGTGATGGTCATAACCAGAGCGCCCGCCTCCCGAACGCTGTCAGACACCGCCCGCAGAACGTTTTGGTTGGACGCGTAGTCGGCGGTCAGCACCACACTCTCTCCGGGCTGGACGCCGAAGATGTCCCGAACCAGCTTGTCAGCGGCGATTTGCAGTTCTGTTTTCATATGTGTTTCCCTCCCTCACGCCAAATTGGCGAGTTTTTCAATGGTGCGGCGGTAGATCTCCTTGGCGGTGAGGAGGTCCTCCACCAGGATATATTCATCTTTCTGATGCTCTGTACACTCCCGGCCCGGCAGCATAGGGCCAAAGGCCACGATCCCGGGCATGGACCGGGCGTAGGTGCCTCCGCCGATGACGGTGGGCTGGGTGTCGTCCCCGGTGACCTGACGGTAGACCTCCGTCATAGCGCGGACCACTTTTCCGTCCTTGTCCAAATAGATGGGGGCGGAATTTCCGGTGCGGGTCCACTGTACGCCAAAGGCCCGGCAGGCCCGGTCCAGGGGACCCTCCACATCCTCCGGGGAGAAGGTGACCGGGTTGCGCACATCCAGGGTCAGCACGGCCTTTCCCTCCAGGGTGCGCAGCAGGCCGGCGTTCACCGTCAGCTTGCCGCTCTGGATATCCTCCAGGCCGCAGCCCAGCCTGCCGCCGTAATAGTCGTCTGCCAGATGGGTCTGGTAGAAGTCCACCAGGGGACTGTTTACGCCCAGCCGGGCCAGCTGAGACATCAGCCCGGAGATGGCGTTCTCCCCCTTTTCCGGGGTGCTGGCGTGGGCGGGGCGGCCCTGAACCTCCAGCTCCTGAACGGCGCCGTCCGGCGTGCGGAAGGTGCAGCGGCACCAGCCCGGTACCATATTGCCGGCGTCGCCGCCTTCGATGGACACAATGTCCCCCAGGGGGGCGGTGAGCCCAAATTCCAGAATTCCCTTTTCCCCGTAGATGGCGGGAAAGTCCGCGTCCGGGGTAAAGCCGAAGACGGGTAGCTGCTGGGTAGATTTGTAGTAGGCGATATCCTCCCAGTCGCCCACCTCCTCGCACTGGCCAAAGATGAGGCGGACCCGGCGCTTCAGGGGGACTGCGGCGTCCTGAAGCTCCTTCATGGCGAAGAGGGCTGCCAGGGTGGGGCCCTTGTCGTCCGCGGCGCCCCGGCCGTAGAGGCGACCGTCACAGATCTCGCCTGCTGGATTGTGACTCCAGCCCTCGCCGGCGGGCACCACGTCTAGGTGGCCCAGAATGCCCACAATCTCCTCGCCGGAGCCGATTTCGGCCCAGGCGATTTTTCCGCCGCAGTTTTGGGTGCGAATGTTCATCTGCCGGCACAGGTCCAGCACGTAGTCCAGAGCCCGGGCGGGCCCGGTTCCATAGGGGGCCTGTTCTGTGACCTCTCTAAGCGCCACGCTGTCGATGGCAAGAAGTCCCAGCACCGCCGATAAAAAATCCTTCATGGCATCCTCCCTGTCAGCAGTAGGGCTTGTAGTCCACGTCATGTCCAAAGCTGCGGGGACCGAAGACCTCCAGGCCGCGGGGGGTCGTCCACTGTGTGGGGGCGGGCAGGGCGGTGACGGCCACCTTCTCGCCCACCCGGGCAAAGGGATTGAGCTGGGGCATGTTTTGATCCAGGTCGAAGACGCAGATCAAATCGGGGACGGTGACAAAATAGGCCCCGTCCAGCCAGCTGATAATATTTTCGTTCTGATACCAGATCCGCAGGATGTGGCCCTCGTAGGCGCCGCTGCCCTGGATAACGGTGTTGCCGAAGGTGTAGCCGTCCCGGGTCTCGTAGCCGCTCTCGGTGACAACGCCCTCAAACATCAGCTTGCCCTTTCCTGTCTCGGTGACGGCCTTGACATAGTCGCCGCCGCTCTGCTTGGCCTGGCGGAAGGCCCTGCCCACCGCCTCGGCGTAGGAGATGGCCCCGGTGATGACGGCGTCCTTCAGCACGGCGGCGGTGTTCACATGGTCCATCACAGCGATGGTGTTCCGGCTGACCACGGCCAGAGCACGGACCAGGTCCTCGCCCCTCTCGTCGTCAAAGACGTGGGTAAACACCGCTCCCTCGCCAAACTCGTTCATGACGCTCATCGGGCACATGGGCACGCCCTTGAGGAAGTAGGTGGAGTGCTGCAAAGCGGGCACGCTGCGGCCGGCGGGGTCGCCGTCCATGATGGGGCGGTCTGTCATAGCGCCCACGTAGAAGGCGGTGGCGGTGTTGCCGCCGCCCAGCTCGGTGGAGATAACGGCGCTCACCTCCCGGCCCAGGAAGCTCTCCATCTGCCTCATGTTCAGAATATAGAAGCTCTCTTCCGTCTCCTTCAGGCGGGCATACTTGCGCTGTTCCTCCTCAGTAAGGGGACTGATGGCCCCGCAGGCGTAGGGGGTGCCGATCACGGCCTCCGGATCCATCTCCTCAAAGGTGGCCAGTCGGAAGGACTTTCCGGCGTCCAGCGCCTCGTCGATCATGCGGATTCCCTCCTCCAGGCTTCCGCCGCCGCCGGTGCCCAGGATGGCGCAGCCGTAGAGGATATCCAATAAATTCTCTCGTGTCAATGTCCGCATAGTGCTTCTCCTTTTTTCATTTATTTGTGTTCCCGCCCCGGACGGGGCGTTGAGATGAGAAAACCTTTGCAGGGGCGGCTATCAGCCGCCCGCGGGCCCATACGATGCGCCCCTGCGGGGTTTCTTAAAACAACGCCCTTGAGGGGCGGGACGATTATTTTTGAAGCTCTTGTTCCAGCTCAGCGGCCCGCAGGCAGCTGACCATGTGGCCTGGGCCCAGCTCGGCGGGCTGAGGGATCTCCCGGGCGCAGCGGTCGCAGGCGTAGGGGCAGCGTTGGTGGAAGGCGCAGCCGGGCGGGGGATTGATGGGGCTGGGAATCTGTCCCTCCAAGGTCTTCAGGTCCTCCATTCCCCGGGTGGTAAGGGTGGGGATCGAGTCGAACAGGGCCTTGGTATAGGGGTGGCGCGGGCGGCGGAAAATCTGATCGGCGGGGCCGAACTCCACAATTTTGCCCAGGTACATAATAGCGATCTGGTTGGCCAGCTCATGGACCACGCCCAGGTCGTGGCTGATGAGGATGTTGGTCAGCTGAAAGCGATTTCTCAGGTCCTTGATCAGCTCCAGAATCTGGGCCTGACTGAACACGTCGATGGAGCTGGTGGGCTCGTCCAACACCACCAGCTTGGGGTTGGAGGCCAGCGACCGGGCGATGGCAATGCGCTGGCGCTGGCCGCCGGAAAACTCGTGAGGATATTTATAGCAGGCGTCGGCGGGGATGCCCACCATCTCCAGCAACTCCTCTACCCGTTTCAGCCTCTCGGTCTCACCCAGCCTCTCGTAGACGTCGATGGGCTCGGCCACAATATCCTTAATAAGCCATCTGGGGTTCAGGGACCAGTAGGGGTCCTGAAAAACAATCTGCACATTTTTCTTAAAGGCGTTGTTCCCGCGCCGGGCGCTGTCGAAAACGTCCTCCCCCTCAAAGTATACCTTGCCCTCGGTGGGCTGGAACAGGTTCAGAATGGTGTTGACCAAGGTGGATTTGCCGCAGCCCGACTCGCCCACAATGCCCAGCACCTCGCCCTTTTTCAGATGGAAGCTGACGTCGTCCACCGCCTTGAGAGTCAGGTGCTGCTGGCGGCGCAGGTCGTCGTGGATGTCAAAATATTTTTTCAGGTGCTCCACCTTTAAAAGAACCTCGTCGGAGACAATGGGGTCCGTCTTGATGGCGTCGGCCCGTACGGCCTGAATGAGGACCTTGGTATAGTCCTCCCGGGGCTGCTCCACCAGGGCGGCGGCGGTGTTCTCCTCGATGATTTTCCCGCCATAGAGGATGCCCACCCGGTCGCAGAAGGCGGAAACCAGACTGAGATTGTTGGCGATGAACAAAACTGTCATGCCATGTTTCTGCTGCAATTCCCTCAGCAGCTTCAGAATGCTGGCCTGAATGGTCACATCCAGGTTTCGGGTGGGTTCGTCCGCGATGAGCAGCTCCGCGCCGCAGGCCAGGGCCAAAGCGATGATAACCCGCTGGCGCTGTCCGCCGGACAGCTGGTGGGGGTACTTGCCCATAATGCTCTGTGCGTCGGCCAGCTTGACCTCCTCCAGCAGCTCCAGGGCGCGGCGGCTGATCTCCCCCTTGTTCAGATCCCTGCGCCGGGCCTTGAGAACGTCGGTCATAATGGTCCCCACGGTAAATACCGGATTCAGGCAGCTCATGGGGTCCTGAAAAATCATGGCGATTCTGCTTCCGCGGACTGTCTTGCGCATCTGTTTTGGAGTAAGCTTCAGCAAATCGGTCCCGTCCAGCAGGATTTCTCCCGACTCCACCTTGCCGGGCGGGCAGCGCAGCAGCTGCTGGATGGTCAGGGCCAGAACCGTTTTGCCCTGTCCTGACTCGCCTACCAGCCCGTAGGTCTCTCCTTTTTCAATGGACAGGCGCTCAATATCCAGCACTGTCTTAATACCTGCGAAGGAACGGTGCGTCACGCGCAGATTGTGAATTTCAAAATATGCCATACGCGTTCCTCCTCAATTTTTACGGGTCTTGGGGTCGAGAATCTCGCGGATCGCGTCGCCCAAAAGGTTGAAGCACAGCACGGTAATGAAGATGGCCACGCCGGGGAAGATGCAGTACCACCAGCTGTCCGGGAAGAAGCGGCGGCCCATGGAAATCATCAGCCCCCACTCCGGGGTGGGCAGCTGAGCGCCCAGTCCCAGGAAGGACAGGCTGGCCACTGTAAGGATTACACCGCCGATGTCCATAGAGGCCTGTACGATTACCGGGCTGATGCAATTGGGAATGATGTGCTTAAAGATGATCTTCATCCGTCCGGAGCCGATGGTCTCGGCGGCCTGAACAAATTTCCTCTCCTTCACGGAGATAGCCTGCCCGCGGATGAGGCGGGTATACCAGGGCCACCAGGACAGGGAGATGGCCAGAATGGCGTTGTTCAGGCTGCTGCCCAGCACAGCCACCATGGCAATGGCCAGCAGCAGAGGCGGGAAGCTGAGGAACACGTCGGTGATGCGCATGATCACGTTGTCCACCCAGCCGCCGAAGCTTCCCGCCACGGCGCCCAGGGGAATGCCGATGATCAGGGCCAGGCCCACCGCGGCCAGCGCGGCTGTAAGGGATACCCGGGCGCCGTAGATCACCCGGCTGAAGATGTCCCGGCCCAGCTCGTCGGTGCCCATCAGGTGATCCGCGCTGGGGGGCTGGAGCTTGATGGCGGTGTGGGCGGCGTCCACCAGGTCCTCCGGGTAGGGAATGATCACCGGGGCCAGGATGGCCATAAGGATCAGCAGAATCAGGATGATGAGGGCGATCAGGCTTAGCTTGTTGCGGGTGAGAAGGTACAAACTCTCCTGAAAACTCTTGATGCGGGGGCGCATGGCCTGGATAAAGTTGTTCATAGTTCCCCCCTCCTTTACAGCCGTACCCGGGGATCGGATGCGATGATAATATCTGCGATCAGGTTTAAAATGATGTAGCAGGTGGCGCCAAAGAGGGTCACGCCGATGATAGCCGGGTAGTCCAGTGTGGTAACGGCGCTGGAGATATAGCTGCCGATGCCGGGCCAGGAGAAAATGGCCTCCACCAGGAAGGTGTCCGTCAGGGTGTAGCCCATAGACAGGGCCACGTCGGTAGCAGTGGTGCCCAGGCTGTTTTTCAGGGCATATTTCCACAGCATTTTTCTGTCGCTCAACCCGTAGCTGTGTCCGGCGGTGATGTAGTCCTCTCCCAGAATCTCCAGCAGGGCGCTGCGGGTCATGCGGGAGACCAGCCCGATGGGATACAAAGAGATGGTGATGCAGGGCAGGATGATGTGGCGCAGAGAATCCAGAAACAGGCTGAACTTTCCGGTGAGAAGGCAGTCCAGCAGCAGCATCCCGGTGACGTTGGGCACAGCTTCAAAGATGGTGGCCTCTACACTCATCCGCCCGCCGATAGGCAGCAGGTTCAGCCCCTTGTAGAAAATGAGCTGCAGGAACAGCGCCACCCAGAAGGTGGGCAGCGACACGGCGCCGATGGAGAAAAAGCGGCTGAAATGGTCCAGCAGCCTGTCTTTTTTCTTGGCGGAGTAGATGCCCAAAGGAATGCCGATGGCGATGGCCAAAACGAAGGCCAGCAGCACCAGCTCCAGGGTGGCGGGGACGTAGCGGGCCAGCTCGCTGGTCACCGGCTGATGGTTGTTCAGGCTTTTCCCCAGATTGCCGTGAAGCAGGTCGCCCAGGTAGATCACGTACTGCTCGGGCAGGGACTTATCCAGGCCCAGTTCCACGCGGGCGGCGGCCAGCTGCTCTGGGGTAGCGCGCTGGCCGGCCCATTTCACCTCCGGGTTGGAGGGCAGAACCCGGGCGATAAAGAATGTGATGGTCACAACCCCCAGCAGGACCAAAATACTGCTGAAGACTCGTTTAACAATGTACTTTAACATGGGGCGGGCACCTCATTTCGGTCTGTTGAAAATACCAACAGGCACTCCCGGCGGGGCTGGGAGTGCCATATGGTTCAGGTTTACTTGGCGGTAACGTTGTAATACAGGATAGCGTTGGAGTAGGAGGGGTTCTCGGTCACGCCCTGGATGCTGTTGCTGATGATGTAGGTGTGCATCTGATCGTAGAGGTTGAGCAGGTAGGCGTTTTCCGCCACAATTTTCTGGGCCTGCACGTAGCCGGCCTCGGCGGCGGCGCGGTCGGTGACGGTCTGTGCCACAGACTGCTCAATGATGGCGTCCAGCTCTGGATCGTTGAGATAGGAGAGGTTATAGACGATCTGGTCCTCGCTGTGGAGCAGCGACTGGAACCAGCTGACCGGGTCGGCGTAATCGGGCCACCAGATGAACACGAACATGTCCTGACGGTCTTCGGGGGCGGTGTTCTGAGCCTGCGCCCACTGCTGGTCCCATTCCATGCTGCGCAGCTCCAAATCAATACCCAGCTGCTTCAGGTTCACCTGATAGAGCTGGAGGGCGCTGGCATACTCGTCATAGCTGGTCATGTAGGTGACGGTGAGTTTCAGCCCGTCAGTGCTGATGCCGGACTTGTCCAAATACTCCCTGGCCTTGTCCAGATCGCAGCTGTACTGGAACACGCTGTCGTCGTGGCCCCACAGGCCGCTGGGCACCATGCCGACGGACTGCTGGGCGTTGCCGTTCAAGATCTCATTGACCGTTTCCTCGTAGGGGAAGGCGTAGGCCATGGCGCGGCGGAAGTCCGCGTTGCTGCAGGGCTCGGTAGCGGTATTCAGGAACATGATGATGTTGTTAAAGGTATCGGCCTGATAGGCGTACACCTTGTCGGTCTGCGCTTTCAGGGCGTCCAGGTCGGTGACGGAGAACTCGCTGGACAGCTGGCACTCGCCGGTTTCCATCATCTGTCTCCGGGCGCTGGACTCGGCCACCTCCCGGATCATAACATTTCGATACTGGTTGTCCTGCCAGCCGCCGCGGTAGCCCTCATAGGCCTGAAGAACCACGCTGTCGCCGGTGGCCTGCTTAATCATGTAGGGGCCGGAGCCGCCGTCGTTGCCCTCGTTGAACCACTCGGTGGTCTGCTCAATCACGCTGTCAGACATGATATAGGCGGCGTAGGCGGCGGAGGTCACCAGGTCAATGGCGCAGGGATAACCGCAGGTGATGGTCACCTCATAATCGCCGGTGGCCTCCACCTTGCCGCCGTTAGACTCCAGAACAGCGTCCCAGATGTAGGCGCCGCCCTGTCCCAGGTCCATGGACCGGCGGAAGGAGTTGACCACCTGCTGGGCGGTCATGGCGGTGCCGTCGTGGAAGGTTACGTCGTCCCGCAGCTGGAAGACCCAAATGGTGCCGTCGTCATTTCTTGTCCAGCTGGTGGCCAGCATGGGGTCCACGTCGCCGGTCTCGGGGTTGTAGCGGGTGAGGGTCTCATACACGTTTTGAAGGACCATAATGCCGTTGGAGTATTCGGTGCTGGGGTCCAGCGTCACATAGGGGGCGGTATTATAGGTGTGGTACAGTACCTTCGTGTCGGCGGGGGCGGCGGTGCCGTTTCCCGTCCCGCCGTTTCCGGAGCCGCCGCAGGCGGTCAGGCTTAAAGCGAGGGCACTGGCCAGAGCCAGGCTAAAAAAACGCTTCATCATGATACTCTCTCCTAAACTTTTTGAAATTAATTATCGCTTTGTGTAGATAAACGACAATTTTAACTATATACTGTCTGATAAAATTATGCAATACAGCTCTTGGATTTTTCTGTTTTCCACAACAAATCTCGTCCGAAAGGCTCAATTATATCCAAAGTGACGGCGGTAAGAGAAAGAATGATGGTTGTAATTCCGGCGGAGACAATCATCGATCAATGTGGTTCAGGTGATTGATCAATCCCCCTCCTACGTGGGCCGGTGCGGAAAGGAAAACTTTGTCTCCGAGCACAGCACACCCAAAAAGATAAGGGCGAAGCCGGCCAGCAGTCTGGGGGTGAGGGGATCGCCGTAGAAGATGACGGCCAAAATGACGCCGAACACCGCCTCCAGGGAGAGGATCAAGGCGGCGGGGGCGGGTTCCGACCACACCAGGCCCACATTCATCAAAACCAGGCAGACGGCGGTAGCCATCACGCACAGGTAGAGAATGGGGGCCAGCAGCTCAGGACGGGCCAGAGAGGAGAAGCGGAAGGTCTCGGTGGTCAGGGCGAGGATCCAGGCGCACAGGGCCACGGTGGTCAGTTGGGCCACAGTCAGAAGCATGACGTCCTTTCCTCTGCCCAGGCGGGCCACGGCGATGATGTTGGCCGCGCAGAATACCGCCCCCAGCAGGGTAAACAGGTCGCCGGCGGAGATGGTCAGCTCCTGGGTGAGGCAGACCAGACCCACGCCGGCAATGCACAGCAGGGCGGCGATCAAGTTGTACCGGTCGGGCCTCTCCCGGAAGAGGGCCCAGCCCAAAAAGGGGACAATCACGCAGTATACCGCCGACAAAAAGGCGTTGTTGGAAGGGGTGGTGGTCTCCAGGCCCACCGTCTGGGCCCAGTAAACCCCAAAGAGAAGCAGCCCGGAGAGGCCGCCCCGCCAAAGGTAGTCCGGGGTAAAGTATTTCCAATGCTTCAGGCTGATAAGGGCCACAATAGGGGTCCCCACGGTAAAGCGGATTGCGATCAGGTAGCCGGTGGGGATACTGTCCAGGGCGCCCTTCATAAGCATAAAGGACGCGCCCCAGAAAAAGGCGGCGGCAAAGAGAAGGAGCTTTGCCAGCAGCTTCATGGTCTTATCGGACATGGGAGCACCTCCGGATGATGTGCGGGGGCGGAGACCGCCCCTATGTCTTTTTCTGCAAGAAGGAGAATTTTGTCTCTGAGCACACCACGGCCACAAAGATGAGGGCGAAGCCGGCCAGCAGCCGGCCTGTGACCGGGTCTCCGTAGAAGATCACCGAGGAGAGGACGCCGAACACCGATTCCAGGGACAAAATCACGGCGGCGGAGGCGGGGTCAGACCAGACCATGCCCACGTTTTGGAACAGCAGCGCCACGGTGGTGGCCAGAACACACAGGTAAGCCATGGGCAGAATCAGAGCGGGATCAGAGAGGGCCTGAGAGGGGAAGGTCTCAGTAAGGGCGCCGCCGATCCAGGCGTAGAGACCGGCGAAGGCGAACTGAAACACCGTCAGCAAGGTGACGTCCTTCCCCGGCGACACCTTGGCCACCGCCACGATGTGGCTGGCGTAGAAGACGGCGCACAGCAGGGTAAGCAGGTCGCCAGTGTTGATGGTCAGATCCTCGGTAAGGGACACCAGTCCCACCCCGGTGACGCACAGCAGTGCGGCCAGGATGTTGTATCGGTCGGGGCGTATTTTCACCACCGCCCAGGTGAGAAACGGGACAATCACGCAGTACACTGCGGTGAGAAAGGCGTTTTTCGAGGGGGTGGTGAGGGCCAGCCCAAAGGTCTGCACCGAGTAGGCCAAAAACAGGAACCCGCCAATGATGGCGCCCCGCCAAAGGTAGTCCGGGGTAAAGCTTTTCCATTTTTTCAGGCAGACCAGGGCCAGCAGCAGTGCCCCGGCCGTAAAGCGAATGGCCAGCAGAAAGAATACCGGCATCACATCCAGGGCATTCTTCATAATGAAGAAGGAGGTGCCCCAGATAAAGGCGGCGGCGAACAGCATAGGCTTGGCGAGAAGCTTCATGGTTTGAGGAGACACGGATCATCAACTCCAGATTGCAAAATATGGTTTTGTTGTGGTATGATAACAGTGTGTAGGGGCGCATATTATGCGCCCGCGCCGTTTGACAGAAGATGCGGGCGGATGATATCCGCCCCTACAGACAGGAGGCCCTCAATGGACAACATCCTCACCCGCGCATTCTATGACCGTGACACCCTGACTGTGGCCCGGGACCTGCTGGGCCGGGACATCGTCCGGGCGCTGCCCGACGGCACCCGCCTTATCTGCCGGATCACCGAGACCGAGGGCTACATCGGCCGCATGGACAAGGCGTGCCACGCCTACGGCTATAAGCGCACCCCCCGGACCGAGACCCTGTTTGCCCGCCCGGGGACGGCCTATCTCTATCTGATCTACGGAATGTACCACTGTCTCAACTTTGTCACTGAGGGAGAGGGGGAGCCGGCGGCGGTGCTGATCCGCGGGGCGGTTCCCATCGAAAACGGGGATATTATAGCAAAAAATCGCTTTGGATGCAAGGAAAAAGATATGTCCGCCTATCAAAAAAAGAACTTCCTCAACGGTCCGGGCAAGCTGTGCCGAGGGCTGGCCCTCACCCGGGTGGAAAACGGCGTCGATCTGACCGCCCCGACCGGCGGGCTGTACGTCTGCGAGGGAGTCCCCACGGCCCCCGGACAAATTCAGACGGGCAGACGGATTGGGATTGACTACGCCGAGGAGGCGGTGGACTTCCTCTGGCGGTTTTATGTGTAAAAGACAACAGCAGGGACCGTGAATGTACGGTCCCTGTTTTCATTCGGAAATATAAACCTCTTCTGCGTCCCGGCTGGCCTGTTCCAGCAGTGTCAGTGCCTCCTGATACTTCTGTTCCTCCATCAAATCCATTGCGTCCGTAATGGCGTTGATCAGGATGTGGTACATTTTTTCGTACATGGCAATCCCTCACATTCGATTTTATATATGCAATCCGATTATAAAATTGATTTTAGAACATGTCAAGAAGAATTTCGTTTGAATACTTGTTTATGGGCACCAAAACCTCCATATGATTAAAACATTAGGAGGTTTCAGCATGGAACTGGATTATAAAGAGATAGGGAAACGCATTGCCCGCAGACGGAAGCAGCTTGGCTTGAAACAGTATGAAGTGGAAGAACGGGCAGATATCGGATATAAATACCTTTCCGGCATTGAGCGTGCCATATCCATCCCCTCCACTGAGGTCATCATGAGGCTGGCCCTTGCGCTGGAAACCACTCCGGACGAATTTCTGGTGGGCACCAGCCTCTGGCCCGAGGAGGATTGGCGGTCTGTGGCGGATAAGCTGCGCACCCTGAACGCGGGACAGCTGGAGCTGGTCCGCCGGTTTATCGACCTGGCGGCGGAACAGCCGTTATAACGAAAGACAGCCCCCCGGCTTATGCCGGGGGGCTGCTGTTTGCGTCAGTCTGCGGTAATCACGCGGACCTCCTTGCCCACGGGATCAAGGTAGATGGAGAAGGTATCGGAGTAGGTGCGAATGGAGGCGAAGCGGGAGGCGCCGGTGCCGCCAGACAGCCAGTTGTCCTTGGCAACCAGGTTGCCGGTGCGGTTGTAGTAGCACTCCACGTCGTTCGCAATGCGGTAAGTTTGCCCGTGGATGTTCACATAGGGGGTACCCTGGCTGTCGAAGAAGGCGTCGGCCTTGACGCTGTGGATCTCGGTAAGCTGGATCACAGACTTGATGATATTGTTGCCGTCCCGATCCTTGTCGAGGACCACGCCCACCATGTCGCCGCTGCGGCCCTTGTAGGTGGTAGCGGGACTGAATTTGATATCATCTCCACTGCCGCGACGCAAATTCCAAACATATCGTTCAGTACTGGGAATCCTAGTGCCGTTTTCGTCCTCATGCTCAGGCTCACCCTCATAGCCGCCTACCATCATACCGTAGATGTAGGCGGTGCCGGTAACGTCGCCCAGTATGATATAGTCCACAATGCCGGAGCTGTTGGCGTGGTAAGAGGTAATTTTGTCGGCGGGGATAGAGGCCATGGTGAGGGAGCCCCGATCCACACTCCGCATGGCGCCGCCCTTGACCTGCTCATAGATACGCACGCTGGAGGAGACGGTGAGATTGCCCAGCTTCAGCCCGGCCACGTCGAAGGCGCCGGAGGGCCGGCTGGCAGGCAGTCGGCTGATGGTAAAGCCGTCCCGTGCGGCGGAGATCACCACCGGTTCATTGGCGGTCACGATGGAGGCGTTGGTCACATTGCCGGACAGCTCCATGGTTCCGCCGTTGGGCAGGAAGACGGTTACGCCGCCCGATGTGGCGGTGCCGATGGCGGTGGAGCGGGTCTGGGCGGAGGGCTTGACAATCCCGGCCACATTGCCGTCGGCGGTGAGGAGAAGGGAGACGTTGTCTCCGGGCTTGATATCGCCGATGGTGTCCCAGGCGCTGTCCAGCACGGTCATTTCCTTGCCAAGAAGGGAGAGGGTGGTGGGGGCCTTGGGGTTGGGCTGGGGGTCGGTGTAGACGGCGGTCATGCGCAGGTCGGACACCACAAGGGTGTTGCTGATCTGGTCGTAGGTGACCACGTCATAGGGCTTGATCTGGGACAGGGAGATGGGCTGCCGGTCTTTGATAATGTTGAAATTGGTCACGCCGCCGGTCAGCCTGTGGAAGGTGGCGGTGGTGGCGTTGTTCAGCACCACCACGGCGTCGGAGTCCACGGTAGTGGTTCCGCTGGTGGAGTAGACGGCCACAATCTTGCCCTTCTCGGAGTAAAGGGTAACCTGGGTGCCCGAGGTGAGGGAGGAGTAAGCCTCGCTGTAATTTCTGCTGGCCTCAGAGCCGGAGGCGAACACCGGCGTGCTGCCGGAGATGGTGTACTGCTTGCCGCCGTCGGCTTTGACAAAGCCGGGCTGAGCGTCGCCGTTGAGGGTGAGGGTAACGGGGGTGCTGCCGTCGGGGACAAAGGCGGTAATCTCCTCCTTGTCGTTGAGAACCAGCCATCCCCGCTTGCCCTGGAGGGCGGTGACGTTGCCGTCGCCGTGGGCGGGGAGAAATGCCTCAGCGTTTTTATTGCTGGTGGTGCGGATGGCGCCCTGAGTGGTGCCGTCGTCGGTCTCCACGTTAACAGCCAGGATGATGGACCGGTTCTGCTCGTCGGCCACCGTCCCCAGGGACTTGTAATAGACCTCGCCCTTGGCGGTTTTGCATCGGAGGGCGTTGACAAAGAGCTGGGCGGCCTGGGCACGGTTGATGACGGCCCCGGCTTTCAGGTCCAGATTTTCAGTCAGTCCCACAGACTGCGCCAGGTCCATGTAGCCCTGGGGCCAAACGGCCCCGGCCTCTTTGCCGGTGTAGCCCAGGGCCCGGAGAAGAATGGTGACAGCCTCAGCCATAGAAATATTGTCGTCCGGGAGGAAACGTCCGTCTCCCACGCCGGAAACCAGGGGAATAGAGGAGCTGTTCTCCCCGTCGCTCTCGACCACGGAGATGCTGGCCGCCAGATTGACGTAGCTGCGGGCCCAGTGGCTGCTCTTTACGTCGGAGAATATGGTGCGAGTGGCGTAGCGGGGGGCCTCCTCGCTTTTCTGGAGGAAGGTGACCACCATGGTGCAGAACTGGGCGCGGGTCAGCTTGCCGCTGGGGTTGAACACGTTGCCGCCGGTGCCGCTGACCACCCCCATCAGCCGCAGAATGTCGGCGTTCAGGGCGGTGGTGGCGTCGGACACGTCGGTAAAGGACCCGGGGGCCGCCGACGAGGGCAGTACGGTCAGGGACAGGGCCAGAGCCGCGGTAAGGAGGGCCGCTGTCAGCCGCTTGAATATTCTCATTTTGTTCACTCTCCTAATCATGCGTTTGTAGGGCGGGACGACCTCGGCCCGCCTTGTTCATCCAGTTGCCGTGTTCGGCGGCGCGCCGAGTCGTCGCGCCCTACAAATTAGCCTAATCCGCCCGCAGGGCCACCACCGGCTGCAAACCGGAGGCCTTGATGGCGGGGTACATGCCGAAGATGATGCCCAGCACCACGGAGAAGAGGAAAGCACCCAGGGCGATGGCGGGCTCGGGCATGAGGATCATGCCGTCGAAGACGTCTGTCATCAGCTTACCGGCGATCATGGTGCCCACGTAGCCGATGCCGATGCCCAGCAGCCCGCCCAGGGAGCAGATCACCGCCGACTCAATAAGGAACTGCGTAATGATGCTGGACCTCTCCGCGCCGATAGCCTTGCGGATGCCGATCTCCCGGGTGCGCTCGGTAACGGTGACCAGCATAATGTTCATAATGCCGATGCCGCCCACCAGCAATGAGATGCCCGCGATGGCCCCCATGACCAGGGACTGCATCAGATTGGCCTTCTGGGCGTTTTCGGCGTAGCTGTTGTCGCTGCCTACGCTGAAGCTGCCTGTCTCACACCAGCCGTCGGCGTTGAGGGGGAACATGCCCAGCAGGAAGGCCTCCAGCTTGGTGCTGGCCTCAATGGTGGAGGGGCCGTCCTTGGCCTTGACCACGTAGCGCTGAATCGAGTTGTTGTTGTTCATGGAGCGGTTAAAGGTGTAGGGCAGTACCACAATGTTGTCCAGGCGCTTGTTATACTCAATCCCCATAGACTCGTACCAGCCTACTACCTGGAAGGGGTCGCCGTTGATGCTGACGGTCTCCCCCACCGGGTCGGTGAACCCGAAGAGCTGCTCCTTGGCCCCGGAGCCCAGTACGCACACGGGAATGGTCTTCTCCACCTCCAGATAGGTGAATTCTCGGCCCCCGGCCAGCTTGTAGTTGTTGCACACCCCGTAGCTCTCCGAGCCCAGCACAAAGCGGAGCATAGTCTGATAGGGGTCTCCGGAGATCATCATTCCGCCTCCTCCTGTGGGGGTGGCGGCGGCCCAGATGGCGTCCCAATCGTTGACTGGGAGGGTCTTGGAGCCGTACTGGATGGTGCCCTTGTCGTTAATCTCCACGTCGGGGGTGATGCCTAGAACCAGGTCGCTGAGGGACAGGCAGTAGTCAAAGAGCTTCTGGCCGGTTTCGTTGTCCACGTCGTAGTAGGAGTAGGCGGACACCTCAATCTTGTTGTCGCCCATCTTCTCAAAATATTCCATGTTCTTTTTGGCCTGTCCCTGCATCACAGACACCATGATCACCACTGAGGCCACGCCGATGATGATGCCCAGCATGGTGAGGAAGGATCGGGTCTTCTTCATGGCGATAGACTTAAAGGCCATTTTAAAGGCCTGCCAAAGGTTCATTCCCAATCCACCTCCTGAGGGTTGTCCGAGATAATTTTTCCGTCTGACAGCCGCACCACCCGCTTGGCGGTGGCGGCGATGCCGTCGTCATGGGTGATGAGAAGAATGGTGGTGCCGCCCCGGTACAGGTCCCGGAGAATCTCAATCACGTGCTTGCCCGTCCGGGAGTCCAGTGCGCCGGTGGGCTCGTCGGCCATGATAATGGGTGGGCTGGTGGCGATGGCCCGGGCGATGGCCACCCGCTGCTGCTGGCCGCCGGACATCTCCGAGGGCCGGTGGTGGGCCCGGTCGTCCATGCCCACCTTGGCCAGGGCCTCCATGGCC
>CATONV010000012.1 GCA_951801655.1 uncultured Oscillospiraceae bacterium | reverse complement strand
TCCTCCGCGTCCTCCTCCCGGTCCAGAATCCGCCGGGCGATGGTGTGGCAGTAGGAACCGTATTTTTTCTCACTCTCCGAGATGGCCAGTTGGGACCGGGCCCAGTACAGGTCGATAATCTTGTCGTCCTCCATAGTCGGCCACTCCTTTCGTCTCTTGTACCCGCCGCAGCGGGTAAGGAGGCTTTTTTCTCTCTCTCATAACAGACGCAAAAACCGCGCCAAAGGTTTCCACCCCGGCGCGGTTTTTTAAAAATTTTATGCCAGCGGCTCAAAGTCAGAGGCTGGATGCTTGCACAGAGGGCAGATATAGTCGGCAGGCAGCTCGTCCCCCTCGTAGACGTAGCCGCACACCTTACACACCCAGCGTTTTTTCTCGCTGGGGGCGGCGGAGGCGCCGGGCTTGGGCTTGATGTGGGCCTGGTAGTAGGAATAGGTGGCGCTGGGCACGCTGGAGATGACTCCGCCATCCAGCACGTCGGCCAGGAACAGAGTATGGGTGCCCAGGTCGGTGGCGGATACCACCTTGCAGCTCAGCCAGGCGTTGACGCCCTGGGTGACGTAGCGGATGCCGTCGGCGTCTGTGGCGGTGTGGGCCTCAAAGCCGGCAAACTTGTCCACATCTAGGCCCGACTGGAAACCGAACCGCTTGAATAAGTCGAATTTGGCCTCCTCCGACAGGATGGAGACGGTGAAGCGGCCCGTCTCCTTCACCATGTCGTGGGTGTAATTGCTCTTGTTGATGGCCACGACAATGCGGTTGGGATCGGTGGTCACCTGGATGCAGGTGTTGGTGATGCAGCCGTTGTCCTTGTCCCCCCGGCGGGCGGACAGCACAAACAGGCCGTAGCTCAGGGAATACATGACCTTGTTGTCCATAAATGTTCCTCCTAGTGATTGATGTGAATGGCTGTTGTCAGTCTACCATAGTTTAGCCCAAAAGTCCAGAAACAAAACAGGAATTGGTATTCCTGACGTCAATTACGCGGAATATCCCGAAAAATCACCCCGGCTGATCTCACAACAGGCCGGTATACCAGCATCGTGATGGCCGCATTCAGTCCACCCTTGATCAGATTAAAGGGCAAAAAGGCCGGCAGCAGCAATTTGACAACCGATTCCCTTGGGCAGCCCATGTACACCGGCGCTACCAGGTAATTCCAAAGCAGCATGACCGCAACCATGCACCCCCATCCACACAGAAGCCCGGCGGCCGCCCCCGCAAAGGTCCGCCTTTTTTGGTGAATCAGGGCCGCCGTGCATGCGAAAGAACAGCTGGAGACGACATTCATGAAACAGCCCAGAATGCCGTTTTCACTGATGGTAAACATCTCCGCCAGCGAGACGGTCAGCGCAATGGCAGAGGCGGTCAGCGGTCCGAACAGCAGGCCGCCTATCGCAATTACCACGTCTTTGGGGTCGTACTTTAGAAAGAGAACCAGGGGAACCCGGCCCAGGGCTGCCGCCGCATAGGCCAGGGAGCAGAGAATGCCTGCCGTTACCAGTTTTTTTGTCTTGTTCTTCATAAAAAAACCTCCTGAAAAAAATCGACGCCTGAAGGCATGGTAATGCCGTCAGGTGTTGATCGTTTCAGGTGTATCGGCATGTCAACAGAGAGGCCCTCCGGATTTGAAAAAGTGCAAGCATCAGCTTTACTGCTGAGCAGTTCCATACACCTTCTTCAAATCCAGACTATACTGTCGGTTTTGGAGTTGCACCAAATCAGCACTTTCGCGCTCGCGGACTGTACCGCCGATCGGGAATTTCACCCTGCCCTGAAGACATCATACCTGATTCAGTTGTCCCTGCCAGTATAGCAGACGCGAAGGCGGCTGTCAACGGATGATCGGCTCGTCCTGCACGCTGTTTCCGGAAAAATGGTTGACATTGTAGACCAACTGTGATACGATAGGTCTACAAAGTAAACCAATGGAGGTTTTCCCATGGATGACATCAACCTGACCAACAGCGAGTGGTACGTTTTGGACTGCCTGTGGGAGAAATCTCCCATGACGGTGATGGAGCTGGTGGCGGCGCTGGGGGAGAGGCTGGGCTGGGCCAAGAGTACCACCATCACCACCCTGCGGCGGATGGAGGACAAGGGGCTGGTCCGCTGTGCGGTGGAGGGCCGGGCAAAGCACTACGCCCCCAACCTCCCCCGGGACCGGGCGGTGCGGGGGGAGACCCTCTCCTTCCTGAATAAGGTCTACCGGGGGAGTGTGGGGCTGATGGTGTCCGCACTGGCCCAGGATAAGGCACTGTCAAAGCAGGAAATCGACGAGCTGTATGAAATTCTGCGCAAGGCGGAGGGGGGAGAGTAATGAATCTGATTCTCCAGCTGATTCGGGAGGCCATTGACATGAAGCTGATCATTCAGTGGGCGATTACCTCCAGTGTACTCATTCTGATCGTGCTGGCGGCGCGGTTTTTTCTTAAGGACCGGCTGTCCGCCCGTCTGAAATACGCCCTGTGGGGGGTGGTCCTTCTGCGGCTGCTGGTGCCCTTCCAGGTGGAACTGCCCGCCCCGGTTTCCGATTCTCTGCCGATGCTGGCCGCCAATCTGGCCCAGGATATAACGCCCCGGCTGGATGACGCCATGCTGTACGCCGTCCCCATCGAAGGTCAGCCCACGGATAAAGCACCGGCGGGACTGCCGCCCCAATACGCCCGGAATGGACTCTACGATGACTGGGAATATTACTCCGGCGGCATAGTCTACGACGGGGGACACGTCACCCGGTACGCCTTTATGATGACCGCGCTGGAGGTGGTGGTGCTTATCTGGATCGCCGGCACGGCCCTGGCGGCGCTGGTGATCCTGATCTCCAACCTGCGCTTCGGCCTATCGCTGAGAAAGCGGCGGAAGCCGTTGGAGAGTGTATCCCAGGGAGCCGCGGGCGGATTATATCCGCCCCTACAGGCTGTCCCGGTCTACACAGTGGAAGGTCTTCTCTCCCCCTGTCTGTTCGGGGTGATCCGGCCTGCCGTCTACCTCAATCCCGGGGCGGCGGACAACCCCGATACCCTGCGTCATGTGCTGGCCCATGAGCTGACCCACTACAGGCACAGGGACCACATCTGGTCCCTGCTGCGGTGCCTGGCCCTGGCGCTGCACTGGTACAACCCCCTGGTGTGGCTGGCGGTGGGGCTGTCCAAGCAGGACGGCGAGCTGGCCTGCGACGAGGGGGCCATTACCCGGCTGGGGGAGGGGGAGCGCATCCCCTATGGCCGCACCCTGGTGAACATGGTGGCCGCCCGGTCGTTGCGCCCCGGGGACCTGCTGTCCGTCTCCACCGCCATGACAGGCGGGAAGAAGTCCATCCAGCAGCGGGTGGCTCAGATTGTGAAAAAGCCGGAGACGGTGAAGACCGCTTTCTTTGCCGCCGTGTCGGTGGTGGTGTTGGCGGCGGTGTTCGTCTTCGCCGGGCGGGGACAGCCCCAGCCCAATACCATGTTCCTCAGCCTGCTGGAGCAGACCACCGCTATCCAGTACATCCCGACCGCCTACAGCAGCCGCGTCTATCCCGTGCCCATCACCGACGAGGACCTGCTGACTCAGGCCAGGGAAAGGCTGTCCACCTTCACTTACCTGAGAGAGGATGATCCCTATCCCGACCTGAGCGGACTCTCTCCCTATCAGAATCCCAAGATCGTCCTGACCTGCGGAGAGAATGAGACGGAATACACCCTCATGTGGCAGAACAACTACACCTATCTGTTCCTGGGAGACCTGTGGGAACAGCAGGAGGAGCTGGTGAAGGAAGAAGGGGAGACCGCCCGGCTGGTGGGCGTCAGCGGGACCATGCGGTCACAGCCCGGCGACCGGGTATTCTCCGCTGTGGCTGAATTGGCCTTGCAGCAGTTTGCGAGGACCGAGAAGACGATGATAACGCCCGGCGTCACACCCGAGCTGGAGGAGTTTTTCACCCAACTGGAAGCGGCCCAATTCATCTATGTGGACCAGCCCAGTCTCTCCAGCGCCAATCCCCCCGGGCTGATCGATCACCCGAAGGCCCTGATCCAGGCCAAGCAGCTGCTCTCCAAAACCAGGCCGGTGGCATATCTGGAGAACATCGGCTGGGAGGAACTCAGCCTGGACTCAAACCATCCACCGGAGCCCATCACTCAGGAGGAGCTGGAGCAGCAGTTTTTCATCGGGGGATACCCCCTCGTCCTCTACCCCGGTTCCCAGCAGGACTCGGAAACCGCCTGGCTGGTCCCGTGGAACACACTCTGTCTGCTGGTCCAGTGGTATCCGGAGAGGGAGGAGAACACCGTGGAGATTTTGGCGTCTCTCCCCGGCAACACCATCGCCCAGCTGCAAGAACTGGCCTGGGTCCCGGATAACATCCCGCCAATCCGCCGCGAGTCCTTTCTGGAGCAGACCGAGGGGGCGGTCTCCATCCAGGTCCAGACGGGAGATGGCGAGCTGACCGCCATCACCGACCCCCGGCGGCTGGAGGAGGCCCGGGCCGCCCTGCTGTCGCTGGCCCCTCTCCCCGACGACGTGAACATTCTTACCAGCGCCAGTGAGGAGGAACTGCGGCGTGCGGTGGGCGGCGGCTTTTACGCCATTACGCTCACCGACGAGGCGGGAGGGACGGTCACCTACTACATCAACCGCCGCCCCATGAGCAACGTCGACTATCTCGTCTTGCCCATATCAGAATATCCGGCGGAAGACACTCAGAAGATAGCGAGTTTCTGCCGGGTGGGGGTTCTCCCCGGAGAGGCGAACTACAACCTGTTTCTGGCCACCCTTCCCGACAACGTATACAACCAGCGGGCCGAGCCGGCCCGGGACGAGGAACCGGATCGGGTTCACCCGGTCACCGGCAACTAAAGCGCATCCCCCGGCGGATTGAATCCGCCGGGGGTTTTGTCGCTTTTGCTCACGGAAAGGCCGTTAACTTCCCGCTTTTCTTCCCTTTTGCCCCGTTAAAAAGCCGTTAATTCCGTTGTCTTTCCGACAAAAAATCAGTATCATAAAGAGCACCCTGAAAACGGGCCGCTGCTCCACCGCGCCCGTTGGCACCTCAACTCGAAAGGCAAGGTTATTTTTATGAGTCTGCGCGTCGGCATTGATATCGGCTCCACCACAGTGAAGGTGGTGGTCCTCAGCGAACAGGATAAGCTGCTGTTCCGCTCCTACGAGAGGCACTTCTCCAAAACCAGAGAGAGGGCCCTGGAGAGCCTGAACTCCATCCGGGACATGCTCTCCGGGCAGGACATCAAGGTGACCATCACCGGCTCCGCCGGTTTGGGCGTGGCCACCGCCGCCGGCATCGACTTTGTCCAGGAGGTCTACGCCACCGCCGCCGCCGTCAATACCTACATCCCGGATACCGACGCGGTCATCGAGCTGGGGGGCGAAGACGCCAAGATCATCTTCTTCGGCGGCGCCCTGGAGGAGAGAATGAACGGCTCCTGCGCTGGAGGCACCGGGGCCTTCATCGACCAGATGGCCACTCTGATGAACGTGACCGTCAATGAATTGGACGAACTGTCGTTAAAGCACGAGAAAATCTACCCCATTGCCTCCCGCTGCGGCGTGTTTGCCAAAAGCGACATCCAGCCCATCCTAAACCAGGGCGGGCGGAAGGAGGACGTGGCCGCCTCCATCTTCCAGGCCGTGGTGGACCAGACCGTGGCCGGCCTCACCCAGGGCCGGGAGCTGAAGGGAAAAATCGTCTTTCTGGGCGGGCCGCTGCACTTTCTCACGGGCCTGCGCCAGCGGTTTGCAGAGACCCTGAAGCTGGACGAGGAACACGCCATTTTCCCCAAAGACGGCGACTGCTTTGCCGCCATGGGGGCCGCCCTGTGCGCCACCGACTACCCCCCCGCCCCCTTTGAGGAGGTTATGAAGAAGCTGGAGGACAGCGCCCAGGCTACCACCTTGGTGGATACCATGCCCCCCCTGTTTGCCAGCCGGGAGGAGTACGACGCCTTTACTGCCCGGCACAACGCCAGCCGCCCCCCCGAGGCGGACATCGCGACCTATTCCGGCCCGGCCTATTTAGGGCTGGATGCCGGTTCCACCACCACCAAGCTGGCCCTTATCGCCCCCGACGGCGGGCTGCTGTACACCTACTACCACTCCAACCAGGGCAACCCGGTGGCCATTGTGCTGGAGCAGCTCCAGGAAATCTACCGGTTGTGCGGGGACCGCATTGTGATCAAGGGCGCCGCCGTCACCGGCTACGGGGAGGACCTGATCAAAAACGCCTTCTCCTGCGACCTGGGGCTGGTGGAGACCATGGCCCACTACAAGGCTGCCGCCCACTTCCGGCCCGATGTGGACTTTATCATTGACATCGGTGGCCAGGACATGAAGTGCTTCAAGATCCGCAACGGGGCGGTAGACTCCATCATGCTCAACGAGGCCTGCTCCTCCGGCTGCGGCTCCTTCATCGAGACCTTTGCCAAGGCCCTGGGCTACAACATCGCCGACTTTGCCAGGCTGGGCCTGTTTACCCCCAAGCCGGTGAATCTGGGTTCCCGGTGTACCGTATTCATGAACTCCAGTGTGAAGCAGGCCCAGAAGGACGGGGCCAGTGTGGAGGACATCTCCGCCGGGCTGTCCACCTCCATCGTGAAGAACGCCATCTACAAGGTCATCCGGGCCGCCTCCGCCGACGATCTGGGCCAGCACATTGTGGTCCAGGGGGGCACCTTCCTCAACGACGCAGTACTTCGGGCCTTTGAGAAAGAGATTGGACGGGAGGTCACCCGCCCGGTGATTGCCGGTATCATGGGGGCCTTTGGGGCCGCCTTGGCCGCCCGGGACTTGGGGCTGGAGAAGTCCGCCCTGCTGTCCCGCCGGGCGCTGGAGTCCTTTACCCACACCGCCAAACCTGCCACCTGCGGGCTGTGTACCAACCACTGTTCCCTCACGGTGAATTCCTTCGACGGCGGACGGCGGTTTGTGTCGGGCAACCGGTGTTCCCGCCCCCTTGGGGAGGAACCCAGCCGCCTGCCCGACCTGATGCGGTACAAGTACGGAAAACTCCGGGCCCTCCAGGGCAGGGGGGAGGGGGACGGCTCTCGGGGAAAGATCGGCATCCCCTTCGGGCTGAACATGTACGAGAACCTACCCTTCTGGTTTGAGCTGTTCACCAGGCTCAACTTTGAGGTAGTCCTCTCTCCGGAGTCCTCCCGGAAAGTCTACCTAAAGGGCCAGCGCACCATCCCCTCGGACACGGTGTGCTACCCCGCCAAGCTGCTCCACGGCCACGTGGAGGCCTTGGTGGAGGCGGGGGTGGACGCCATCTTCTACCCCTGTATGCCCTACAACTTCGACGAGGGGGCGGGGGACAACAACTACAACTGCCCCGTGGTGGCCTACTACCCCGAGCTCATCGCCGCCAATGTGCCGGAGCTGAAAACGACCCGCTACCTGTACCCCTACTTCGGCCTGCATCGCCCCCGCGACATGGAGAGAAAGGCCGGGGAGTGGTTTTTCAACGAATTCCAGGTCCCTAAGCGGGAGACGGCCGCCGCAGTGAAAGCGGCCTACATCGCCTACAACGCCTATAAAAACGACCTGCGCAACACAGGACGCACCTATATTGACCAGGCCCGGGCCGAGGGCCGCCCCATCCTGGTGATGTGCGGTCGGCCCTACCACATGGACCCGGAAATCAACCACGGCATCAACGATCTTGTAACCTCCTACGGCTTCGTTCTGGTCACCGAGGACGCGGTGGCCTACCTGGAGGACAAGGCCCCCCGCCACGTCCTCAACCAGTGGACCTACCACGCCCGGATGTACAACGCCGCCCGGTACGTATGCACCCAGCCCGACATGGAGGTCATCCAGCTGGTCTCCTTCGGCTGCGGCATCGACGCCATTACCGGCGACGAGATGCGCTCCATTCTGGAGGAGGGCGGCAAGCTGTATACCCAGCTGAAGATCGACGACATCAGCAACCTGGGCGCGGTAAAAATCCGAATTCGTTCTCTGATGGCGGCTATTGAAGCGAGAAAGGTTCCATAGACGCGCGTAGGGCGCGACGACCCCGGCGCGCCGCTTTCCCAATAGCACACCCCTTGAACGAACGGCGGGCCGAGTCGTCCCGCCCTACAAACCATCCACCGGCACACCTATGAAAGGAGTTCCCACCATGGCAAAACTGGTCTATGACAACACCGGACGCCTGCTGTTCACGAAGGAGATGAAGGAGGAGTACACCCTCCTCATGCCCCAGATGCTGCCCGTCCACTTCGGCATGATGAAAAAACTGCTGGAGTGCGAGGGCTACAAGGTGGACATGCTCACCACCAACCACCGGGGAATTGTGGACGAGGGCCTCAAGTACGTCCACAACGACACCTGCTACCCCGCCCTGCTGGTCATCGGCCAGCTCATTGACGCGGTGAAGCACGGGGGCTACGATCCCCACAGGGTGGGATTGCTCATCACCCAGACCGGAGGCGGCTGCCGGGCCAGCAACTACATCCACCTGCTGCGCAAAGCTTTGGAGAAGGCGGATATGGCCTATATCCCCGTGGTGTCGGTGAACCTGTCCGGACTGGAGAAAAATCCCGGTTTCTCTCTGACTCTCCCCTTCATCCGCAAGGCGGTGTACGCCATGATGTACGGCGACATCATCGTCAACGTGGCCAACCAGGTCCGTCCCTACGAAGTGGAGTCCGGGGCCGCCGACAACATGATCGACTGCTGGTCCCAGCGGTTGGTGGACGGTTTTCAGGCGGGCAGGGGCATGAGCCGCAAGCAGATGCGGGCCAACTTTGATGAGATATGCGCCGACTTTGCCGCCATCCCCGTGGAGGGAGACCCCAAGATCCGCGTGGGCGTGGTGGGGGAGATCTATGTGAAATTTGCCCCTCTGGGCAACAACAACCTGGAGAAATTCCTGCTGTCCGAGGGGGTGGAGCCGGTGGTCCCAGGCCTGACCGACTTCATCATTTTCAAGATCTACAACCGGGTGGCCGATGTGGAGCTCTACGGGGGCAAGTGGATCAAGAAAGTCGGCTGTTCCCTGTTTATGAAGTACATTGAGGCCTGTCAGCGGGACATGATCGAGGCCCTGGAGCAGTCGGGCCGCTTCCGCGCCCCGGGCACCTTCCAGGACTTGCACAGGCTGGTCCAGGGCTACCTGGGGGACGGCAACAAGATGGGCGAGGGCTGGCTGCTCACCGCCGAGATGCTGGAGCTGATCCACTCGGGCACCAACAACATCGTGTGTACCCAGCCCTTCGGCTGCTTGCCCAACCACATCGTGGGCAAGGGGATGATCCGCAAGCTGAAGGACGACTATCCCTACAGCAACGTGGTGGCCATCGACTACGACCCCGGCGCCACCCGGATCAACCAAGAGAACCGCATCAAGCTGATGCTGGCCAACGCCAGAGGTCTCACCCAACAGCAGCCCGTCCGTCCCAGGGAAGAGACGCCTCGGGCGGAACGTCAGCCCCAGTTGGCCCACGCAAATATTTAATGCCGCAGAGGTAATTCAGATGGAAATGTGGAACCAATCAAAACAGAATACGATGCCCGACGAGTCTTTTCTGGTCTTTGACAATTACCCCTTTAAGCTGGCCGTCATCCAGCAGCTGATGTACGAGTCCGGCCTGCTGGGGGACAAGTACTACGGCGGAGACCAGTATTTTGAGACCTATGGAGATGTGTCCAACGTCTCTGAGCGCGTCTCCATCGACCGGCTGATTCCCTATATTGAACAGGGAAATCACTTTTTTGAGTCGCTGAACATCCCCCTTTCCCTGGCGGACAAGGTGACCGGGCTCTACGTGGGCGAGGAGCTGGATGTGTATTACCATATCAACCCCCAGTGGCTGGACTTTGAGGACTACTTTGACGATGGCGCCGACTTCGACATCGTGGCCATCAGTGACCGGGAGCTGAAGCAGTTTCCCAACCTGAAAACAATCACCTTTAACATGTACCACACGCCTCCCGACGAGCTGGTGGACCACCTGGAGGAGCTGGGCATTGAGGTTGATCTCTTCGCGTAATTCTCTTTTCCGCACAGTGTCTGTCCCCGGACGTTTGACAAACTGTCTGTTTTGTGTTAACATCTCTCCTCGGCTGGAATTTGTACTGCAAATCTGGTTTTAGGAGGATACTATGAATATCGAACTGATCAAACAAAACGGAGAAGATATTGCGGTCGTTTCCAGCGACGGGAAGGTAATTGTTGACACACAGTCCGCCCTGGACCTGGCGATGACGGTGAAATATGAGACCGGCGCGACCAATCTGGTGCTGGATAAAGAACTGATCTGCGAGGACTTCTTTATCCTCAGCACCGGCGTGGCCGGAGAAATCCTGCAAAAGTTTGTCAACTACCATGTGCGGGCTGCCATCTACGGCGACTTCTCCCGCTACACCAGCAAGCCGCTGAAGGATTTTATTTACGAGTCTAACCAAGGAAAAAACTTCTTTTTTGTGGCCACCAAAGAGGAGGCCATACAAAAGCTGATACAGACATCATAACCACAGCGTACAGATTCCAGTAAAACGGGGGCCGTCCAACTTGGACGGCCCCCGGTCTTTTACACCAATCTCACCTTCACCTCATCCCCCTGAGCGGCTACGCACAGGGTATCCCCCTTTTTCAACCGGCCGGAGAGCATCAGGTCGGCGGCGGGGTCCTCCACCAGAGAGGCGATGGCCCGGCGCAGGGGCCGGGCGCCGTACTCCCGGCTGCTTCCCTGGTCGGCCAGCAGGGAAACGGCCTCCTCCTCCACCGCCATGGCGATACCCAGCTTGTCCAGCCGCTTTCGGGTCTCGGACAGCAGCTGCCGGGTGATGGCGTGCAGCGTCCTCTCGTCCAGGGGGTGGAAAACCAGGGTGGCGTCCAGCCGGTTGAGAAACTCCGGGGCGAAGGTGTTTCCGGCATCGGAGAGAACCGCCTTCTCCAGTTCTTCTCTCTCCGCCTCGCCCCCGGCGTTGAAGCCCAGCCGTTTGCCCTTGGCAAACCGCTGAGCCCCCAGGTTGGAGGTCATCACCAGTACAGTGTTGCGAAAGTCGGTCTTCCGCCCCTGGGCGTCGGTGAGGACGCCCTCCTCCATTACCTGGAGGAGGAGAGACCAGATGTCGTGATGGGCCTTCTCCAGCTCGTCCAGCAGCACCACCGACCAGGGGTGGCGGCGCACCCTCTCGGTGAGCTGGCCTCCCTCCTCGTGACCCACGTAGCCCGGAGGGGAACCGATGAGACGGGAGACAGTGTGCCCCTCCATATACTCGGACATGTCAAAACGCAGTAGGGCCTCCTCGCTGCCGAAGAGGGCGGCGGCCAGAGAGCGGCACAGTTGAGTCTTGCCCACGCCGCTGGGCCCCAGCAGCAAAAAACAGCCCACCGGCCGGCGGGGGTCCTTCAGCCCCAGGCGGCCCCGACGGATGGCGCGGACCACCGTTTCCACCGCCCTGTCCTGGCCCAGGATGTGCCGGCGCAGACTCTGGTCCAGGCCAGCCAGGGCCTTTTTATCCGCCTCGTCCGGGTCCTGGACGGGCACCCCCGTCCACTGAGAGAGAACCGATTGAATGTGGTGGGATTCCACGGCAAATTGCCCTTGGCCCGACTGCCACTTCTGCCTCTCTCCCTCCAGTTCCCGGCGGAAGTCCCTTTCCACATTGCGCAGGATGGCGGCCTGTTCAAAGTCCTGGCGGCGTACCGCGTCGCTGAGCTGACGTCCAGCCTGGGCCACCCGGCCCTCTAGGCGCTGGAGCTCCGGAGGCAGGGCCTTGCCCGACAGCCGGGCCTGGGCCGCCGCCTCGTCCACCAGGTCGATGGCCTTGTCGGGCAGGAACCGCTGGGGCAGGTAGCGGCAGGACAGATCCACCGCCGCCTCCAGGGCGCTGTCGGATATAATCAGGTGGTGGTGGGCCTCATACCGGCCCCGGAGACCCTGGAGAATTTCCAGTGTCTCCCCCCGGGTGGGCTCCTTCACGGTAATGGGCTGGAAGCGCCTCTCCAGGGCGGCGTCCTTCTCAATATATTTCCGATATTCGTCGATGGTGGTGGCCCCGATGACCTGGAGCTCCCCCCGGCTGAGGGCGGGCTTGAGGATGTTGGCAGCGTCGATGGCCCCCTCGGCGCTGCCCGCACCCACAATGGTGTGCAGCTCATCGATAAACAAAATGATGTTCCCTGCCCGACGGACCTCATTGAGGACATGCTTCAGCTTTTCCTCAAACTCACCCCGGTACTTGGTGCCCGCCACCATGGCGGACAGGTCCAGGGCGTATACCCGCTTGCCCGTCAGATGCTGGGGGGCGGTGCCGTCGGCAATGGCGGCGGCCAGCCCTTCCACCACGGCCGTTTTGCCCACCCCGGGCTCGCCGATGAGGGCCGGGTTGTTCTTGGTACGGCGGGACAGGATCTGGATGACTCGCCCCAGTTCCTCTTTCCGGCCGATCATGGGGTCCAGCCTGCCCTCGGCGGCCATGCGGGTCAAGTCCCGGGCGCACTGGTCCAGCTGGCGGGTGTCACCGCTGGGGCGGGACTCCGGTTCCCGGGGGCGGGACTTGGGAATCGGCGTCTCCTCTCCGCCCAGAGAGGCGGAAACCGTCCGGTACAGCCCCTCGGCCTCCACGCCGCAGTGGGCCAGCAGGCGGGAGGCCCCGTTGCCCTTGGTGCGCAGCAGTCCCAGCAGCAGGTGCTCAGAGTTTACCGCGGCCTGGCCCAGACGACGGCTCTCCTCCACCGCCCCCTGAATGGCCAGGCAGCAGTTGGGGGTCAGGCCCTGAAAGCTGGACTGGGCCGGCACCCCTGTGCCCACCCGCTGGGTGATGGCGGCGCGCAGCGCCTTGCTGTCCGCCCCCGCCCGGCGCAGCGCCATGGCGGCGGGACTGAACTCCTGACCGGCCAGCCCCAGCAGCAGATGTTCACTGCCCACATAGCTGTGGCCCAGTTTGGCCGCGTTCTGCTGGGCCAGACGGATGGCGCCCAGGGCGGTGGATGTGAATTGGCTGTCTGCCATGTAAAATCACCTCGGTATGAAGTCTTCTTCCATCATGCCCGGTTTTTCAAAAATTTAGCCAGACCTCCCAAATGATGTTTTCGACTCCGGCGGCGAAATAAATTCCGACTCTCTCCAAAAATTTAGCATTGCATTTTTTAAAATTTGTGGTAGAATGGGGATACCATTTTAATGGAGGTGTACATATCATGGCCTATGTTATCAGTGACGCTTGCATCAGCTGCGGTTCCTGCGCTGATGGCTGCCCTGTGGGCGCGATCGCCCAGGGCGACTCTCAGTACGTCATCGACGCCGGCGCCTGCATCGACTGCGGCTCCTGCGCTGGTACCTGCCCCATGGGCGCGATTTCCCAGGGCTGATCAAAAAAACCTCGCCACTTGGCGAGGTTTTTTTATGCTTAAAATTTCTCTCCCCCGAACTCGGCCAGCTTCAGACCCTTGTTCCTATCGGTGACCCACTGAATGGACCACCGGGAGGCGAACAGCAGCAGCTGATTGCCCTTGTAGTCCTCCACCAGCTTGGCGTCGTTGGGCAGCAGCAGGTCCTCCTCCTTCAGGGGCGGGGCCTCCTCGTCCTCCTTGACAATCCACCGCAGATACTCGAAGGGCAGGCCCTCCTTGTACAGCTCCACGTTGTACTCCGAGAGCAGGCGGTACTCCAGTACGTCGAATTGCAGGGTACCCACCACGCCTACAATGACCTCCTCCATGCCGGAGTAGGGGGTTTTAAAGATTTGAATGGCGCCCTCCTGAGCGATCTGCTCCACGCCCTTTAAAAACTGCTTGCGCTTCATGGTGTCCATGGAGCGGATGCGCTCAAAGTGCTCCGGGGCGAAGGTGGGGATGGGGTCGAAGGCAAACTTTTTCCCCGGGGCGCACAGGGTGTCGCCAATGGAGAAGACGCCTGGGTCAAACACGCCGATGATGTCGCCGGCGTAGGCCTCTTCGATGATCTCTCTCTCGGCGGCCATCAGCTGCTGAGGACGGGACAGGCGAATTTTCTTGTTTCCCTGGAGGTGGTAGACCTCCTTGTCTGCCTCAAATTTCCCCGACACCACCCGCATAAAGGCGATGCGGTCCCGGTGGGCCTTGTTCATGTTGGCCTGAATCTTGAAGACGAAGGCGGAGAAGTCGTCGTCAAAGGCATCGATCACCTCATCTCCGGCTTTCCGGGCCAGGGGGGCGGTGGTCATACGGAGAAACTCCTCCAAAAAGGGTTCCACGCCGAAGTTGGTCAGGGCGGAACCGAAAAACACCGGCGACAGCTTGCCGTGGCGCACCCGATCCAGGTCGAAGTCGCAGGAGGCCCCGTCCAGCAGCTCGATCTCGTCCACCAACTGATCCCGCTTGCCCTGGCCGATGAGATCGGCCAGGGCAGGGTCGTCGGGCTCGATCTGAGTGGCGGTGGCCGCCTTGGCGTTGGTGTTGGAGGTGAAGTGGATCACCTTTCGGTTGTGCCGGTCGTATACTCCCATGAACTGCTTGCCGCAGCCGATGGGCCAGTTCATGGCGTAGGTGTCCAGCCCTAACTCGTGCTCCAGCTCCTCACACAGCTCAAAGGGGTCCCGGGCCTCCCGGTCCATCTTGTTGATGAAGGTGAAGATGGGGATGTCCCGCATGGCGCACACCTTGAACAGCTTCCGGGTCTGGGCCTCCACGCCCTTGGCCCCGTCGATGACCATCACCGCGCTGTCCGCCGCCATCAGGGTGCGGTAGGTGTCCTCGGAGAAGTCCTGGTGGCCGGGGGTGTCCAGAATGTTGATGCAGAAGCCCTCGTACTGAAACTGCATTACCGAGGAGGTAACCGAAATTCCACGCTGCTTCTCAATCTCCATCCAGTCAGAGGTGGCCGCCCGGGTATTCTTCTTTCCCTTTACCTGTCCCGCCTGGGCGATGGCCCCGCCGTAGAGGAGGAACTTCTCCGTCAGGGTCGTTTTGCCCGCGTCCGGATGGGAGATGATGGCAAAGGTGCGCCGGCGCTTGATTTCAGCTTCATATTTTGACAAAAGGGTCCACTCCCTCACATATATTTCATATTTGGCAGATTATTTTACCATAAGACGGCGGAGGTGGCAAGAGGAAATTCAGACGTGCCAATGAAATGAGGAGACGGGTGTTTTTTAGCGCCCCTGCGTCATAGAACATACCGGGTGAAACTGGTGGACCTCCTCCTCTCCCCGGAGGAGGCGCAGCCCGCCCAAGGCCAGCGCCTCCATCTCGTTTTCTCCGGGGATGACCACCACCCGGCACAGGTTGTGCAGGTAATCGATCACCTTTCCGGTGAGCATTTTGGAGTTAGCCAGTCCGCCGGTGAGAATCACTGCGTCGATCAGACCGGTAAAACAGGCCAGCATGGTGCCGATGCCCTTGGCAATCTGAAGGGCCTGGGCCTGGTAGACCAGGGCGGCCCACTCGTCCCCCTGGGCGATGCGCCGTTCCACCTCCTGGCAGTCGTGGGTGCCCAGCAGGGCGGACATGCCCCCCTCGCCCCGGAGCTTTTTCATCATCTCCGCCTTGGTGTATTTACCGGAGTAGCACATATCCAGCACATAGAGCATATTCAGGCTTCCTCCCCGGTCGGGGGAGAAGGGGCCGGCGTCGTCAGACACCGAGTCAATGATCCGCCCGAAGCTGTGAGCGGACACCGAGATGCCGCCTCCCAGATGGGCCACCACAAGATTCATGTCCTGATACTTCCGGCCCATGGCCTGGGCATACTTGTGGCCGGTGGCCCGGGCGTTGAGTACGTGACAGAAGCTGGTGCGGGTGACCTCCTTAAAGCCGGTGACCCGGGCCTCGGGGAGAAGCTCGTCGCTGGTGACGGCGTCGTAGATGTAGGCGGGGATGCCCAGGGGGGTGGCAAACTCCCGGGCCATCAGCCCCCCCAGGTTGGACGCGTGGTCAAAGACGGTGTGGTGGAGAAGGCAGTCGGCCAGGGCGTCGTCTGCCGCGTAGCCTCCGGAGACAATATTGGGGATGATACCTCCCCGTCCCACAACTGCGGACAGCCGGGCCAGGTCGTAACCCTCCAGCGCCAGCCAGCTGCGCACCATGCCTACCCGGTAGTCCAGCTGATCGTTGAGGGCGGGATAGGGTGCCAGATCCGGGTTTGTGTGGACCATACTCCGAGACATCAGGGGAGTCTCATCCCGGTACACCGCCGCCTTGGTGCTGGTGGAGCCGGGGTTCAGTACAAGGATATCAAAAGACATGGGTAACCTCCATTTTTCCATTTCCGGCAGGGGGCGGTCTCTGTGCCGCCCAGCGGAAAGCAGTGGATGGGGCCGGGGTGGCGCTGAGGCCGCCCCCTATTTCATCGCCGCGCAGATCAGGATGGACCAGTATTTCTCCTCCGCCGTGGCCCCTCGGGAATTGACCGTAATGGGAACTTTGGCGCCCAGGACTACCCCAGCCATCTCGCCCCCAGCCAGGCCGTAGAGTGATTTGCCCAGCAGGTTGCCCGCCGCAATGGAGGGGGCCAGCAGGATGTCGGCGTCTCCGGCCACCGGGCTGTGGTAGCCCTTTACCCGGGCTGCCTCGGCGTCGGTGGCCAGGTCCAGGGCGATGGGGCCCTCCACCGCACAGGGGCCGAAGTCCCCCCTCTCCCCCTCCGCCTTCAGAGAGGCGGCGTCCGCCGTCTCAGGCATGGCGGGGCTGACTGTCTCCACGGCGCACAGGGCGGCCGCCTTGGGACAGTCGTAGCCCAGAAAACGGCAAAAGTCCAAGGCGTTTTTCAAAATATGCCGCTTTTGTTCCAGGTCGGGGGCCACCACCATGCCGCCGTCGGTGACGTAGAGCAGCTTGTGGTAGCTGGGCACATCCAGAATGGCCACGTGGGACATCACTCCACCGGCTCGGATGCCTGTCTCCCGGCTGACTACAGCCTTAAGCAGCGTCCCCGTCTGGAGAAGGCCCTTGATGAGAATGTCTCCCCCTCCGGAGCGGATCAAAGCCACGGAGTCTTCAGCGCACCGGACGTCGTCAGCCGCGTCCACCACCTGGTCGGGGGACAGAGGTTCTTTCAAATCCCGGGCAATGGAGAGAATTTCCGCCTTGTGTCCCACCAGGACAGGCTGGATCAAGCCGTCCCGCCGGGCGGCAAAGACCGCCTGAAGGGTGTGCTCGTCGTGGGCCGCCGCCACCACCGCCGTCTTCGGCGGGAGGTCGCGCAGCCGGGCCTTCAGCTCAGGAAAGCTGGCAATGACCATATTGCATCCTCTTTTCTTTGGTTTCTCGATCCATTTTAACATCATTTCATGAAAATGTATAGCGGGAAATTACCCGTTTCCAGCAGCGGCCCGGTTTTGCCCGCCGCGCCGTATTGCTCAAAGCGTTCTCAGGATCTCCTCCACCTGGGAGCAGACGGGGAACTCCTCCCGCAGCTGGGGGTGGGCGGAGTCCATGATGTAGGGCTGACCCGCCGCGCGAAGCATGGGGACATCGTTGAAGTTGTCCCCGAAGGCCATCACCTGTTCCGTGCGAATCTTCAGGGCGCGGCACAGCATTTCCAGGCCCAGCCCCTTGTCCGCCAGGGTAAAGTCCAGCCAGGCGGCCCCCGCCACGGCGGCGTGGAAGTGCGCCTCCCACTTGGGGCACAGGGCGGCCCGCACCTTCTCCAGGATGCCGGGGCAGTAGGCGGACACTTTGACAATCTCCTCCGGAATCTTCTCCGGCCCGGAGACGCAGATGATATTATTACCTGTGAACCAGCGGATGTGCCCCTCGAAATCCGGACTTTTAGGACACAAATAGCTGGTATTGGCCCCAGAGATGAGAACCTCCGCCCCCGGCTGCGCCAGAATGTCTCTGCTCAGCTCCTCCGCCTTGGTGCGGTCCATCACCGTCTTGCTCCACACCGGGGCAGGATTTCCCGGCCCGTATACCACCGCGCCGTTTTCACACAGATAGGGCAGGCTGTCCGCCACCGGCGCAAACAGCTTTCGTAGACTCTGGTACTGCCGCCCGCTGGCCGGGCAGAACAGAATCCCCCGGTCCGCAAGGCGGCGGATATGGACAAATAGTTCCAAAGGAATCTCCGCTGCGCCCTCCCGCAGTAGGGTTCCGTCGATATCGCTGGCAATCAGACGAATGCCATCGCGCATAAAACCACTTCCTTTCTCCCGACTCTCGGCCAGTCCGGTCAGCCTATTGTACCCCATGCCGCCGGGACAAGGCAACCTGTTTTTCCTCCGATTCCAATCCGCCGATTGACTTCCCCGGCGAGCTATGGTACGATAGGGATACAGATGCACAAAGAGGGTGAGTCGGATGAAGAAAAAAGACAAACAGCCGGAGGAAGCGAGTCAGACGGAGAACCAGGCGGCAGAATCTCCCAAGCCCCCTAAGCTTCCCAAGAAGCGCAGTCCTCTCCTGATCTTTTTAACCATCCTTCTGGTGTTGGTTGGTCTGGGCGAGGCCGGCCTGTGGGGCTGCTTTGGTCTGGGCACCTATCGAAACAGCCTGGCCCTGCGGCAGTATGAGGCGCAGCAGAAGGCCTACCAGGAGGAGAGGGCTTCCAAGGGCGTTCTCGGCGGGAGCGCCTACGGGCCCAACCTGAAGGTGGAAAACGGCGTTGTCACCTGGCAGCGGGAGGATAAGCTGTCCGGCGCAAGCCGTCTGCCCTCTCAGGAGCTGGGCTACCCCAAGGACGGGGGAGAGAAGCGGCTGTCCCGCCTGTCCGTGTTCCGGGTTCCCTACGCCCTGGCGGACATGGAGGAAGAGACCGCCCAGCCGCCGGCGGCCGAAGACAGCGCCGTCCCCACCACCACCTGACGGGCGCCTTCCGCCGGAAGAACAGCCCCGTGTAAAGACATTGTTCATATGGAGGAGGCAGGTAAGGCCTCCTCCATATTTCATTGGCACGGCTGAATTTTATAGGAGTCCACTTTCCGCTTTTCCTCTGAGTTCCTCCCCCTGCTTGCCTGATTTGAATGTTTTTGGACAAGCTGTTTGGGAGGAACTTCTTTACGAAGTTCCTCCCAAGAAGAGAAGTCCGTTTTATACCCGAAGGCTCAGCCCCTTGGGCCGTCCGTTGGCCTGATAGAGCTCCCGAAGCTGGTTGAGCTGCGCCTGTTCCGGGTCTATGTACACGTTTCCGGTATAGCCGTCCATCAGGGCCAGGTGCCCTTCGCACCTGGGAGTAAGGGGCACCTCCACAATAGCGGGGATGTGATAGGCCCGCACCAGCATAGCGGTGTGGCTGTCCAGGCTGCCCTTCCGGGTGATGAGGCCAAGCAGCCGGCGCTGATCAAAGTCCATCACCTCGCTGGGCAGATACTCGTCGGCCACCAAAATGGCGGGCTCATCCATCAGCAGAGTCTGTCGTCCGCCCATCAGGGAGCGCAGCACACGCTGGGAAATATCCCGGATATCCACCGCTCTGGCCTGCATGTAGGGGCTGTCCATGGCGGCGAAGGCGGCGGAAAAGCTGATCTCCGCCATCTGGACGGCGTACTCCGCCGTGGCCCCCTGGCCATTGATGAGACTGCGCACGGTTTCCACATAATCGTGGTCCTCCAGCAGCATGCCGTGGATCAAAAAGATGGAGGCCACTCCTTCGCCCACCTGGTTTAGCGCCCGATGGTAGAGAGTGGTCAGCTCCATGATGGCCGCCTGCTGGGCCCGGTGGAAGCGGTTAACCTCCTGCCGCCAGTCCCCCTGGGTGTACAGCTGGACCTGGGGCGCGGGACGGCGGTAGAAGCACAGACGCCCGGCGACGATTTGTTCCATGATAGCCTTGCCCGTCAATACCTGCATCTTGCCGCCTCCCTCCGGTGAAAGAATTTTCCCGGTTCATTTAAAAAATTATAGCTCCGGGCCTTTCCTTTGTAAAGGTCAGAAATTTCCAAATATGGCAACTTATCAAAAATTTTTCTTGTCTACTTCTCTCTATTTGGCAGTTTTTAGCATTTTTCCACGGGAATTTTTTGGTACAACATCTATTTTGACACTTTACTCCGATAAATTACTGTGGTATAATACCTGACAACGTCCCAATGCCCCAGGCGATTTTTACTCAGGAGGTTTTCTTATGGTTTCTGAACGTATGAAGGGACTGGGTACCGCCCGGTCCGTGATCCGTGAGCTGTTTGAGTATGGAAAGGTGCGGGCGGCCCAGGTGGGCGCTGAGAATGTTTTTGATTTTTCCATCGGCAACCCCAGCGTGCCAGCCCCCGACGCTGTCAATGAGACGGCCATCCGCCTTCTCCGGGAGCAGCCCGACCTGATTCATGCCTATACCAGCGCCCAGGGGGCTGCCGACGCCCGGCAGCGGTTTGCCGACTCTCTGAACCGCCGCTTCGATGCCGGCTGCACCCCGGACCGCCTCTATCTCACCGTGGGGGCCGCCGCCTCTCTGTGCTGCGTGTTCAACGGCTTGACCTGTCCGGGGGACGAGTTTGTGGTTTTCGCCCCGTATTTTCCGGAATATAAGGTGTTTATTGAGGGAGCCGGGGCAAAAATGGTTCTTATTCCGCCAGAAATAGAGGCCTTCCAAATTGATTTCGACGCCCTGGAGCAGTCCCTGAATGAGAACACCAAGGGCGTGCTGGTGAACAGCCCCAACAATCCCTCCGGCGTGGTCTACTCCAGAGACACGCTGGAACGGCTGGCCGGTCTTCTCTCCCGAAAGAGTGCGCAGTTCGGCCACCCCATCTACCTGATCTCGGACGAGCCCTACCGGGAGATTGTCTACGCCGGAGTGGAAGTTCCCTGGGTGCCCCACATATACCGGGATACCATCGTGTGCTACTCCTTCTCCAAGTCCCTGTCCCTCCCCGGCGAGCGTATCGGCTACGTTTTTGTTCCGCAAGAGGTGACGGAGGGAGACGATGTCTACGCCGCAGTGGCTGGGGCGGGCCGCTCGCTGGGCTATGTGAACGCCCCCAGCCTGTTCCAGCAGGTGACGTCAATGTGCTGCGATATGACTTCCGATATTAAAATTTATGAGGAGAATGCCAGGCTGTTTGTCTCCTCTCTGCGGGAGATGGGCTACCATGTGGTGGAACCTAACGGCGCGTTTTACCTCTTCCCCCGCAGTCTGGAGCCTGACGATGCGGCCTTTAGTGAGAGGGCCAAAAAGCTGGACCTGCTTATCGTTCCCGGCGGCGGCTTCGGTGCCCCTGGACATGTGAGGATTTCTTACTGCGTCCAGACGGAGACCATCCGCCGCTCCCTGCCCAAGTTTAAGGAGCTGGCTGACTCCTACAGGACATAAAGCGAAGTGATTGTCCCGCCGCCACAGGGAAACGGGCGAAGCCGGAGAGGCATCGCCCGTTTTCTCATGTCGGCATGAACAGCCGGCAGACAACTGCCCGGCCATGCCGGGGAAGAGGGGCCATCTGAAGACGGGACAGAATTCCCCGCCGCTTAGGCTGTGCAAAATAACTAAAAACGAGATATATGAGTGTGTGGAAATGGAGAAAACATTGGCCAAAAAGGAAAACAGCTTGACAAGCGCGAGAAAGCGCGGTATATTTTAAATTGAAAGAATAAAAGGAATGAAGTTCCGAGAGGTGGAACAATGAAGAACAAACAAGGTGCGAGTACTTCGGAGTCGAAGGACTCCGTCCGGGCGGTAGACCGGATGGTCGATATCCTTCAGGTATTTTCTTTCGAGTCGCAGGAGTTGCCTCTGGCACAGATATGTGTTCAGGCCAATCTCCCCAAAACGACCACTTACCGTATCCTGACCACGCTGGAAAAGCGGAACATGGTGGTGCAGGACCCGCAGACGGGAAAATACCGCTTGGGATATGAAATCATCAAGATGGGGAGTATTGCCCACGCGGGCAACAGCTTGCAGCGTGTGGCGCATGCGGATATGGAACGGCTCAGCCGTGAAACCCAGCAGACCTGCAACCTCTATATCCGGGACGGCTTTGAGCGCAGATGCGTCGGCCAGGTGGAGGGCACAGAGTATGTAAAGCGATTTTCATATCTGGGCGCCCGGCACCCGCTGTACTGTGGCGCGGGCAAGCTTCTGCTGGCCTATGCAGGCCGGGAAGTGCAGGAGCAGTATTTTGCGGTGACAAAATTTGAAAAATACACCGACAATACGGTAACCGATCCGGAGAGACTCAGAGAAGAACTGGAGCAGATCCTGAAGGACGGCTATTCCGTTACCAAGGGGGAGCGTGACCCGTCCACGGCTATGGTTTCCGCCCCGCTGTACGACTATACCCGGCAGGTGGTCGCGTCCATTACCATATCCGGGCCCGTCTACCTGTTTGCGGACGAAAATGTCGCGCTGTATCGGACAAAGCTGCTGGAAGCGGCAAAGAATATCTCCTTGAAACTGGGATACGACTCTGTGAACTGAGACGCCGCCTGTTTAAGGGCCGATCTGTTTTAAACTTCAAAGGGGAAACCCTTTGAAGTTTGATCAAAAAGATTAAAATGGAATAACATTCCGCTATACGGAACAAAAGAGGGGGAGTTAAACTTGGGCCTGACCTTTGCGGAAAAACTGCTGGGGCGAAAAGCACATCAGGCGGTCCGTGCGGGAGACTGCGTGATTGTCGATGTGGACGTGATGATGGCCAGCGATACCACCGGACCCATTGCGATGAAAGCCTTTGAGAGAATGGGGGGCAGAAAGCTGAAAAAAAAAGAACGCACCGTGTTTGTTTTGGACCATGCCACCCCCTGTCCCAATGAGAGAATCGCTGCGCTGCACAAGCTGATTCGGGAGTTCTGCCAGGAACAGCAGTGTGTTTTTTTCGATCAGAATTACGGAGTATGTCACCAGGTTATGCTAGAGGAGGGACTTGTTCATGAGGGCGACCTGATTTTGGGGGGCGACTCCCACACCTGCTCCTATGGCGCGGTGGGCGCGTTCTCCACCGGCGTCGGGTCCACGGAGCTGGGGGCCGCCATGCTGACCGGCAAGACCTGGCTGATGGTCCCCAAGACTACCAGGATTGAGCTGACCGGACAGCTGCCTGCGGGGGTATGCGCCAAAGATGTGATTCTGCAAATCATTGGAGATCTGAGAAGTGACGGAGTCTCCTATGAATCGGTGGAGTTTGCCGGGGACGGCTTTGCCCGCTTTACGGCGGAAGAAGCGACTACGGTTTGCAACATGACCATTGAGATGGGCGGAAAAAACGGCGTTTTTATTCCGGCGCTGAAAGATCCCGGCCTGATTCCGGATGAGGATGCGGTCTACGAGAGAGTACTGCGCTATGACGCGGCAAGCATGGTTCCCGTGGTCTCCTGTCCGCATACAGTGGACAATGTGAGGCCGGTGACGCAAGCGGGACAGGAGAGGATTGATGTCGTTTATCTTGGCAGCTGTACCAACGGCCGACTGGGAGACCTTGCTGCGGCCGCCCGGATTTTGGAGGGGAAAAAGATTTCTCCCGCAGTCCGTATGATCGTCTGTCCGGCCTCTAACCGGGTGCTGCTGCGGGCCATCGAAAGAGGGTACATCCAAACATTTCTGGCTGCCGGGGCGACCATCAACACCCCGGGGTGCAGCTTGTGTGTGGGTACGCTGGGCGGCGTCCCCGGGGACGGGGAGACGGTGCTGTCCACTACAAACCGGAACTTTAAGGGACGTATGGGCAACAGCAAGGCGCGGGTGTTTTTGGCCTCCCCGGTAACGGCGGCGGCTTCGGCCCTTACCGGCGTTTTGACTGATCCCAGGGAGGTGATGAGGCAATGAAAAAGGCGTTGGTCTATGGCGATCATATCAATACAGACCTGGTGATTGCCGGCAAATACACCAAGACGTTGGATTTTCAGGAGTTGGCCGCCCACTGCATGGAGGATCTGGACCCGCTGTTTTCCCAGCGTGTGCGGCAGGGGGATGTGCTGGTGGCAGGCAGCAACTTCGGCTGCGGCTCCTCCCGGGAACAGGCCCCTCTGGCGCTTAAGTATGCTGGAATCAGCGCCATTCTGGCCAAATCCTTCGCCAGGATTTTTTACCGGAACGCCATCAATGTGGGCCTCCCGGCACTGATCTGCGACACCTCCTCGATCCGGTATGGCGACACGGTTGAGGTGGACATGTCAGCCGGTATCGTCACCGTGAACGGGACCCGGGAGATAGCCTGTCAGACACTTTCGCCCATTATGCGAAATATTCTGTCCGCCGGCGGGTTGGTCCCTTTTTTAAGGGAAAAGGGGGATTTTGTACTGGAATAGCGGGGAAAGCAGAAGAAAGGAGGAGACTGTGTGAATCGGACGACTCAGCTTAAACAGCTGATCCAAGCCAAAGAGATTTTGGTTATGCCCGGCGTCTATGATGCGCTGAGCGCCAGAATTGCGGAGAAGTGCGGCGTAAAAGCTGTGCAGGTAAGCGGCTATGGCCTTGCGGGCGCCGGCCTTGCGCTGCCGGACGTGGGTATCATGACCAAGACGCAAATGGTGGAACAGGTCCGCAATATCTGCCGTGCGGTGAGGATCCCGGTGATGGCGGATGGAGATACCGGGTTTGGAAACGCCATCAATCTTTACTATGCGGTCAAGGAATTTGAGGAGGCCGGCGCGGCAGGCATCAATTTGGAGGACCAGTTCTTTCCAAAGCGATGCGGCCACATGGGGGGAAAACAGATTATCCCCTTTGGGGAGGCTGTGAAAAAAATTGAGGCCGCCGCGGCAGCCAGAACGGACAAAGACTTTGTAATCAACGCCCGCACGGATGCGATTGCGGTGGACGGCGTTGATGAGGCGATTCGAAGAGGCAACGCCTTTGCCAAAGCCGGCGCGGACCTTATTTTTGTGGAAGCCCCGGAGAAGGTGGAGGATATCAAGCGGGTTATTCAGTCTATTGATGCCCCGGTGAGTATCAATATGATCTACGCAAAGGGTTCCAAGACACCGGCAGTTTCCATCAAGCAGCTGGAGGAGTGGGGAGCGGCCCGGGTCAGCATTCCGGTTATGCCTCTGTTTGCGGCCTCCCGTGCGCTGGAAAAGGCTTACACCGCCATTGTCAACGACAGCGTAGGCTCTATGGACGGGGAAATCTTTGAATTCTCTGAGTTTACAGATCTGGTTGGACTGCCCCTGATCAAGGAGCTGGAAAAACGCTATCTGGACACCTCAGAGCTGGATGCGCGCTACCACAGGTGAGAAATTGAGAGGAACACGATTACAAATAATACCAAAAAAGGGGCGTTTAAAATGGAAAAATATGACCTGTTAATCAAAAATGGGGCGGTTGTTCTGCCGGACAGGGTGGAAAACTGCACGATTGCCGTTAAAGATGGGAAAATTGCCTCTCTTAGCCTCACGGAGATAGGCGATGAGGAGGCGAGGGAGATTCTGGACGCCAAGGGGCTGACCGTAATGCCCGGCGCCGTGGACTGCCATACCCACTTCGGCATCTACGCGCCCATGGACCAGGATGTCAGCAGTGAGAGCAAGGCGGCGCTGACCGGCGGCGTGACCACCATGATGAGTTATTTCCGCACCGGCGCCCACTACATGAACAAGACGGGGCCCTACCATGAGATATACGCAGAGGCCTTGGAACAGGCCGCCGGAAATGCCTACTGTGACTACTGTTTCCATCTGGCGCCCATGGATCACCTCCAGGTGAAGGAGATGGAATGGCTGGTGGAACAGGGGGTTGTCACCTTTAAATACTTTATGTTCTATAAGGGCCTGAACCTGGGGGCGAATTCCACCGTCTCCCCCACCATGTCCGACTGTTACGACCTGGGGCACCTGTACGACATTATGGAGGAGGCGGCCCGGCTGAATACCATGCTGAAAAACAAGCCGGTATCCGTCAGCGTCCACTGTGAGGACGACGAAATCATTAAAGCCTTTATCCGCAAGGTGAATGCCGCGGGACTGGAGGGACTGCAAGCCTACAGCGAAGCACGTCCCCCTCTGGCCGAGAGGGTGGCCATCATGAAGGCGGGCACTGTGGCCAACGCCACCGGCGCCAAGCTGAATGTTCTGCACATCACCAGTGCAGAGGCCCTTCAGGCTACCAGGGATCTGCTGAAAATCTATCCGGACATTCAACTACGCCGGGAATGTACCCTCCACGCCTTGGGCCTTACCTGGGAGATGCTTCAGGGCAACAACTGCGCCAAGGTCAATCCGCCCCTGCGGACCGCGGCCGACAACGAGGCGCTGTGGGAAGCCCTGAAAAACGGCGAAATTAACTGGGTGGGCTCTGACCACGCCATGACGCCCAAGGCGCTGAAGCTGGATGACGACATGTGGGGCTCCTGCTGCGGCTTCGGCGGCACCTCGCTGGTGTATCCCTTCATGATTTCCGAGGGCCTGAGACATGGACTGTCGCTGCCGCAGATTGCACAGCTGGTGGCGGAAAATCCCGCCAAGGCCCACGCCGCCTGGCCCCAAAAAGGCAGCATAGAGGTGGGGGCCGATGGGGATTTCGCGCTGATTGACCTGGAGATGGAAAAGACGGTCCGTGCCGGCGAAGATTTCTCCGCACAGGAGTACAACGTCTTTGAAGGCATTAAGCTGAAGGGATGGCCCGTTATAACGATACTCCGGGGGAAAAAGGTCTATGAAAAGGGGCAGATTCTGGGCCAGGCCAGCGGCAAATATGTCAAACGCCCATGCTGATTTTGCGGCGGCAATATAAAATTGTAAAGGAGAAAGAACAATGAAAAGGATGTTATCTCTGGTCCTTGTACTGGCGATGTCCCTCTCTCTGGCGGCCTGCGGCGGCGGGTCCAACCCGGCCAAGTCCAACAGCGGCAGCGCAGGCGCCTCGCAGACCTCCGGCGGTGATTTTAAGTGGCCCAACATGGTCAAGCTGAGTATCACCGGCAGCGGCACCACCGCCTACGCGGGCACGCTGGCCTGGTCCAACATTCTGGAGGGCACCGGCAATACCAAAGTGCGTCTGCTCCCGGAGGACTCCAACGCCACCAAATTCCAGCGGGTCAGAAACGGCGAGACTCTCATGACCTATGACACGATGGGCGATGTGTCCACTCTGATCGGCGCCAAGTTCGGCTACGCCACACAGACAGGCGGCCCTTATCAGGTCCGCTGGGTATGGCCCGATTTTGCCTCCAACAGCGTGATGTTCGTCCGCGGCGATTCCAAGATCGAAAAGCCTACCGACATTACCAAGGATACTCCGATTGCCTGTACCATCGACTCCGCCATGGAGAATGTAAAGGCGTCTCTCGCCGCCGCCGCCGGCGTCTCCGTGGACGAAATGAACTGGATTTACTGCTCCTCCTACGGCGAAATGCCCAAGCTGGTTACAACTGGCGCGGCGGAGCTGTGCGCCTATGTGACACCCACCTCCAGCTCCATCATTGAGGCCTCTGCCGCCCCTCAGGGGATCCGGGTTATGGACTTCAACCCAGAGCTGTACCCTGAGTGGTGCGCGGCGTTCCAGTCGAAGCAGCCTGTCTACAGCTTTAATAAAATCGGCTTTGGAAACGAGGCCGCTGTGGGAAAGCACGGCTGGGGCTCTGACGGGGGCTGGATCAGCGCCGAAACTGCCGACCAGGATCTGATTTACAATCTGGTCAAGTTCTTTGCTGAGTCTCAGGAGGAGATTCGGGATGCCTTTGAGACCTACTCCTACTATTGGTCTGTGGACTATGCCCGGGAGGTTTTAGACCGCTCCTATGTGCCCATCGCGGAAGGGACCATCCGGTATTTTAAAGAGATCGGCAAGTGGACCGAGGCGGATGATGCCCGTCAGGAGTACAATATCAAACTGATTGACCTGTACATGGAGGCCTACAGCGACTGCATTGCGCAGGCTAATACGGACGGGATTAACATTGATCCCCAGAATCAGGAGTGGCTGGATTATTGGGAGGCCTTCAAGCAGGCCCGTGAACTGCCTCCCGTGGTCATCATGTCCGACGCGGAGATCGCCCAGGCCCTGGCCGCCGGCTTCTGAACATAGTTGGCGGCCCACACCGGACGGGCGGAGTGCGGTGCTTTGCACTCCGCCCAACGCGCCCTTTGCAGGGCTGATTGAGGAGGTTGTTCCCTAATGGCTTTGAATCGAAAAAGGCTGCATGACAAAGAACTGGACGAGCTGAGAGACGAAAAACGAAAGGCGGAAGCGGAAGAGGAAGTTAACAAGGACAATTCTCGTTTGGCCGTGATGCCGCCGCTGGTGCGGCATGGGTTCACCATTCTCTCCATCATCGGCATTCTGATCGCGTGCTACTACATGATGCACATTCGCTGGTTCGGCGTGATGTCTGCGACCACTTACTATTACACCATTTTTGCTGTCTTTGGATGCAGCGCGTTTCTGCTGACGCCGGCGACCAAAAAATATGAGAAACATATCCCTTGGTTTGACTATGTTCTGACCTTGCTGGCCCTGGTCATTCCTCTCTATTTTGCCGTCCACGGCATTGAGATCAACATGGTAGGCTGGGTTCCAGCGCCCGATCCCTTTAAACTGGCCATTGCAGTGGTCTATTCCCTGATGCTGCTGGAGATGGTCCGCCGGGGTGCGGGCAGAGCGTTTTTTGTCATCTGCGTGTTTTTCGGCCTGTACCCGCTGGTCTGTGAACGCCTGCCCGGTATGCTGGCTGGAATCGGTTTTGATCTGAAGACGCTGTTCAGCTACTACTGCTACGGCTCAGAAGGAATTGCCGGCCTGCCCGGCAACATCACCGGCACCATTCTGATCGGATTTTTAATGTTTGCCAACCTGCTGATCTGTTCCGGAGCGGGACCGTTTTTTATCGATTTGGCCCAGGCTCTGTGCGGCAAATACCGGGGGGGCACCGCCAAGGTTGCCGTGTTGACCTCCGCATTTTTCGGGATGCTCTCCGGCTCTCCCATTTCCAACGTAGTTTCTTCCGGCTCAATCACCATTCCGGCGATGAAAAAATCCGGTTACGACGCCGTCTACGCCGGCGGCATTGAGGCGGTGGCGGCCACAGGCGGCATTCTGATGCCCCCTGTCATGGGCTCCATTGTGTTTGTCATGGTGGCCATGTCCGGGTTTACCTATGCCCAGGTCATGGTGGCCGCCATTTTCCCCGCGCTATGCTACTACGGCGGCCTGCTGCTCCAGGTGGACGCCTACGCGGCCAACCACGGGATGAAGGGTCTGCCGGCCGATCAGTGCCCCCGCGTGGGGGAGACCATAAAACACGGCTGGTATGTGATTGTTGTACTGATCTTCCTGTGCGTCGGTCTGGTATATTTCCGCTGGGGTGAGGTTACCCCCTATTACGCCTCCGGTCTGCTGATTGTGCTGTCCTGGTTTGACAAAGATCCCAAAAACAGGCTTACCCCCAGGAATCTGTACAACGCCTGTGCCCTGATCGGCAAGGCCATTACGCAGATCTGCGCTCTGATGCTCCCGTTTACGTTTACCATAGCCGGTTTGATTACCACCGGTATGGCCGCCTCCTTTGCCACCAGCATTACCCGCCTGGGCGGCGAGAGTATTGTGTCAGTGGTGGCGCTTACCATCTTGGCCTGCTATCTCATGGGCATGATGGGGATGGATATTGTGGCCTATATGTTCTTTGCCGTGTCCGTCGCCCCCGCCCTGGTGGGCACCGGCCTGGACAAGATGGCAGTTCATCTGTTCCTGATCTATTATCCGCTGCTGGCCGTTATTACGCCTCCCGTGGCAACGGTCGCGTTTGTCGCCTCTTCCGTGGCGGGCGCCCCCGCGATGAAAACAGGCTGGAAGGCATGTCAGCTGGGCTGTGTGGTGTATTTCCTGCCCCTGTATTTTCTGTATCAGCCCGCAATTTTGCTCCAGGGGAACAATATCCTGCTGAGTCTGTATCACATGGCCTTTGTGGCCCTGGGCACCTTTATCCTGGCCAGCGGAATCGGCGGCTATATGATAAAGCTGGGCCGGATGTACAACATGCCTGAGAGACTGCTGTTCGCTATGGGCGGTATTTTGATCGCGTTCCCAAGAACGGATATTACGCTGATTGGCCTGGCGCTGACCATTGCGGCCTTTGTTGTCCACAGACTGAACGTGAAGAGATCAGCCGGCGGTTCTGATGCGCCGCAGGCGGCGTAGCGAAAAGAAAGGACAGGTACTGCGAGATGGAAATAAACACTTTGGGTATGAAGCCCCGGGAAAACTGCTGCCCCCACGCGATTATACAAAACTTTATCAATTTCGATTTTACCGTGTCCAATATGGAGGCTGCCAAAAAAATGTTTCTTCCCGAGCCGCTTGAGCCGCGGGCGGACGAGGACGGGGATGTGATTTTGACCTGCGGATTTGTGGATTCCGCCTTTCCGCCCATGCGGGAAGTGGACGGGGAGATCCCGGACCCCAACACGACGGAGTTTTCTGAATGTGCGCTGGGCATGTCCTGCACGGTGAACGGCAAGCCCAATATTATGAACACCTGGATTCTGTTGGACCACTACGCCGGCGCGCTGCGCCGGGGGTTTAACCGCAGCGTGATCGACAGCTTCTCCCGTACCCGCAACCACCCCATGCTGGAGGGCGAAGAACATGTCGGTATCGGCAGCAGGATGTTTGCCACCTGCACCAACGACGGCGCGCTGTATGCCAGGGCCTGCCTTGAGGTGAAGGAAATCCATTCGCCCGACTGGCTGGACAAGCACTTTTTCGACTGGGGGCAGCTGCGCTATCTGCCGGACCTTGCCCATGGAGATGACGTCAGACCTCTGATTCAGCAGGCGTCCCTGTATCATTTCCCGGCCAAGTTTGATGTGAGCAAGGTCTATGTGGGGGACGGAACGCTGGAATTTGGCGATACGATGTACGGTCTGTTCCAGAGCCTGGGGGAAATCAAGGTCAAACGCGCGTTTTTCGTCACATTTGCCTACACCTATGGCAGTGAAGAATTTCTCTGCGACGCCAAGTGAGGAGGACAGACAGTGCAAAACTTTAAGTATGTACCCTATGAGCCCATTGTGGGCAATATCCGAAAGGTTGGCGAGACAGTTTTTCTGGCGGAACTGAAAATTGATCCGGCGCAGTTTGCCCACCGGGTGCCCGAGGGATTTCAGGTTGTCTCCGACCGGGCGTACGTTGTGATGTCGGAGGCCTCCCTGCGGGACGAAAAGAGTACAGACTATCCCTTTATCAATCCGATTTATTCCCAGTATTACTCGGCCGGCATTCTGGTGGAGGCAGAGGCGCGGGGGCACCGGGGCTGGACCTACGCCGTCCGCTACTTTGACAGGGACTGGGCAGTGATGGAGAGCCGCATCAAGGGCTTTGACGCGTTTTACGCTAATATCAGGACCACTCGGTTTCCCACAGAGATGATGGAATTTTACCACATTCAGGAGGGGAGCCGCCTGAAGGCGGTGGCCATAGACGAGGGGAGAAAGCCCATCAGCCTTGGATTCGACGCGGACAGACCCGCCGGAGACCTGAATTTTGACTTTCTCTTTGCCAACCGGATCGGCCTGCGCAAGGTGATGCAGCTGGTGGAGGAGCGCAGGGGAGAGGTGGTGTGCGACGACGTTACCCGGGAGATCATCACCGATATCCGATACCGGGACTTCTGGCAGGGCCGGGACATTCAGCTGGTGTTGGACGAAAAGGAGGTCGGCAGGTTTTCCTATGAGGTGGAAAACGCCTATTGGTTTATGATGGGCTACAACGCCAAGGGGATCAGTATTCTGTAAACGGTACGGCAAAAATCTGAAACGGAGGGACAATTCAATGCCTGAACTGAACACAAAGGTAAATCCTGCGCCCGGTGAAAAGTATGTGATGACGCAAAGTCTTATTATGGTCCCCTTCCGCGCCGACCCGAAAAAGCTTCAGGCGCGCATGCTGCCCAAGCCGCTGGAGCCGGTGGGAGACGGCGATATCGGCTGGGTCTACATGGTGGATACCGCCATGCCCGGCCTCCGGGAGGTGGAGGACGGCGAGCCGCCCGACCCTGACATGACGGAATTCCACGAGCTGGCCATTGGCATGCCCGCCGTCTACCGGGGCTTTGAGTTCGGCTATATGTCTCAGGTCTGCCTGGACCGCCAGACAGCCGGACTGCGCCGGGGTATACTGCGCAACATTACCTATACCCAGATGACGGATGTGCAGCCCCTGCTGACAGGGCGTAGCGGGCTTGGCGCGGGTACAAAGCTGTATGGAATCTCCCACCGCCCCCACGGGGAGATGGTGTGCAAGCTGTCTATTGAGCTGACCGAGCCCTATGATTTCGACGCGCTGCCCATCGGGTGCAAGCGGTTTGCCCACGCCCGCTATCTGAAGGACCCGGCCAATCACAACGAGCCGTTTATTAAGGACGTTCCCTTGTTTGAGTTTACCAACGGGCTGGACGGCGTCGACTGCTGGCGCGGCCGGACGACACTGAAATTCGGAGAGGACTACTATGGAAAATGGCTGGATCTGGGAGAGATCGAGGCGCTGGACGGCTTCTTCTACAATTTTGGATATTGTTACGGCAGCGATTCTCAGGTGACTGCCATTGATGAAAAGGGGGACTGGAAATGGTTCTGAATGAAGAGAAGGGGGCTGCCCGCCGCCATGTTGCGGAGAATATTATCTCCCTGCGCCTGAAGCTTGACCCGAGCGTGATCGCCCGGTATCTGCCGCCTCCCTTCGAGACGAACCGGGAGGGGGAGCTGACCATCATGCTGGCCGACTACTATGGCCATGATGAGGACATGACGCAAAGGGCCGAGGCCGCCGCAGATTTTGTATACCCCTACTACACCACCATGCAGGAGGGCCTGATCAGCATTCCCTGTAAATTTGAAGGAAAGCCCGGAAACTATCTGGCCAGGATCTGGCAGGACAGAGACTGGGCCGTTCAGCGGGGGCCCATGCTGGGCTACCAGACAGAGCTGGCTGAGGTTCACATCAACCGTTTTCCCGGGAGGCTGCGCAAGCTGTATGCGCCCCACGTGGGCAGCAAGATCAAAGGGGTAGTTCGGCAGAACGGCGAGAGACTGATTTCCGGCTGGATTGAATTGACGCAGAAAGTTCAGTACCCGGAAGAGGAGTATATGGTCTGCTACGGCCGCCGACAGATTGAGGATATGCTGGATCCCGAGGGAGAAAAGCTGATTGACGATGTTCTGATTGAGTACCACGATTCTGAGATCAAGGGAGACGTGTTCAAAGGCGTGGGCCATTTGAAGCTGGGGGGCTTTATGAAGGACTGGGAGTATGAGATCATGGACGCATACTATTTTGAAATCGGATTTTCCACTTCGGGCTGGAGAGTTCTCAGGGATCTGAAACAGAAATAAAACATGCTGCGTTTTGTGTGTGGGGCAGCCATAGATTGCCTCTCCCGCTTTTGCTTGCAAAGTAAAGGAGAAGTATGAAACGAACCAGCGTCTGGTATTGGATTACCGCAGTGTCCCTGTTCCTGATTATGATGTTTAACTGCGGCGTGGGTTACTACAGCATCTCGCTGTTTGTAACGTCCATGACCAAGACATTTGGGATCAGCAGTGGTGATTTTGCCATTGTCTATATCTTTTACGGCGTTGGCAGTGCGATGGCCGCCGCGGGTCTGAATAAGCTGCTGAAATACATTCCCCTCAAGGGGCTGGTCGTGTTCGGCGGGCTGATGAGCGCGGCGGGGTACATGATCTTCTCCCGCGCGAACGAATTGAAATTTCTGTTCGCGGGAGGGATGCTGGTGGGAGCCTCCACGGTATTCGCCGGCACTGCGGCAGTGCAGCTGGTAATTGCCAGATGGTTTTCCGACTGCCGCAGCAGGGTGACCGGCCTGGTGGCGTCAGCCAGCGGAATTGGAACGGCGCTGGGCAGTCCGCTGATCGGACGGATGATCCGCAGCTGGGGATGGAGAGAGACGTGCGTTGTAATCGGCGTGCTGATAGTGATTTTCGTATGTGTCCAGGGAGCGTTCCTGCTGAAAAATGATCCTGGCTGTATGAATCTGCCCCCTTATACCCGATCCGAGACTTTACAGGATGGAAGAGGCCCGGAGCCGCAGAGTGGAATTCCCCTGAAAGAGGGCGCAAAAACGGCCCGCTTCCTGCTGTTTGCCGTTGGTATGGTTGTGATTGCGGTGATCTATCAGATGATTACACTGTATCAGTCTACTATTTTGATTGAAAAAGGATTTTCAGAGGACCTGGCGGCCGCCTGCCTGTCCATATTTGCGGTTGTGGACATGTTCAGCAAGGCGAGCGCCGGAATCATTGCCGACCGGCGCGGCTTCAGGCTGGTGGCATTGTACTGCACGGCGGCCACCGCTTCGGCTTTTGTATGGATAAGGGTGGTCAGCGGCGCAATGGGGGCGGTCCTTTTTTCCGCTTTGCTCGGCTTTTGGCCGACGATGTGCGTGCTGTATGGCGTAACGGTCTCCATCAGCTTGTTCGGGAAACAATATCTCTCAGAATATATTGGCTTTACCCAGACGCTGATGTGCTGCTGCTCTCTGGTGGGAATGCCGGCAATCAGACAGCTGTACAACGCCGCGGGAAGCTTTGACGTGATTATGAATATTGCAATCGCCCTGTTAGTCGCGTTTGCCGCTGGGATGGTCCCGCTGCTGCGGCGGGACGGCCTGTTTCAGGGGGAATGAAAATGGATGAAAGGATATTGTGCCTGTGTATGAATGTCGGCGCCGAAGCGATCAGGCACGCCGTGGAACAGGGGGCGGAGACCTTTGAAGAAGTCTGTCAGAGAACCGGATGCGCGCGGAGCTGCTCCATGTGCGCGGACGAAATCAAAGGGGAAATCGGACGCACGCTTGCGGCGCGGGACGGCCGAAGAGGCGGCGAAAAAAACTGAGTTCCGGAGGCGGCGAATATGTACAATACCATCATGTCTCCCATCAACTACGGCGGGATTCTTTTAAAAAACCGGATTATTTTTGCGCCGACTACCATGGGGCTTTCCGAAGAGGAGCTGATCCAAAAGCTGAGGGCGATCGGTTCTGGCGGCTGTGCGATGATTATCATTGGCGATGTGCCGGTCAGCTCGTGGTCCAAGGAGCCGTCGCTGTATGAGCCGGACGGCTTTGCCTACTACGCCCGCCTGGCGGAGGAGGTACATGAAACGCAATGCAGAATCTGTGCACAGCTGTATTTGTCCGACTCGACAGCGCCGGACGGGCGAGGAGGACTTCGACCCATAGGCAAAAACGAACTGAAAGACTATATCTTCCGCCTGCCCGCAGATGAGCTGAGAAAGTATGCGGCGATGTTTGGCGAGGCCGCCCTGCTGGCCCAAAGGGCCGGCTTTGACATGGTTCAGGTTTTGGGCGACCGTATGCTGGGCAGCCTGTGTTCTGCCATCTTTAACGGCCGCCGTGACGACTATGGCGGGAATGTGGAGAACAGAGCGCGCTTTGCAGCGCAGTGCGTGCGTGCCATTCGCTCTCGCTTCCCCGGTCTGCCGATTGATTATAAGCTGACCGTCCGGCAGGAAAATCCCCATTACGGGAATGCCGGGGTACTGCTGGACGAGATTCCGGACTTCGTACCGATTTTAGAACGGGCCGGAGTGACAAGCTTTCATGTGACGCTGGCCAACCACTGCGGGCTGGATGATGTGATTCCTGCCGCCAGGCACCCCTATTTCGGCGCGGAGGGCTGTTTTTTGAAATTCTGCGATGTGGTGCGCAGTTGTACTGAGCTGCCGGTATGCGGGGTGGGAGGGCTGACAGACCCGGATTTTATTGAGGAACAGCTCGCTTCTTCCCGTATGGACTGCGCCGCAATGAGCCGGCAGCTGATTGCGGATCCGGACTGGGTCAGCAAGGTGTGCGGCGGAAGGGCGGAGAGAATTCGACGCTGTACCCGCTGCAACGGCAGGTGCGTTCAGGGAATGATGAATCAATCCGGCGTACACTGCAGGTATGACGAACTGCCCCGGTAAAACCGGACAACAGACAAAAGCCCCCTGATGTAGAAAACAGAAGAACTACATCAGGGGGCAATCATATGGGGAAATGGACCGATGTGGAGGTGTGCGGGGCAGCGGGGAATTTACTCCACGGTCACACTTTTGGCCAGATTTCTGGGCTTGTCGATATCGCAGCCCCGCATGAGGGCCACATAATAGGCGAAGAGCTGGAGGGGGACCACCCCCAGGCAGGGGAGGAGGAGGTCATGGATGTCCGGTATGGTCATCACCGCATCGGCGATGCGTGCCATCTCCTCCCGGCGCCTCTCGGTGGTCAGGGCCAGCACGCTGGCCCCACGAGATTTCACCTCCACCACGTTGCTCATGGCCTTGGCAAACAGCTTTTCGTAGGTACTCAGGGCCACCACCAGGGTGCCGTCCTCAATGAGGCTGATGGTGCCGTGCTTCAGCTCCCCGGAGGCGTAGGCCTCTGAGTGGATGTAGGAGATTTCCTTCAGCTTCAGCGAGCCCTCCAGTCCCAGGGCATAGTCCAGGTTGCGGCCGATAAAAAAGATGGAGTTGTGGTTGAAGTACTGCGAGGCGAAATACTGGATGTCGTCCCGGCGGGAGAGAATCTGTTCCATCTTGTCGGGCAGCGCCTGAAAGGCGTCCAGAGAGGCGTGGTACTCCGAATCGGAGAGTGTCCCCCGCGCCCGGGCCAGCTTCAGGGCCAGCAGAGAGAGAAGGGCCAGCTGGGTGGTGTAGGCCTTGGTGGTGGCCACGGCGATCTCCGGTCCCGCCCAGGTATACAACACCTGGTCCGACTCCCGGGCGATGGAAGAGCCCACCACGTTGACAATGGACAGGATGCGTCCTCCCAGCCGGCGGGCCTCCCGGAGGGCGGCCATGGTGTCCAGGGTTTCTCCTGACTGGCTGATGACAATGACCAGGGTGTGCTGGTCTACAATGGGGTCCATGTACCGAAACTCAGAGCCCAGAGAGGTCTCCACGGGAATGCGGGTGAGTCTCTCCAGGTGGTACTTGCCCACCATGCCCACATGGTAGCTGGAGCCGCAGGCCACGATGCAGATGCGGCTGATGTCCCGGAGAAAGTCCGGGGGAAAATCCTCAAGGACGATCTCCCCGTCCCGGATACGGGGGGAGAGGCAGCGGCGCAGGGCCTCGGGCTGCTCCATGATCTCCTTGAACATGAAGTGCTCATACCCGCCCTTCTCAGCGGCGTCGATCTCCCAGTCCACGGCGGCGACCTCTTTTTCGATGGGCTGCATCAGGTGGTTGAAGCACTGGATGCCCTCCCGGGTGAGGACAGCCAGCTCCCCGTCCTCCATATAGTACACCCTTCTGGTGTGGCGCAGGATGGCGGTGACGTCGCTGGCAATGAAGGTGCAGTCTTCGCCCAGGCCCAGAATGAGAGGGCTGTCCTTCCGTACGGCCACAAGCTGATCGGGGCAGTCGGCGCACAAAATACCCAGGGCGTAGGCGCCTTGGATACGGCGGAGAACCCGACCCACGGCCTGCAAAAGGTCGCCCTGGTAGAAATACTCGATGAGTTGGGCCACCACCTCGGTGTCGGTCTCCGACGTAAAGGGGACGCCCTGCTCCATGAGAAAAGCTTTCAGCTCGGCGTAGTTCTCAATGATGCCGTTGTGGACCACGGCGATTTTTCCGCTGTGGCTCACCTGGGGGTGGGAGTTGGCGTCGCTGGGGGCGCCGTGGGTGGCCCAGCGGGTGTGGCCCACGCCCACGGTGCTGTCCAGGTCCGCCCCGCCGTGGAGCCTCTCCGAAAGCACCTGGAGCCGCCCCTTGGCCTTGTGGACGGCCAGCGCCTCCGTCTGAGAGTCGAACACCGCCACGCCGGCGGAGTCGTACCCCCGGTACTCCAGCCGGGACAGACCCTCCAGCAGAATGGGAGCAGCCTGCTCCCGCCCGATATAGCCTACAATTCCGCACATATTCAATTTTCCTCCTTGGGTCTGCCATGGACCTGGCGTCCCCGCCTCCGGCGGGGACGCTGTGATCATGGCAGAGAAATAGGAGGGCAAACTCGCAGCTATTTGACCTCGTTCCCCGGTCACGGCCCTTTTGTTCCGCAGTTGCCTGCGGGCTTTGTAGGCCGCGTGCGCGCCCGGAGCCGGCGCGGAGGGGCATCCGCCGAATCTTCGATGCTCCCCTCACCTCGTCGTCCTGCCCGGAGGCAGGCGCTGGCGCTTCTGATGGGCTGTGCCCATGGACCTCCTTTCCTCTCTGCGATATATGGGATGTTATGCGGCGTCCGCCTTGTCCCATACGTCTGTCCATTATACGTGTCCCGCCGCAGGATGTAAAGCGAAAAATGAAAATTGCCTTTTTGAGAAAAATATGGTATACTGGCTCCAGAACAATAAGTAGGGAGGCCATATCATGAGTCAGGAATTTGGAGTGCCCTTCGGCGTGACAAAAGACGGGGAGGAGGTCCGGGAGCTGACCCTGGACAACGGAGTGCTGTCGGCAAGGATTATTACCTTTGGCGGGACTCTCCTCTCCCTCACAGTGCCGGGAAAGGACGGCCCGGTTGACGTGGTGCTGGGCTACGATACTTTGGCGGAATACGAGACCAACGGCGGATTTTTCGGCTCTCTGGTGGGCCGCTATGCCAACCGTATCGCCAAGGGAAAGTTTACCCTTGGCGGCAGGGAGTACGTTCTGGCCCTGAACGACGGCCCCAACCACCTTCACGGGGGCAATGTGGGGTACTCCCACCGGGTCTGGACAGTGGAGGAAGCGGCGGCGGACAAAGCCGTCCTCACCCTGGACAGCCCCGACGGCGAGGAGGGCTACCCCGGCCATCTTCAGGCGAAGGTGACCTACGCCCTGGAGGGAGATTCCCTGTCCATCCACTACCAGGCGGTCAGCGACAAAGATACTCCCTGCAATCTCACCAACCACAGCTACTTCAACCTGGCCGGCCAGGGCAGCGGCAATGTGCTGGACCAGGAGATCAGGCTGTGTTGCTCCTCCTATACCCCCGCCGACAACACCAGCATTCCCTTTGGCACCGTGGAGCCGGTGGAGGGTACGCCCATGGACCTGCGTGTCTTCACCCCGATCGGCGCCCATATCGGCGAGTGCTTCCAGCAGCTGGAGTGGGGCCGGGGCTACGACCATAACTTTGTGGTGGACGGTCAGCCCGGAACCATGCGGCCGGCCGCGGCGGCCCGCAGCAGGGCTACCGGTGTGGTGATGGAGGTGGAGACCGACAGCCCCGGAGTCCAGTTCTACACCGCCAACTTTGTGGAGGACGGACGCAAGGGCAAGGGAGGGGCTGCGTACGGCTTCCGTCACGGCTTCTGCCTGGAGACGCAGCACTTCCCGGATACCCCCAATCAGCCCGATTTCCCCTGCGCCACCCTGAAGGCTGGTGGCCGCTACGACCAGACCACCCGCTTCCGCTTTTCTCTGATGGAGGGGTAATCTTCAGTTCCCGGAAAAAAGTTGAAAATACCTCTTGACAATTTCCGAGTATTTGCTATAATAGCATTCGTCCCTGCAAGCGCAGGGCCAATAGCCGGATTGTGTAAGGGTAGCACGACAGACTCTGACTCTGTTTGTGAGGGTTCGAATCCTTCTCCGGCTGCCAAAGAATACCCCTGGAATTGTAAAGATTCCAGGGGATTTTCTTATCCATAGCGTGAAATAGCGTTTAAAAATTGCGGTGCTGATTTCTGCACCGAAGTCTGACCCTTTAATTGACCCTTTACAGGTTTGAAATGTACTTTTCCATACGCTGGGCACTGTCCTCTTTCATCTTCTCGCTGACATGGCCGTAGACATCCAGGGTGAAAGCGGCGGTGGCATGGCCCAAGTTCCCTTGTACGGTTTTCACGCTGTCACCGTTCTGGAGAGACAAAACGGCAAAGGTATGACGAAGATCATGCACCCGGCTTTCTGGTGCTCCGATTTTTTTAGCCAACTTTTTGTAATGTTCATAGACAGTCTGTGGGTGAAGATTTCCGCCGGTGGCCGTGGTGAAGACCAGCGCTGTCTTTTGCTCCTCCGGACTGGCCCACCCCTGCCAGAGGGGCCCCGCTTTCAGCTTTTGGGTAATCTGTTCCTGTTTCCTGCGCTCCAATAGAGACATAACGAAGGGAGCGGGTCTGAGTATCCGGGTCTTGCTATTCTTCAGTGGGGCGAAGGTAAAGCCGCCGTCTTTCAGAGGGCGCTTCTGGAGCTGCTTACAGACCTTAATCGTCCCAGCCTTGAAGTCGATCACATCCCAAGTCAAGCCGGTGGCCTCAGCTTCACGGAGGCCGGTGAACAGGATCACCTTCAGGATAATTTCATAATCGTCCTCAGCGGATACTTCAAGGAACGCTTTTACCTGTTCGTCTGTGAGCGGGCATATCTCCTTTTTCTCGATCTTCGGCAACGTGACCCTGGAAGCTGGATTATCCCTCAGATACCCCACCTGTACCGCCGTAGACAGGCATTTGGTGAGGATACCGTGAACATTGCGGACGCTTTTAGGGGCCAGCCCGCCCCGCTGGAGCTTGTTGTAAAAAGCCTGTATCTGCGGTGTGGTCAACTCCGACAGCTTCACAGCACCCAAGTTGGGGACAATGTGGGTTTTGCATTGAGCCTTGTAGTGCTTCACTGTCAAATATTTTTTGTCGCCGGTGTACTCCTCCAGCCAGATTTCCACCCACCGGGCCAGTGTCATTTTTGACGGTTCAAAATAATCCCCAGTATCCAGAGCAGCCACGGCCTGGGCCAACTTTTTCCGAACCTCCGCCTGAGTGCTGCCATAGATAGATTTTTGAATCTGCTTCCCGGTGCCAGGGTCCCGGCCCACGGTGTATCGACACTCCCACCGTCCGTCGCTCCGCTGCCTGATCGTCCCGCTCCCCTGAGCATTTCGTGTTGATTTTCTTGCCATTGATTTTTCCTCCTGTTTTTGATATGATGGAGGAGCAACAGGCCCGCAAAGTTTGTTGCCCCTATAGCCGTCCCTGGTGTTGCAAGCACCGGGGGCGGTTTTTATAATGTCTTTTTTGCTTTCATTTCATTTAGCCAACTTAAATATTCTTCTTTGCTCTTTTCGCCCGATTTGACCAAAGTCTCCCACTTCTTGCGCTCTAGCTTAAAATAGTCAAACATTTTCTTATAGCCGACAATGTCCGGGTTTCGTCGAACCAGCATTTGTTTTGCACTGTAAATATTTCGGGCCAATTTCGCAACTTCGTCACTTTTAAGCCTGTCATACCACAATTTTTGTGAACCATATTCTTTACACGTTCTCATTTGATCTTGTGGTGACACATTGTTACAATACATTTCGTCTGACCGGGACAGAGGAACAAAAAATTTACCACAGTTTTTACAACGCTTAAAACAAAATCCATTCAAAAAGAAGTAGTAAATTGAAGAAATTAGTAATGTATCTAAATGATCTAAAGCAAAAACAGAATAACTATCATTAAACTGTTCCAAATTTAAAAATACATCTTTGACAATTCCTCTGATATCACATCCAGGGAAAATATCCTGACTTAGACTATATTCGCTTAATGATGCAGCTTGATCGTTACGCATTATTTTCACTTCAAGAAACCCATTTATAAACCGTTCAAAATTAGTTGCGGATGTCATTTCGGGGATGTTTTCACTTTCTTCTAAATACGCTTGTAAAACTGCACCAACCTTGAAGCATTCAAACGTTTCAAAGAAAAATGCATCTTTCAAATTTCCATAAACATTGATTACTTCTTGCGTCTCACCTTTTGAATAAAGGTATTTCAACATTGTGAACATACCTCGCATTTCACCAAATTCCGATGTTACACATAGCCTGTTTACTAGTTCCTGGAGCTGTTCTGTTGGAAACTCGTTACCTTTTATCCAACTTTCTTCCAGAAACAAACTAATAGATTTTGCAACATTTTCAAAATTTATTGATAGTAAATTACATAAAAATTCCCCAAGCGGAAACGGTTGTTGGTCATCCTCAGTATCATCACACAGATATTCTTCCAATTTTTTAAAGTCACATTCATAAAGAGTCAAGGCGCTCACTCCGTTATCTGCTACAATTTTTCTTTTTACAGACAAGTTGTTATCAAACGATATTCAAATCACTTGCAAGCAACGTTGTTGTTTGCTAAAATAATTATAACAGCTAACTACAGGGCTGTCAACAACAATTCTTGGAGGTGTGACCAATGAGTAACCAAGACATTAGACGAACCGCAGCCGGAGCAGGCGTGAAGCTGTGGCAGATAGCGGAGGCGCTGGGGATTGCGGACTGTTCTCTGTCCCGCAAACTCCGCCGGGAGTTGCCCGCCGAGGAAAAGGAAAAAATCTTTTCCATTATCCGGGAGCTGGCTGGGGAGGTGGTCTGATGGCAGACAAACTGGAGCCTCTGGCCGTCAGTGCCGCAGAAGCGGCCCGGCTGCTGGGAGTATCAAGGCCCACGATTTACCAATACATAGGACGGGCTGATTTTCCATCGTTCAAGCTAGGAAATCGCACACTGATTTATGTCGATGGACTGCGGGAATGGGTGAAACGACAGACGGAGGTGAGCGCATGAGCGACAGCACAAAAATGACCCACCCCACGGCGGCAACCGTGGAGCGGGTCGAGGCGGGAGCGGGACTTGCAGGGGCCTCCACTTCCGATTCTCAGTCTACCACATCAGCGCCGCCGGGGCAAGCGGTGAAAATTTCCGATTTGCTGGGCCACGGCCAAAGTGCCGCCGTCCCGCTCCGGCACCTGAAAGAGCTGGCCGGTCTCCCTGGCCGGGAGGTGCGGAGGATGATCCAGGCAGAACGGCTGCGGGGTATCCCGATCCTGTCAGACAACATAAATGGCTACTATTTGGCCGGTGATGCCCAGGAGCGGGAGAAATTCATAAAGTCCATGCGTGGCCGGGCCGCTGAGATTGTCAAGGTAGCTGAGGCCGTCGAGCGGGGAACGATAGGCGGTGAGTAAGTACGGACACCAGAGATATTTTGACCAAACTCAAAGATGTAAAGGGCGGCAGGGGTCAGTGGTCCGCCCGCTGCCCTGCCCATGATGACCAACACGGGAGACTATCTATTTCCACGGGCCAGGATGGGCGCATACTGTTGAAATGTCACGCTGGCTGCGGTGTGGAGGATATTGCCGGGGCGCTGGGGTTGTCAGTCAAGGACCTGTTCGTGGACAAGCCTAAAGACGCTCCGGTAAAAGGCCGTCCTCCAGTGGTTGCCACCTATACCTATCCTAACGGAACTCAGAAGCTGCGCAGGGCGGACAAGTCCTTTTCATGGCGCAGGCCGGACGGCAAGGGCGGATGGATTTACAACCGCCAGGGTGTCCCCCATAGTCTCCACATAGCCGGGGAGCTGTCCGGGGCCGTGTTCATTTGCGAGGGCGAAAAGGATGCCGACAATCTCCACAGGCTGGGCTATGACGCCGTCAGCGGCGAAGATGGAGCAGGACCGGGAAAATGGCGGCAGGAGTACACGGAACAGCTTCGAGGTCTGCCTGTGTGTATCTTCCAAGACCATGACGATGTGGGCCGGACCTATGCACAGGAAACAGCTGCCGCCCTGTATGGTGCTGCCGCTAGCGTCCAGGTACTGGACATTTCCACGGTGTGGCCGGAGATTCCCGAACATGGGGACGTGTCCGACCTGATTGCCTGGGCCGGGGTGGAGAAAGCCGTGGAGATGATCGCACAGCTGACCACAGACACCCCGCAGTGGGCACCACCCCCGGCTGACAGACCAGAACAGCCCACAAAAGGCCGTGTCGCAAAAGCGGCCTCCTCTTTCGGTGAGGATAACACCTGCTTTCTATGGTATCCCTATCTTCCCATTGGTGACTACTCCGTGATGATGGCGGACGGCGGCACCGGCAAGACGATCCTCTGTTGTGGTATCGCTGCTGCGGTGAGCACTGGGAAAACACTGCCTGGAGAAGAATTTGACGGTGAGGGAAAGCCTGTCCTGATTATTTCCGCTGAGGACAGCGGGGAAATTCTGAGGAAACGCCTATATCGGTCCGGTGCTGATCTGGACAAGGTTATGATTCTGGACTGTTCCGATTCTATCGGGATGAACTTTTCCGACGCTTACGACGAATTTGAAGCCACGGTAAAAACCTATGCTCCAGCGCTGGTTATCATTGACCCCTGGCACGCATTTCTGGGAGCTGGAGTGGATATCAACCGGGTAAACGCTCTGCGGCCTGTCTTTCAAAAGCTGGCGCACCTTGCAAAGAACTGCCAGTGCGCTATGATCTTGGTATCTCATGTAAATAAACGCGCCCAGGGGGAGAACGCCAACAACGCCGCCACAGGGTCCAGCGACTTTATCAACGCCTCCCGGTCTGCATTTCGGGTGATCTTCGATGATTCAGACGAAGATTGCCGGGTGATGATCCACACCAAGACCAATTACGCCGCCTATGGAAAGTCCGTCCGGTACAGGATCGACGACGGCGGGTTAGTGTGGGACGGCTTTTCCGATGTGACCAAGCAGACGCTGGAAGCAGCGGCCCGGCGGCGGTCTACTCCGTGGGAAGTCATACAGGGTGATAAGGAGCACAGCGCTATAAATAACGCCCTAGTCGAAGCGATAGAGGACTCTGCTAATCAGTTTGTGCCCACACGGTATTCTTATGAAGAGTTCAAGGGGATATATGGGGAACTGATTTTCGGCGGATCACAGCCAAAGAAAGCCCTGGATGCCGTCAAGGATAGGCTGGCTGATGACGGGTATTATTTGAAGGTGTGCAAGGTCAAGAAGGAAGGGCAATCTTGTAATGGATTCATGATCCAGCGCATTGACAGTACGGAAGCGGAGCAGGTTGCCATTCCAGACGGCGGTTGATGGTTTTTGTTAGGGTATAGTTTCGTCAACTTCGGCAACCGGGGCAACCAGAGTAACCAAAGTTGCCGAAGTTGACGGTTTCTACGCCTAGCAAAAAGCGGCAACCAGAAAGGAGTATTTCATGGATAAAACTGAATGGGCATTACTGGACAAGCTGCTATGTGCGGCCTATGACGGCAAGCCCGTGACCATACATAAGTCAGCCAACGGTAAAATCGTAGGCGTGGACGTGCATGAGGATGGTGAGCACCACGGGAGCTAAAAGCGCACGTAAAGGCGCCGCCGGGGAGCGGGAGGTTATGGCTATACTGCGAGATCACGGCTACCCTGTGGAGCGGGGCGGTACACAGTCCTTTGGGCAGCGTCCAGACCTCTATGGGCTTGATGGTGTCCACCTGGAGATTAAGAGGGCTGAACGTGCCCAGGTGTGGGCATGGATGGAACAGAGCCAAAAAGACGCCCAGCGATTCGGGGACGGTGTGCCAACTGTGATTTTTCGGCGCTCCCGCTCTAAGTGGTTGATTTGCATGGAGTTGAGCGATTTTCTGACCTTCTATCAAGCGGCAGAAACCGGCGAAAACCGGAAAAAATAGGAAAATTTACGAAAAAGGAGAATAATTAATTATGCTGTACGTGAAAAGCGAATCTGGGGAGTTTACCCCTATCAACTATGGCAATACCTTTGCAAAGTGCCCGAAGTGCGGCACCATGCACCAGATCGACCTTGCCGATATTCTGGAATGTACTGGAGGAGATGTGGAGGAGGCAAGCGCTTTCTGTGAAAAGTGCTCCGCAAAGCATATGCCCATGTTTGAGAATGCGGACAAGCTCCAGTCTATTGCAGACAGGTTTGGTGTTCATCTGAGAGAGGTACAGAGGATTGTCAAAAGTGGCCTTGACCGTGACCTCTCCTTGGAGGCTTGTCTAGTCGGTGCCCGGCTGGCCCTCTCGATGGAGAGCGGCAAGGAGGAGCTTTTCAGCCTGGATGATATAGCCGCTGTCCTGGGATGCAGTAGGGAGGAAGCCACCGCCGAACTGGAGAAGCAGGGGATTCAGGGAGCGCAGATATCCACGCTCCCCGGCTTTGAATGGCTCTTAGGCCAGATGTGACCTCCCCCTTTTTCTAGCTGGAAAGTGTTGAAAATGCAAGAAAGTGCAAACATAAAAAAGACGGATCATTTTCCGGCGGCTTGGGAAAACTTGTGTTTGCTCGCCAACGTGAGATTGAACCGCAGATTTCGCAGGCCCTAAAAAGAGCTGCAAAACCTTAGAAAACCTCAGATACAGCAAACATTGTTGCAAAAAGTTGCACTAAAAAAGGAGGACTACATGAATTTAACACGATATGAGCAAGAGACGATTATCAATTTCAACGAGGAGGAAAAAACAGCCAGCGTCTACACCCACAACGGCACCATGCGGCGGCGGCTGGAGCAGCTGGCCCAGGAACGCCCGGAGGATTGCCGACTTGTCAAAACCTGTCATGATGGGCAAGCAGTAGAGTATTACATACCGAAAAGCTGGATTAAAATTCGTCCTCCCCGTGTCGCCAGTGAAGCGCAAAAGGCGGCGGCAATGGCAGCACTCCAGAAAGCCAAAAATAAGGCTTAAAGCCAGCCGGGGCCGGGGAGTTACACAGGTTGCAACTATGGCAGAGGGTAACTATACCCCTATACCTTGACCATGTGGAAGCGCCCGGTCTCGCCGGGGAAATACAGAGGACCGGAGGAGAATTCCCCCGGTCCTTCTGCTGTCATTCAATGACCAAATCCTCTACCACGACCCCGAGCGCCTCCAGCATGGCTTTCGTTTCACGGAGCTGGTTCTTGATCTCCCGGTCACGGTCCTCTGCCTTTTCGATGCGAAGCAAATCCATATACTTTGCAATCATGCTTGTAGCCTGTTCCTTCTCGGTCATATCATTCACCCCCTTTCCTGTTCATCCAATGCGGCCCGGCTTTCAATGGCACGGGCAACAAACTGCGGGACACCCTCTCCTGCGGCCTGTGCGGCCTCTTGGGCCATTTTAAGGGCCTCCGGGGGTAGGGACACTACCCCTACCCCTGCGGGCGCTCCTGCGGCCTCCTGGGGGCCTCCTGTGTCCCGCTCCATAGTCTCCTGAATGGCCCGGCCTATAAATGCGTTGGTGCTCTCGCCACGGGCCTCTGCATGAGCCTTAATAAGGTCCTTACGGCCTTTTTGGACGGTTAGTTCCATTCGGTCATAATTGTTTTTGACGTATTTATGAACTGATTTTTGCTGTGCCTTTGATACTGGCATATATTTCACCTCCAGGGGGGCGCTTTCTTTTGTTTGCACCTCCTCCATTATGGTCTAATTATACCACAGAAATCTACTCCCGTAAATAGCAAACATCAACAAATATATTCCCGTAAATATGTACACTCTGCCAATAGACATATTCCCGTGAATAGTGTATACTTATCATTGTCAGGAGGGAACAGCCCCGGTCAAGGCGGTAGAAACAATAGGGAGCGCAAGGCAAGAGCTGGACAGGATAGAAGGGACACAGTAAGGTAAGGAACCCTTAACAGCCCCCAGCCACCGGGACAAGCCCCTAAAATTTGAAGGAGGTACACCGTGGACAGAATGGACAGAATACCCGCCGTCGCCCTAATTGTGTCCATATTGTCCATTGTGTCCAGCGCAATGGAGGTAAAGAAAATGAAAGAACGGCTTTACATGGTATTTTTTATGATGGAGGGTCTTGATGTCAACGCCGATATGAAATTGTAAGAAAACGCCGAAGAAATTTTGTCGTTTTT
>CATONV010000011.1 GCA_951801655.1 uncultured Oscillospiraceae bacterium | reverse complement strand
TTCTGTATCATACCCTCATTATAGCACCTTTTTATCTATTGGTACAGCTTCTAAACTTCACTCCCGCCAGTACGCCAAGCGGCAGCGCACCTGGTTCAGGCGCAATCAGCAGGCCAAGACTATCCTGTGGACACCCAAGCCAAATTTTGCGGACGTGCTACAGCGTTCGACAGCTTTTCTGGAAGAAAATGGTATATCATAGTGGCACCCGCAGGGCTTGTCCCTGCGTGAAAGAAATAAGGAGTGTGCTACATAATGACAAAAACCAACAACCTCCAGGACATTTTTCTCACTCAGGCCCGCCGGGAGCGCCGGCCCGTCACCATGTTCCTGATGAACGGCTTTCAGATGCGAGGCTGCATCACCGGCTTCGACGCCTTTATTGTCGTGCTTTCCAGCGACGGAAAACAGCAGATCATCTACAAGCACGCCATCTCCACCATCGTGCCTGAACGGCCTGTTCCGCTGACAGAACCGGACGGCATGTAACACGCTTCGCCCCGCCGCCTGTTTTCCCGCGGGCCGCTGAAAACGGCGCCCCTGCACACGCAACGAAAGAGAGAATCCTATGAAACAAGGAAAATCCCTGATTACGCTGGTTATCCTGGCTATGGCCGCCGTTTTAGCCCTCTATTTCGGTTACTACATCTTCAACTGCCTCAACGAGCCCTACCGCACCACCCAGGTGTACGCCTACACGGCCAACGACAGCGTGACCGCCGAGGGTCTGGTGGTGCGGGAGGCCCTGGTCCTCCCCTCGCAGACCGGTATCCTGGAGATCACCCGGGCCGAGGGCGAAAAGGTGGGCAAGGGACAGCAGGTGGCCCTGGTCTACCGGGACAGTCAGGCCCAGGCCAATCAGGCCCAGATTGAAGAGATGACCATGGATATCCAGCTGCTGGAGGAGGCCGTCTCCCAGTCCAGCGATCTGGAGTCCGCCGCCCGGCTGGACGAGGATATCCTCCAGGCTGTGGTGGATCTGCGCTCCTCCTACGCGCTGGGGGACTACACCCAGCTGCGGGACCAATCCATGGAGGTAAAAAGCCGCGTCCTCAAGCGGGGCTACACCTATGGAGAGAGTCTCACCTCTGCAGAGCTCTCCGCCCGGCTGCACCAGCTGCGCCAGGACCTGGATGTCCTCACCCGGCAGTCCGCCCGGGCCACCACCCAGATCATTGCCTCGGTGCCCGGAGTGTTTTCCAGTCTGGTAGACGGCTATGAGTCCCGCCTCACTCCGGAGAGTCTTCAGGAGCTGACCCCTTCCGCCCTGCAGGAGCTGATCAACAGTCCCGCCGGGGAGGACAGCGGCGCTATGGGCAAGCTGATTACCTCCGACACCTGGTACTTCGCCGCCAATCTGCCTATGGCGGCGGCGGCCCGGCTGGAGGAGGAGGACTTTGCCACCCTGCGCTTCTCCGGAGAGCTGAACCGGGACGTGAAGATGAAGGTGGAGAGAGTCGGTCCCACACAAAGTGGGACAACCCTGGTGATCTTCTCCTCCAACCGCTACTTAACCCTTACCACCCTTCTGCGCCACCAGACCGTGGAGCTCATCTTTGAGAGCTGGTCCGGGCTGCGGATACCCAAGGAGGCATTCCGTCTGGTGGAGTTCGTCCAGGCGTCCGGAGAGGTCTCCGGTTCCTCTCCCTCGTCCGTCACCAAGTCCGGCGTGTACGCCCTGGTCAATGGCCGTGTGGAGTTCCGGGAGGCGGAAATTGTACACGAGGGCTCTGACTACTATGTGGTTCGCTCTGTGGGGGCCGGCCGCAAGGTCCTCCGGGATGGGGACACCATTATCGTTGAGGGCACCGGCCTTCAGGACGGGCTGCGGCTGGAGGGGTAACGTCCGTTTCTGAAACGGGACGCAAATTTTCGGAAGCGGTCCGCACATGTCCGCAATTCTGATCACTGCCGCCAATATATAGAGAGAAGGAATCATGATGGATCTATCCCAAAATGTCAAAGCCGTGCAGGAAAAAATCGCCGCTGCCGCCCGCGCCGCAGGGCGCGATCCCGGTGAGATCGCCCTGTGCGCCGCCACCAAGGTTCAGACCGATGAGACCATCCGCGCCGCCGTCGCCGCCGGCATCCGCCTGTGCGGGGAAAACCGGGTGCAGGAGCTTACCGCACATTTGGAGGCCGACGCCTACGCCGGGGCGGAGGTCCACTTCATCGGCCACCTTCAGACCAACAAGGTGCGCCAGGTGGTGGGCAAGGTGGCCCTCATCCACTCGGTGGACTCGGAGAGGCTGCTTCGAGCCATCGACAGCCAGGCCCAAAAGCTGGACATTGTCCAGGATATCCTTCTGGAGGTCAATGTGGCCCGGGAGGAGAGCAAGGGGGGCGTTTTGCCCGAGTCTCTGCCCATCCTGGCTGAGACGGCCCTTAACTGTTCCCACGTCCGTCTGCGGGGTTTGATGGCAATTCCGCCTGTATCAACGGTTTCAGGCGGCAACCGAAAATATTTTGCCCAAATGAGGCATTTTCTTGTTGACATAATTGGGAAAATGTCGGATAATCATAATGCTGTGGACTGTCTGTCTATGGGCATGAGCGGCGACTATCAGGACGCTGTCGCTGAGGGCGCCACCCTTGTTCGGGTGGGCACCGCCCTCTTCGGCGCCCGCCCGCTGACTATGGGCCGCCCGGAAGAGAGAATATCGACGGATATACTCTGAACATATGAGAAGAGAGGATAGAACTGATGGGAATTTTTGATGAGTTTAAGCGGCTGGCCCGCCCTTACGAGGATGAAGACGAGGACGATTACGACGATTTTGATATCTCCCCCCGCCCTGTGGAGCGCCGGGAACGGACTTCTTCCGAGCGCGCCTCTCGGGACACCAGCTACAACAGCAGCTATAGCAGCTACATCCCCCCCGCCGATGACGACCGCCGTTCTAACAAGGTGGTGAATATCCGGGCAGCGACCCAGCTTCAGGTGGTGCTGGTAAAGCCTGAGAGGTTTGAGGATGCCTCCTCCATCGCCGATCACCTGCGGGAGAAACGCACTGTGGTTCTCAATCTGGAGTCTACCAACGGCGAGATCGCCCGCCGCCTGCTGGACTTTTTGGCCGGCGTGTCTTACGCCAATGAGGGTAAAATTAAAAAGGTGGCCATCTCTACCTACATCATTACCCCTTATAACGTGGACATTTTAGGAGACCTGATTGACGAGCTGGAAAACAACGGGCTGTATTTTTAAGTCCTAATTCTCCATTCTGTTAATGCGCAGACGCCTGTAGGGGCGGGTATTACCCGCCCTGCAAGTGTTGCGATGTTTGAAGATTGCTATAGAACACAGAGCAGGAGGGATAACTATGCTCACACCACAGGAGGTCTCCGAGCGCGCCTTTCAGAAGGCGTCCTTCGGCGGCTATAACATGGCCCAGGTGGATGAATTTCTGGACATCCTTACCGGGGACTACTCCGCGCTGTTTAACGAAAACGCGGTCTTGAAAAACAAGATGAAGGTGCTGGTAGACAAGGTGGAGGAGTATCGCTCCACCGAGGAGGCCATGCGCAAGGCCCTTCTGGCCGCCCAGCGGATGGCTGACGACCTGGTGAAAGAGGCTGAGGAGAAAAAAGACGCTATGCTGGCCCAGACTGAAAAGGACGCCGCCGCCCGCAAGGAGGAGCTGTTCCACCAGCTGGAAACGGAGGAGTATCGGCTGAAAAAGGCCCAGGAGAAGACCGCCGCCTTTGTGGAAAAGGTGCGCGCCCTCCATGCCCAAGAGGCGGAGTACCTGGCGCAGCTGGAGGACCTCTATCCCCCTGAAACCCAGCCCACCGTGGACCCGGTACAGGAAAAAGCCGATGAGATTGACGACAATGTTCAGCGCCTGCTGGCCCAGGCCATGGAGGCCGCTACCGCTGAGAATCTCCGCGCCCGGGCGGAACAGGAGGAGAGAGACCTCTCCGATACCGCCGAGTTCTCTCCCGGCTCTCCCGCCGCAGAAGAGGACTTTCCTCCCGTGGATGACCAGGATTATGACGAGGACTACGACGAGAATGACTACCGTCCCCCCAGCGGCAGCCGCATTAACTTTGGCGAGCTCCAGTTCGGACAGGATTATGAGATTACCTGAAGCAATCCCTCAGCCCGGCCTTGCGGTCGGGCTTTCTTGCCAAAAATTTACTTGACTTTCTCCCGCCCTCACCAGTATACTGGATGACATTACCCCTCCCCCTCACGGGGGCAGGGGCATTGCCGCGTCCTCAGCTTTGTTGAAAATGAGGTGTTCCACGTGAAACTGCTTACCGCCGCCCTGAGCCGCCTTCCGGAATTTCAGCAGCTCCTCACCGCGCTGGAGGAAGGTCTCTCCCCCGCCTCTGTGTCAGGAGTCGCCGCCCTCCACCGCTGTCACGTCGCCGCTGCTATCGGCCTGATCACCGGCCGGCCTGTGGTGGTGGTCTGCGCAGACGAGAGCGAGGGCCGCAAGCTGGCCCGGGATCTGGGCGCCCTTGCCGAAACAACCGTCCCTGTGCTGGGCCCCAGAGACTTTACCTTTCACAACGCGGCCGCCCTCTCCCACCAGTGGGAACACAGCCGGCTGACGCTGATGCACCAGCTGGCCGCCGGTCAGCTTCCCTTTCTGGTGGCCACGGTGGAGGGGCTTCTCCAGCGCACCATGCCCCCGGAGACCCTGGCCGCCTGCTGCCGGGAACTGAACGTCGGCGGCTCCTACGACCTGAACGAGCTAGCCGAGGCCCTGGCCGCCGCCGGCTATGTCCGGTGCGGACAGGTGGAGGGTGTGGGCCAGTTCGCCCTGCGTGGAGGAATCCTAGACGTCTTTTCTCCGGGGATGGAGGTCCCGGTCCGGGCGGAGTTCTTCGGGGATGAGCTGGACGCCATGGGCGTCTTCGACCCGGCCACCCAGAGACGGACGGAAAACCTCGACAGCGCCCTCCTCCTCCCCGCTGCGGAGGTCCTGCCCCAGATGTCTCCCGGCGGGTCGGCGGCCTTGGGCAAAAAGCTGGCTCAGCTGGCCGCCAAGGCTTTGCAAAACGGGAACAAGGCGCTGAACAAAACCCTGGAGCAGGACGGCGAGGCCATCGCCCAGGGGCGGACCTTTCCCGCCCTGGATCGGTATTTGTCCCTGATCTACCCCAAGCCGGCCGGAGGAGCCGACTATCTCCCCCCTGACGCCTGCGTCATCTTCGACCAGTGCGCCCGGGTGGCCGACCGGGCCAAGAGCTACCAGTGGCAGCTGGAGGAGGATGTGAAAGCCCTGCTGGAACAGGGGGAGCTGGACGGCTCCTGCGGCGAACCGGCCCTTACCTTCTCCCAGCTTCTGGGCCGGCTGGAGGACTTCCCCCTGGTCTATCTGGACTCCTTCACCACCTCCAACTACCCCACGCCCCCCAGGAGTCTGTTCTCTATCACCGCCAAGCAGCTGCCCCCCTTTTTGGCCAGCCTGGAGACGGCGGTACAGGACCTGGCCCACTATCAGAACAGCGGCTTTGCCAGTCTGGTGCTGGTGTCCGGAGAACAGCGGGCATTGGACCTCCAGACCCTCCTTCGAGAGCAGAAGATCAAATCCGCCGTGGATTTTCAGCTGAAAGCCCTTCCCCAGCCAGGTCAGATCATCATTGCCCTGGGCGGGCTGTCGGGAGGTTTTGAGTACCCGGAACTGAAGCTGGCCGTTCTCACCGAGGGAGAGAAGACAGCCAAGAAGCCCCGGCGGCAGAAGGACGCCACCAACCGCCAGAAGCTGAAGTCTTACGCCGACCTCGCCCCCGGCGATCTGGTGGTCCATGAGCACCACGGCGTGGGCCGCTACGCGGGCATGGTGAAGATGCCGGTAGACGGTATCGAGAAGGATTATGTGAAAATCGCCTACGCCGGCACCGACGTTCTCTACGTCCCCGCCACCCAACTGGACCTGGTGAGTAAGTATATCGGCGGGGGCGAGGACGCCAACGAGACCAGAAAACTCAACCGCCTGGGAGGCCAGGAGTGGGAAAAGGCCAAGAAGAAGGCCAAAAAGGCAGTGCAGGACCTGGCCAAGGGACTGATTCAGCTTTACGCCCAGCGCCAGCGTCAGCCGGGTTACGCCTTCGCCCCCGACTCCCCATGGCAGCGGGAGTTTGAAGAGCAGTTTGAATACACGGAAACCGACGATCAGCTGCGGTGTATCGGGGAAATCAAGCGGGACATGGAGAGGCCCACCCCCATGGACCGGCTGCTGTGCGGCGACGTAGGTTACGGCAAAACGGAGGTGGCCTTCCGGGCCATGATGAAGTGCGTGCTGGACGGCAAACAGGCCGCCATTCTGGTGCCCACCACTGTGCTGGCCCGGCAGCACTACCTCACCGCCCTGCGCCGGTTCCAGAAGTACCCGGTAAATATTGATGTCGTGTCCCGCTTCCGCACCCCTGTCCAGATGAAGGAGACCCTGCGACGGGTGGAAAACGGCGAGGTGGACATCCTCATCGGCACCCACCGGCTGTTTAACAGGGACGTGCGGTTTAAGGATCTCGGCCTTCTTGTGGTGGACGAGGAGCAGCGTTTCGGAGTGCAGCACAAGGAGAAGCTGAAGGAGAACTTTCAGCAGGTGGACGTCCTCACCCTGTCCGCCACCCCCATCCCCCGGACGCTGAATATGGCCCTCAGCGGTATCCGGGACATGTCCACCCTGGAAGAGCCTCCTGCCAACCGTCAGCCGGTACAGACCTATGTGCTGGAGCACGACTGGAATCTTCTCGCTGACGCCATGCGCCGGGAGCTGGAGAGAGGAGGGCAAGTATTTTACCTTCACAATCGTGTCGAGACCATCGACCGCTGCGCCGCCCGCATCCAGACGCTGCTGGGAGAAGATGTGGCCGTAGGCGTGGCCCATGGACGGATGAGTCAGGAGGCCATTGACGACGTGATGGCCCAGATGACCGACGGAGAGCTGAACGTGTTGGTCTGCACCACCATCATTGAGACGGGTATCGACCTGCCCAACGTGAACACCCTCATCATGGAGGACGCCGACAGGCTGGGGCTGGCTCAGCTTCACCAGATCCGGGGACGGGTGGGCCGCTCCAACCGGCGTGCCTTCGCCTATCTCACCTACCGCCGAGGCAAGGTTCTCTCCGAGGTGGCCTCCAAGCGGCTGGAGGCCATCCGGGAGTTTGCCGAGTTCGGCTCCGGCTTTAAGATCGCCATGCGGGACCTGGAAATCCGGGGGGCAGGCAACGTGCTGGGCCCGGAGCAGAGTGGCTTTTTGCTTTCGGTGGGTTATGACATGTACCTGAAGCTGCTGGAGGAGGCCGTTCTGCTGGAGCAGGGCCAGCCCATCCCCACCCGCACGGAGTGCGCCGCCAATCTCAGCGTGTCCGCCTCCATCCCGGACAGATATGTCCCCTCTCCAGAGCAGAGAATGGACCTGTACCGCCGCATTGCCGCGATTCGGGACGAGAACGAGGCCGACGAGCTGGTGGATGAGCTCATCGACCGGTACGGCGAACCCCCCAGGCCGGTGAACAACCTGATCTCCGTGGCCCTCCTCCGGGCCGACGCCGCCCGGTGCCGCATCAGCGACCTGGCCCAGAAGGGGGATAAGCTGCTCTTTACTTTGGACGAATTTCAGCTGGAACCATTCTCCTCTCTGTGCGCCCAGGAGAAGTATTCCAGGCGCCTGCTTCTGATGCCCGGAGACATCCCCCGATTCTCTTTCCGCCTGATCCGGAATGAGGACCCCCTCCGGTGCGCCCGGCAGGTGGTGGAAGACTACGCCAAGGTGCTGGAATAAACATCCGCCTGCAAATATGTTCCAGCCAGAATCAGACTTGCTCCACACCCCAATCTGTGGTATGATAGGGGCTGTTCATCCTCTTTTACCAAGAAAGGAATCCGCTTTATGAAAAAAACAAAACGCCTTTTGGGCCTGACGCTGGCCCTTGCGACGGCCCTGACCGCCCTGAGCAGCTGCGGGGGCAAAAACGTTGACTTCACCGCCGGTTCTCTGCCCGATGGCTCCCTACCCGACGGCTCCTCCTCCGCAGACGCCTCCCAGATCACGCCCATGGATCTGTCCCAGGTGACGGACCCCTGCCTGTCTGTTTCCGGCCTGGCCGGGGACGAGGTGGTGGCCACTCTGGGTGAGACTGCCATTACCGCCGGGGAGCTGTCCTACTGGCTTAACCGCACCATCGAAAATTACCTGTCTCCGTTCAACGGCCAGATGACCACCCTGCCCTGGGACACCGAGATGGCCGAGGGAGTTACCTTCAGCCAGTATATGCTGGATCAGGCTATGGACGCCGCCTGCTTTCACGCCTCCCTGCGGGAGCTGGCCCGGCAGGAGTCCCTCACCCCTGCCCCCTCTGTGGCCGCCGAGGTTGACAAGCAGTACGCCAACCTGGTCGTACAGGCCGGCAGTGACGAGAATCGGGTGATCCACTCCTTCTGGTCCAGCATGCTGACAAAGGACCTCCTCATCCGCCTGAATGAGAACAGCGACCTGTATGATCAGCTTCAGGAGCTTTATTTCGGAGAAAACAGCGGCCACTACCCCACCGACGCCGAGGTAAACGCCTACCTAGACAGGTCCGGCCAGTACCGGGCCAAGCATATCCTGCTGGCTACCATCGATCTGGACACACGGGAACCGCTGGACGAGACTGCCATCGCTCAGAAAAAAGCTGCCGCTGATGACCTTCTCTCCCAACTCCGGGCGGCAGAGGACCCCATCGCCCTCTTTGACACCCTGATGAACGAGTACAGCGAGGACACCGGTCTGGCCGCCAATCCTGACGGCTACACCACTAGAAAGGGCGAAATGGTCGCCCCCTTTGAGCAGGCCGCCCTGGCCCTGAAGGACGGGGAGATCAGCGACGTGGTGGAGAGCGATTTCGGCTACCACATCATTCTCCGCCTGCCTATGAACCCGGACGACTTCCGGGATGAGTGCATCTCTTCCCTGCTGGAGGAAAAAATAGAGAAGGCCGAACTGGACCTGGCGAAGATGGACGCCCTTGTCAAGCTGGATGTGGGTTCCTTCTGGGATCAGATGCTGTCTCTCCAGTCCGCCGTTCAGGCGGAGTTGGCCGGCTGACGCCACACCGGAGTTCCCACAGGGCTTTTCCCCAAATTTCTTGAAAATACCTCCAATGTAAACTAAAGTTGGTTGCCAAATCCGGCCGCAGAGGATATGATGTCCTTATAATTCAACAACACTGCAGAAACAAGGAGGTATTCGCTATGGATTTGAAAGAGACCTTGGTCTTCTTTAGAAAGAAACAGGGCCTGTCCCAGATTGAACTGGCCGAGGCGCTGGAGGTTTCCCGGCAGACCGTTTCCAAATGGGAGACGGGGGCCGCCCTGCCCTCGGCGGAAAACCTGCTGGCGCTGAGTCGGCTGTACGGCGTGCCGGTGGACGACCTTCTCAACAGCGCGGAGGGTATAGAGACTCCGGCAGTCCTGCCGCCGCTGCTGGAGACAGTCTCTGCGTCCCCCGGGCCGGATGGCGTGTCCCGGCGAAGGCTTGTTTTGCGCCTCCTGGCCGTAACCCTCCTGTGCGACATTCCACTGTTCCTCTGGGATATCTCCATATACGCCACCTATCCCAGTCTCGCCTTCAACCTGACCGGACTCCTCCTGCGCCTGTGCGTCTGCTGCACCATCGGGCTGTGCTTTGCCTGGTGGGACCGGGGCCAGTCGGTGAACAAAAGGCGTTCCCTCCTCATCGCCGCAGCCGCGCTGTTTTTGGGCGTTTATGTCTATATTATGCCGGTCCCCCTTCTCTGGCGGCTGTACGACCTGATCACCGGCGGCGTCCCCTTTGACGGGCACTTCCCCTCCAACCCCGTCCGGTGGTTCCTCGGCTTCACCCTGTGCGAACAGACCGCCTTTTTCTCCCACGCCTGCCTGGCCGCCGCCTTTCAATTGGGCCGGCTTTTGTTCTCCTCAAGGCATGTGTCCCGAAGTCGGGCTGTATCATAAAATAGCAAACAGGGGTGTCTCAACCAGACACCCCTGTTATTTTTCTTTCTCTGGACCGGAGAACAGATCCTCCAGTGTGACTCCCAAAATATCAGCCAGTGCAAGCAGCTCTTTGTCAAACACCTTTCGCTTCTGCCCCTCAATATCAGAAAGCGTTGTCTGGCTAATATCAATTCCCCATACCTGCAATCTGGAGAGTAACATATCTTGGTTTAACCCTATACGTTTGCGAAATAAAACTACATTTTGTCCAATCAAGTTTTCTGAACCGACGCTCCTCCTCTTTGGCACAAAGGTGTCCTCCTTGCAAATTATCTGATAATCAGATAATATTTGCAAAAGCTCTTGATTTTACCGGCCAAACAGGTAAAATAGAATTAAGGAGGGTTCGACATGGAAAACGAAACGTACAAGAAACTCTATTATCACGCATTCAACCGACTGACCGACCTAACAAAAGAAATTGAGAGAACGCAAAGGGAACTGGAAGAGATGTATCTGGAGGCGGGGGGCAGCACTGAGGATAAGGCAGCGAAAGCATAAAGCGCAGGAGTGTCCCGAATGGGACACTCCTGTAATTTTACGCTCTGATTATACTTTTAGTAATTTTCAGCGTTCCTCACGGAAGTAGTTCAGGCCCAGGGCGGCGGGCTGGCCGGAGCCCTCCCGCTTACGGACTGAGGACGCCACCAGCACAATGGCGGTTATCAGGAAGGGCAGGGCCTTGTACAACTGAGGTGGAATGGCATTGAGCCAGCCGAGAGGGCCGGGAAACACTCCGGCCAGAGGACCGGAATAGATTTGCAGGGTGTTGAAAAAGCCGAAGACCAGGGTGCCCAAAATGGCCAGGGCGGGGTTCCAATTGGCGAAGATGACCAGGGCAATGGCAATCCAGCCGTAGCCGTTGATCCAGCAGTTGGAGCCCTCGAAGGAGCCGCTCATGTACAGGGCCATGTAGAAGCCGCCCAGACCCATAATCCCGGAGCCGACGATCAGGTGAACATACTTGTACAGCAGGGTGTTTACTCCCACCGAGTCAGCAGCGCCGGGGTTTTCCCCCACTGCACGCAGACGCAGGCCGGTCTTGGTGAAGTTGAGATACCACCACACCGCAATGGCGATGGCAATGCCCAAATAGACCAGGATGTTGTGGGAAAACAGGGCCTTTCCGATTACAGGAAGTTTAGAAAGGAGGGGAAATTCCAAAGAGGCATAGCCCTTTACCAGTCCTTCAGAGGCGGTCATGGCCGGCCACCTCTCCCCTATGCCCTTTCCCACAAAGAAGTACAGCCCCAGGCCAAAGGTAGTAATGGTCAGGCCGGTTACGTTCTGGTTGGCCTGGAGAGATACGGTGAGAAGCGAAAAAAGCAGTCCGCACAGCCCCGCCGTCAGGAAGGACACCAGCAGCCCCACTGCCAGACTGTTGGCGGCACACCCCGCCAGATAGCCAAAGATGGCCCCGATGGCCATGGTGCCCTCCACGCCCAGATCCAGGCTGCCCGACTTCTCCACCAGAATTTCTCCCACCGTTCCGTAGAGAAGCGGAATGTTCACCAGGATAATATTAAAGAGAAACAGTGTCAGCACATTGATGGGGTCGTTCATTTGACTGCCTCCTTTCTGCTTCGTGGAACCAGCTTGAAGCGGGTGAAAAAGTCCGCCGCCAGTACAATGAAGAGGATGACGCCCTGAAGCAGATTGGCGAAGTTGGCGTCGATGGAGGGGTAGGCGGTGCTGGCTGCCTGACAGCCAAACTGCAAAACGGTAATCAGCAGCGAGGCCGCCACAATCCCAACCGTGTTCAGCTTGGCCAGCCAGGCCACCACAACCCCGGTCCAGCCCACGTCGTTGGTGATGGAGGTGGACAGCACGCCGGCCGAGGACACCTGGAAGGCCCCTGCCAGGCCGATGAGGGCGGCGGACAGAAAAATGGTGCGGATGACAATTTTTCCCACGCGCATCCCAGCGTACCGGGCGGTGTTGGGGCTGTCGCCCACCACGGCGATCTCATAGCCCCGCTTGGTATAGTTGAGATAGATGTATAGAAGCACGCAGATGACCGCCGCTGCCAGCAGTGACAGGTTCAGCTGAAAGGGGCCGATGGGAATGGTGAGCATCTGAGAGTTTTCCGGGAACTTGGCGAACTTGGGTCGGGCGGAGTTGGCGTCCAGGAAAAAATTCCATTCCGTTTTAGTCTCTGCAAAATATTGCAGAAAGTATAGGGCCACATAGTTGAGCATCAGGGTAAGAAGGGTCTCATTGGTGTCGAAGCGGACCTTCAGCGCCGCCACGAACACGCCGTACAGACCGCCCCCCAGCGCCCCGCACAGAGTCATGACCAGCACCATAAGCGGCTGGGGCAGAATTTCTCCCAGCTTCATGGCCGCGAAGCCCGCCCAAAAGGCGCCCATAATGAACTGGCCCTCGCCGCCGATGTTCCAAAAGCGCATTTTAAAGGCCAGCGCCAGGGCCATGGAGGTGATGAGAAGGGGAACAAACAGCTTGATGAAGTTCTCCACCGACCGCCAAGGGTAGCGGCTTCCCGGGATGCCCATGGTAAGCAGCTGCCGGTAGAAGGTGACGGGCTCCACGCCCTGAACGGTCAGCAGCACCGCGCCTACGGACAGGGCCAGCACCACCGCCGCCACATAGGCCAGGATCTGACGGCTGGGGCCAGCCTGCTCCCGCTTCACCACGTGAAAAAGGGGCTGACGTTTTTTCATCCCTCCTCCTCCTCTCTGTCTTCAATCCGGCTGTCTCTGGCGATGCCCGCCGGCTTGTCCTCATGCTTGTTTCTCAGGTCCAAGGCACCGGTCATCATCAGGCCCAGCTCCTCCTTGGAGGTCTTGTGGGCGTGAACCACGCCCATCACCCTGCCGTGGCACAGCACCATGATCTTGTCGCACAGGTCGATCATCACGTCCAGGTCCTCCCCCACGAAGAGGATGCCCACGCCGTCCTTCTTCTGCCGGTTGAGGATGTCGTAGATGGCATAGGAGGAGTTGATATCCAGCCCCCGGACGGGGTAGGCGGTGACAATTACGTTGGGCCCGGCCTTGATCTCCCGGCCCAGCAGCACCTTTTGCACGTTGCCCCCGGACAGCCGGCGCACCGGCGTCTCGGTGGAGGGGGTGACAATCTCCAGCTCCTTGATGATCTGCTGGGCCTCCGCACGGCCGGTCTTCCGGTCTACAAAAGGCCCCTTGGACTGGTCGTACTTCTTCAGCAGCATGTTGTCCGTTACCGACATGGAGGGGGCCAGGCCCATGCCCAGCCGGTCCTCCGGGATGAAGGACATGGAGATGCCCTTCTCCAGGATGGCCTTGGGCGGCAGGCCCACAATGTTGGCCCCCTTGTGGATCATCATGCCTTTCTCAATGGGCCGCAGCCCGGCGATGGCCTCGCACAGCTCCTTCTGGCCACAGCCGGCGATGCCGGCCACCCCCAGGATCTCGCCCCCCCGGATGTAGAAACTTACCTGGTCGATGGCCACGGCGCCCTCGTCATTTTTAATGGTCAGGTCCCGCAGCTCCAGCAGAGGACGTGTCTTCTCCACCACCGGCCGCTGGATGTTCAGCTCCACCTTGCGCCCCACCATGTACTCGGTGAGACGCTGCTCATCGGTGGAGGCGGTATCCACGGTGGTGATGTACTCCCCCTTGCGGAGAATGGCCACACGGTCGGAGATCTCCAGCACCTCATTAAGCTTGTGGGTGATGATAATGATGGCGTGGCCCGACGCCTTCATCCGGCGCAGCACGTCGAAGAGTTTGGCCGTCTCCTGCACGGTGAGAACCGCGGTGGGCTCGTCCAGGATGATGATCCTGGCTCCGTAGCAGAGGACCTTGACAATCTCCAGCGTCTGCTTCTCCGACACGGCCATATTGTATACCTTTTTCCGGGGGTCAATGTCAAAGCCGAATTTTTGGGCCATGTCTCGGACGGTGGTGTACCGGTCCTTTTTCAAAATGGCCCCCGACTTGTCATCCCCCAGCCAGATGTTGTCCGCCGCAGAGAAGATGTCCACCAGCTTGAAATGCTGGTGGACCATGCCGATGCCCAGCCGCTTGGCGTCCTCCGGTGAGTTAATGACAACCTCCTGCCCGTCCACCAGAATGACTCCGCTGTCCGGCTTGTAGATGCCCGACAGCATGTTCATTAATGTGGTCTTTCCTGAGCCGTTTTCCCCCAGCAGGGCAAGAATTTCCCCGGGCCTCACGTTCAGGTTGACGTTTTTATTGGCAGCCACGCTGCCAAAGCTCTTGCAGATGCCCCGCATCTCAATGGCGTATTGCTGTTTCTCCATAGTCCCTCCCTATTCTGTAGGGGGCGGTCTCTGTGCCGCCCCGCTTGCGGAAATTACCTGGTATAAACGGGGCGGCGCGGAGGCCGCCCCCTACGGGAGAAATTTCGCGGGCCGGCCGGAATCTCCGGCCGGCCCGGTTAGGGTCTGCGTCAATTGGGCGGAAAGCTTTTAGCCCTCCTGCACGCCCGCCACGTTGTAGTTCATGCTGCCCTTGATGACGCCGTCGTCCACGGAGGGGCCGCCGGCGGCTACGATCACGTTGCCCTGGTTGTCCGCCAGGTCGGCGTCGGTCTTGATAATCTCCACCTTGCCGTCAACAACGGTATAGCTCAGCTTCACGCCGGTAAACACATCCCAGTCGCCGGACTTGATCAGCCTGCGGACGGCGTCCATTACGGCGGCGGTGTCGGGGGCGGCCACGGCCTCGTTCACAGGGGAGGCGTCCACAAAGCCCTCGGCCAGGCCGGCGTAGTAGGCGTTGCCGCCCATCTTCTCCACAAACTTGGAGGCATCGCCGGCGCAGTCCATGGCGGCCTGGATGGCGGTCTGATAGTACACGTTCCAGTGCCAGATAGCAGCGGTAAGGTGGGCGTTAGGGGCCTGCTCGGTCATGTCGGAGTTATAGCCGCAGCCAAAGACGTTGTTCTCCTGGGCCACCAGCTGGGGCTGGGCGGAGTCGCAGTGCTGGGAGATGACACCGCAGTTGTAGGTGTCCACCAGGGCCTGGGCGGCCTGGCGCTCCAGGTTCTCGTCGCCCCATGTGTTGATCTTCTTCACGTAGACGGTGGCGTCGGGGTTGGCGGACTGGGCGCCCAGAGCGAAGGCGTTGATGCCGGAGCAGGTCTCAGCGTACTCGGTGTTGTAGGCGGCCACGTAGCCGATGGAGTTGTTGCCCAGCTCTGCGGACTTCAGTCCGGCAGCGATGCCGGCCAGGTAGCGGGCCTGGTAGATACGGCCGAAGTAGTTGTTAAAGTTGGTGTCGTTGGCCATGTAGCCGGTGCCGTGGGAGAAGCAGATGTCGGGGTATTCGGCGGCCTTGTCGTTCATGGCGTCGATATAGCCGAAGGAGATGCCGAAAATGATGTTGGCCCCCTGGTTGGCCAGGGTGTCGATGGCCTTGCACACATCGTCATAGTTCTCCGCCACGGTGTCTACAATGAGAAGATCGGTGGCCGGGTCCATTCCCAGGTCCTTCATGGCGGTGGTGATGCCGTTGTGATGCTGGAAGGTGTAGCCGGCGGTGTCGTTCTGGCTGTTGATATAGATGGCGCCCACCTTAAACTCGCCGCTGTCGGCGGGAGGGGGAGTGGACACGTCGGCGCCGCTGCCGGATGCGCCCGGCTTGCTGCTGGCCGCAGGGGTACTGGTATTCCCGCCGCCGCAGGCGACAAGGGACAGGCTCATGGCCGCAGCCAGAGCCAGCGCGAGAATTTTCTTCATTCTGTTTCCTCCTTCGTAGTTCGGGTTCGTTTCATTCCTACCTTATATATTAAAACCGGATGGAGCCGGTTTTAATCCACAAACTCTACGCCGCTTTCCTCGTCCATGGATTTGACCCGGGCCAGAGACTCCACCCGGACGCCCCGGGCCCGCAGACGCTTGCCACCGGGCTGGAAAGCCTTCTCGATGACAATGCCGGCTCCAGCCAACTCCGCCCCCGCCTGGTTCACCAGGTCAATGAGGCCCTCCAACGCCGCGCCGTTGGCCAAAAAGTCGTCAATGATAAGGACCTTGTCCCCGGACCCCAGAAACTTGGTGGATACAATCACGTCGTACACCTGCCCGTGGGTAAAGGACTCCACCTTGGTGGTGTACACGTCACCGGCGATGTTTTTGGTCCGGCTCTTCTTGGCAAAGACCACCGGGCAATGAAAAGACTGCGCCGTGACACAGGCGATCCCGATGCCGGAGGCCTCAATGGTCAGGATCTTGTTCACGCCGCAGCCGTCAAACCGGCGCAGGAACTCTTTGCCGATCTCCTCAAAAAGGGCAACATCCATCTGGTGGTTCAGAAAACTGTCCACCTTCAGCACGTCGTTCCCCTTCACGATACCATCCTCACGGATCCGCTTCTTCAGCAGCTCCATAGGCCTCCACCGCCTTTCTGAAAAAACGACGGTGGCCCGAATTTTCCGGGCCACGTCCTCTCGCGGAAATTATCACAGCTACATTGTACAGGAAGCTTCTCTTTTTTTCAATCCCTTTTTTCGGTTTTCCTTCCGAATTTTGTATATTCTTTTGGTATCTCCCCGCGCATCTTCCAAATTATTCCATCTTTCATTCGCCGTCTTTGACCTTCCCCGGGAAATTTTCTGCGGACGACAGGCTTCGACGGTGTATTTTCCATTTTATGGTAAACTTGAGCTGAGGCTGCAGGGCGGCCAATTCATATGAGAAAGGTGGTACTACTATGTGGCCACTGGCAAAGAAGGGTATTTTTGAAACCGGACGTGTGATTTTTCTTTCTGTCGACGCCATTTTGCCCAACCCCTATCAGCCCCGGCGCACCTTTACCCAGGAGGAACTGGAGGAGCTGGCCGGCTCCATTCGGGAGCTGGGCGTGCTTCAGCCCCTCACTGTCCGCCGCAGAGACAGCCATTGGGAGCTGGTGGCCGGAGAGCGCCGCCTGCGGGCAGCTAGACTGGCCGGGCTGGACACCGTCCCTTGCCTGTCCATCCAGACGGACAGCCAGTCCTCCTCCCTGATGGCCCTGGTTGAAAACCTCCAGCGCCGCGACCTGGACTTCTGGGAGGAGGCTTTGGCCCTCCGCCGCCTGATCGACACTTATCACGTCTCTCAAGAGGATGTGGCCCGGCGCATCGGCAAAAGCCAGTCCGCTGTGGCCAATAAGCTCCGTCTGCTCAAGCTGCCCCAGGAGGTGCTGGAGCTCCTCCGGGATCACGGCGCCACTGAACGCCACGCCCGGGCTCTCCTACGGCTGGATACTCCGGATTCTCAGCTGGAGGCCGCCCGCCAAATTGTGGCGGACAACCTCACCGTTGCCCAGACTGAGGCCCTGGTGGATGGCACCCTTATGGTCAAGTCCCCGGCGGGACGAAAACGGCCCACCTTTGTCATCAAGGATGTGCGCCTGTTTTTGAACACCATCACCCGCAGTCTGGATATCATGCGCTCCGCCGGAGTGGACGCCCAGTGCAAACGCCAGGACAACGAGGAGGAAATTACTCTCACCATCCATATCCCCCGCAGAGTTACATAACCAAATCAAAGCCCGGCGGGTTCGATTTGGAGAGGAACGGCAAGCAGGCGGAGCAAAAAATGTCCGGCAGGGTGCTTTGAGCAAAGCGGACTCTGCCTTGACCATGTTTCACGTGAAACATCGTTGTCGCAGCTTCCATCCTTCGCTTCCGCCCAAGCTCGAAGTCTCTCTCATTTCGTCGCCCCTCCTCTTCAATGGGGCCGCTCTCCACTGGTCTCCATTTTGGCCGCCGGCGGCGGCGCAGGCTCCCTTTTCCGGGGGCCTTTTTATTTTTCCTTCAAAAACAGTTGAAATCCTCTGCGGCAGTTGATATAATGGGAAATTGCACAACCTTATTATTTCATTTTCCCAAGGAGGCCTACCCCATGGCTAAAATCATCGCCGTTGTCAACCAAAAAGGCGGCGTGGGAAAGACCACCACTACCGTCAATATTACTGCCGCCCTCCACGCGCTGGGCAAGCGGGTGCTGCTGTGCGACTTTGATCCCCAAGCCAACGCCACCTCCGGCATGGGCGTGGATAAGAACACCGCCTCCCCCAACGTCTATGATCTGCTGGTCAGCGGCGCGGACCCCGTCCGGGCAGTGGTATCCACCAAATTCGGCGACGTTCTCCCCTCCAACAAGGCCCTGGCCGGGGCAGGCATTGAGATGATCGGCATTGACAACCGGGAGTGTCTCTTGAAAAACGCCCTAGACAGCCTGGCCGATCGCTACGATTTTATCTTTGTCGACTGCCCCCCCTCCCTGGAGCTGCTCACCGTTAATGCTCTGTGCGCCGCCCACTCCCTGCTGGTGCCCGTTCAGTGCGAGTACTTCGCCCTGGAGGGTCTGAGCGATCTGCTGGCCACCATCCGGTTGGTGAAACGGCGCCTCAACCCCGGCCTGACCATGGAGGGCGTACTGCTCACCATGTTTGACAGCCGGACCAACCTGTCCCTCCAGGTGGCGGAGGAGGTCAAGCGCCATTTCCCGGGACAGGTGTACGCCACCGTTATCCCACGGAATGTCCGCCTGTCTGAGGCCCCCAGCCACGGCAAACCCATCAACGCCTACGACCCCTATTCCCGGGGCGCCGAGGCCTACCGGCTGCTGGCTGAGGAGATGTGCGCCGGGGACGCGTGATCCTTTTCTTTTGTAAGAAAACAGAACAAGACTGCATTGTGAGGTAACGCTATGGCAAAACGAAAGACAGAACTGGGCCTGGGCCGAGGACTGAACGCCCTTCTGGGCGACCCGGAGCTGCCCGCCCAGGGAGAAGGATCGATAACCTTGCCTATTTCTCAGGTGGAACCCGGGCTGAATCAGCCCAGAAAGCGATTTGACCAGGAGTCGCTGGACGATCTGGCCGAGTCTATCCGGGTCCACGGCATCATTCAGCCCCTGACCGTCCGGCGCCTGGCCAGCGGCTACTATCAGATCATCGCCGGGGAACGGCGGTGGCGGGCGGCCAAGGCCGCCGGGCTGGCAGAGGTGCCGGCCATCATTATCGAGGCCGACGACCGGAAGGTGATGGAGCTGGGCCTCATCGAAAACCTTCAGCGGGAGGACCTGAATCCCGCCGAGGAGGCCCGGGGCTATCGAACCCTGATGGAGGATTACGGCCTGACACAGGAGCAGGTGGCCCAGCAAATGGGCAAATCCAGGCCCGCTATTACCAATACACTGCGCCTGCTGGCCCTACCTGACGAGGTGATGTCTCTGATGGAGGACGGTTCTCTCTCTGCCGGGCACGCCAGGGCCATTTTAGGAGCCCCCACCGCCGCCCTGCAAAAAGAGGTTGCCCTTCGGGTAGTTCAGGAGAGACTTTCCGTGCGGCAGACCGAGTCCCTTGTCAAAGCACTTCAAAAGGAGAAAAGGGAAAAGCCCAGGGAAACAGGTCCCGATCTCTCCCTCTACCTGGGAGAGCTGGAAAAGGATCTAGCCGGACACCTGGGCCGAAAGGTAAAAATCGCCCACAAGGGCAAAAAAGGCCGCATTGAGCTGGAATACTACAACGAACAAGATCTGGAGGTCCTTTTATCACTGCTTCAGAGTTTAAACACGCAGGGAGGTGGACAGGATGGCTGAGGGACGCCGAAGGAACACCAGCGAACCTTTTATTGAGGATGCGCACCGCTTCCCCGACACCGGTGAAAAAAAACGCCGTCCCTCCTCCCCTGCCGACCAGGACGCCAGGCGACGCCGGGCCCAGCAACGCAAACGGCGAAACTCTGTCTTCCAGTATATTGCCATTCTCTTTATGGCCGCCTTTGTTCTCCTGCTGTTCACCTTTATGATGGAGAGACGGCAAAGCCGACAGCAGATCGACGACCTGAAACAGTCGGCCTCCGCCGTCCAGACCCTCCAGGGGCTGATGAATGAAAACAGCGTTCTTCAGGCAAAGGTTGCTGAACTGGAGCAGGAGCTCACCAAGCAGAAGGCGGCGGCAGATGAATTCGAGGTCAACCTGAGAGACGTCACCGATACCCTCGCCCACACGGAGAATGTCCTTGAATGGACAACCCAGGCCATGGACTACTTCTGGCAGATCAATGACGCCTACGTCCGGGGGCGGACTGCGCTGTGCCGCAACCTGATCTCTCAAATTGAGAGTCCGGACACAACCCCCGAAGCGGGCCCGCTGATGGAGTACCTCCCCAAGGAGAACTCCACCGGGACCGACCGCTTCTCCCCCTACGACCGGTATATGGAGATCCGGAACAAGGTTATCAAATAGGAACGAGCTTTTCCCAGGAAGAAGGCTTTCCCAATACCAGCCAATGTTTCACGTGAAACATCAACTTTACTATTTAAAGGAGAGGATCAGCATGCTTGACATTCGTTTCGTCCGGGAGAATCCCGACGCTGTAAAGGAAAATATAAAAAAGAAGTTCCAGGAGGAGAAACTCCCCCTGGTAGACCAGGTGCTGGAGCTGGACGCCGAGAACCGCTCCGCCATGTCCGAGGCCAACGAGCTCCGGGCCGCCCGGAACACCCTCAGCAAGCAGGTAGGCATTCTCATGGGCCAGGCCAAGAAGGACCCCTCCAAGCTGGCCGAGGCCGAGGAAGCCAAGGCCAAGGTCAAGGCCAACGCCGACCGCCTGGCTGAGCTGGAGCAGAAGGAGACCGAGCTGGCGGAAAAAATCCGGAAGATCATGCTGGTCATTCCCAATATCATCGACCCCTCCGTCCCCATCGGCCCGGACGACAGCGCCAATGTGGAGGTGGAACGCTTCGGCGAAGCCAAGGTCCCCAGCTTTGAGATTCCCTATCATACCGAAATCATGGAGTCTTTCAACGGGGTGGACATGGACGCCGCCGGTCGCGTATCGGGCAACGGCTTCTACTACCTGCTGGGCGACGTGGCCCGCCTCCACGAGGCGGTGCTGGCCTACGCCCGGGACTTTATGATCAGCAAGGGCTTTACCTTCTGCATCCCTCCCTTTATGATCCACGGCAACGTGGTGGAGGGCGTGATGAGTCAGACCGACATGGAGGCCATGATGTACAAAATCGAGGGGGAGGATCTCTACCTCATCGGCACCAGCGAGCACTCCATGATCGGCAAATTCATCGACCAGATTATCCCTGAAGGCTCCCTGCCCCAGACCCTCACCTCCTACTCCCCCTGCTTCCGCAAGGAGAAGGGCTCCCACGGTATCGAGGAGAGAGGCGTCTACCGCATCCACCAGTTTGAGAAGCAGGAGATGATCGTTGTCTGCAAACCCGAGGACTCCATGGCCTGGTACGAAAAGATGTGGCGGTTCAGCGTGGAGCTCTTCCGCTCGCTGGACATCCCTGTGCGCCAGCTGGAGTGTTGCTCCGGCGACCTGGCCGATTTGAAGGTCAAGTCCTGCGACATCGAGGCCTGGTCCCCCCGACAGCAAAAGTATTTTGAGGTCTGCTCCTGCTCCAACCTGGGGGACGCCCAGGCGAGAAGGTTGAAAATGCGGGTGAAGGGCGAAAAGGGCACCTACCTGCCCCACACCCTGAACAACACTGTAGTAGCGCCTCCCCGCATGCTCATTGCCTTTCTGGAAAACAACCTCCAGGCCGACGGCAGTGTATTGATTCCCGAAGTGCTCCGCCCCTATATGGGCGGCCTTAACATGATGATCCCCAAGAAATAACACTGGGAAAGGAGACTCCAAATGGGTATTTTTTCATTCTTCTCCCGAGATGAAGAGGAGGACGAGGAGCTGCTTGACGAAGAGCAGACCACTCAGCGCACGTCCGTACAGCCGGAGAGCGCCCCCACCGGAGAGCTGTTTACCGGAATGCATATCGAGGTCATGACCAAAGACGGGGACCCCCTTCTGACCGGTCGGATCGCTGAACTCACCGACGATACTCTCACCCTGAATCGGCTGCCAGGAGAGCTGTCCTTCAAGGTGTCGCCCATCGGCGCGGCGCTGAGTCTCAGCGGCTATGACAAAAAGCTGATTCCCATCTGCCTCAGCGCCATCGTACAGGAGTCCAGCCGGACCGTCCTCAAGCTGAAAAACCTGAAAATGGAGAGTCACGTGGAAAATCGAGGGGCCTTCCGTCTCCCCTTCACCACCCCTGTCTCCCTGTACCGCAGGGATGATGACCGCTTCAAAAACCCGGAGAACTGCCAGCTGGTAAACATCAGCACCGGGGGATGCTGCGTTCAATCCGAGTATATTCACATGGAGGACGAGGTGGTCCGAATCCGGGTGAAGCTGGAGGAGTACGCCCCACTGAACTTCCTGGGACAAATCGTCCGGTGCGTAGAACACGCCCCGGGGCAGTTCCGCTACGGCATCCTCTTCGCCCAGCTCACCGAACAGGAGATCACCTCCCTGAACAAGACCCTGTACAACCTGCAGATGGGTATCAAGGAGACCCGCATTCGCAGCAGTGAGGACCGGGCGCGGTAATTTACAAAACAGGAGGATTTACATGAAAAAATTCATGGAAGAATTCCAGCAGTTCATTGCCCGGGGCAACGTGATGGATATGGCTGTAGGCGTTATCATCGGCGGCGCCTTCAGCGCCATCACCACCTCTCTCATTAACGACATCATTATGCCCATCCTGGGCATCTTCACCGGCAGTATCTCCTTTGCGGCCCTCTCTTTTACCGTCAACGGAGCGGTCATCGCCTACGGCAACTTTATCCAGGCCATCCTTAACTTCCTGATTATGGCCTTTGTGGTGTTCTGCCTCATAAAAACCATGAACAGACTTCACCACAAGAAGGAGGAAGCGCCCCCGGCGGCTCCCCAGCCTTCCGCCGAGGAAAAGCTGCTTACTGAGATCCGCGACCTGTTAAAGGAGAAAGCATAAATGGACAAACGTACCCGCGAGGAGACGAAGAACAGCGGCTTCACCCCCTCCTCCCCCGTAAAGCGGACCCTGGCCTGGATCGGCCTGGCCTATGCCCTCATCCTGCTGTCTCTGACCACCTACTTCTTTTTCACCGCAACCGGGCTGAGAAATCTGGGACCTCTTCTCACCGTCCCCGGTCTCATCGGATTGGGCGTGGTGGCCCTCGTGTCCTGGAAAAGCACCGGCAAACCGGGAAAACGGCCCGCCATCGCCCTGGCCGTCCTGTGCTGGCTGCTGGCCCTGATTACCCTGCCCATCGGCATCGTCGGTCTGCTGTCCAACTTCTCCGATTACGTCACCGTATTCGGCATCTCCATTCTGGGGGGGTAGGCAATGGAAGCAGTCATCTCCGCGGGACTGCAGGCCCTTGGACTGACCTGGCAGGTCCCCCAGGACGCCCCCGCAAAGCTGGCCCAATATGGACGGCTTCTTCTGGAAAAAAACCAGGTGATGAACCTTACCGCCATCCGAGAACCGGAAAAGGTGGCCCGACTGCATATGCTGGACTGCGCCGCCCTTCTCAAGTTCTGCGACTTCCAAAACAAAACCCTCATTGACGTGGGCACTGGAGCGGGCTTTCCCGGAATGGTATTGAAGCTTCTGGTCCCCTCTCTGGACGTCACCCTGCTGGACAGCCTGAACAAACGCCTGGATTGGCTGATTCAGATCAGTCAGCAGCTGGACGGCGCGGCGAATCTGACCGCCGTCCACGCCCGGGCGGAGGAACAGGCCCTGGAAAAAGGCTGGCGGAACAGCTTCGACTTTGCCGCCGCCCGGGCCGTAGCCGACCTGCGGGTCCTGTGCGAGCTGTGCCTGCCCTACGTAAAGGTGGGAGGATATTTCCTGTCCATGAAGTCCACCGGCAGCGACCAGGAGCTGGCTGAAGCAGATCACGCCATCCGCCTGCTGGGCGGAAGAATATCAGAAATTCAGGACTACCTCATCCCCGGAACCGATATTACGCACCGTCTTGTCATCATTCAAAAAATGGCTCCCACTCTGAAGGAATACCCCCGGCGATGGTCGAAAATACAAAAAGAACCCCTTTGATCAGAAGAAATCGAAAAATATCGGCTGATTTGTAAATTTTTTCTAAAATTTTGCAAAAAAATGGTTGACGTATGGCAGATTTATGATATATTAAAGCTGTGAATTAGGAGGTATCTTCCATGGGCACCGTGATCGCGATTACATCCGGTAAGGGCGGCACCGGGAAGACCTCCATTACCAGCGGCGTGGCCGCCTCGCTGGCCGAAATGGGACGCAGGGTATTGTGCATTGATATGGACATCGGCCTGCGAAATCTGGACATCTCCCTGGGCTTGAATGACCGAGCGCTGATGGATTTCTCCGACGTGGCCCTGGGGCGCTGTCCCCTGGCCCGGGCCGCCGTGGAACATCCGGACCTGAAAGGTCTCTCCCTTCTCACGTCTCCCATGTCTCTCCCCGCCAGCCTTACCTCAGAAAAAATCCGCACCCTGCTGGAGGAAGCCCGCACCCTCTACGACTACATTCTAATCGACTCCCCAGCCGGCCTGGGCGTCGGCTTCCGCCTGGCCACCCGAGAGGTGGACCGGGCCGTGGTAATCGCCACCAACGACGCCTCTTCCCTGCGGGATGCCCAGCGGACGGTGGCTGAACTGGAACATCTGAAACAGATCCATCTGGTGATGAACCGTATCCAAACCCGGCTGCTGCGCAAGCTGCGCACCACCATTGACGACGCCATGGATACCGCCGGTCTGCCCCTCCTCGGTGTGGTTCCTGAAGACCCACAGGTCATCCTGTGCGCCAACCTAGGTCAGCCCCTCACCGTCCGCGGCAGACGGGGGGCCGCCCTGGCCTGCTGGAACATCGCCCAGCGGCTGGAGGGACGGCGGGTACCCATTATGCGCATTCGCTAGCCTATCCGCCCATTACAAGGAATCAAGGAGGTATTGCTGCCATGAACATCGCCATTATGAGCCATACAAAAAAGCAGGAACTGATGGTACAATTCTGTACCGCCTACTGCGGCGTCCTGTCCAAGCACTCCGTCTGCGGCACCAACGCCACCGGACGTATGGTTGCGGAGGCCACCGGCCTGCCTGTCCAGCTTTTTTTGTCCCATGAACACGGCGGGATTGAGCAAATTGGCCAGCGCATCATCTACAACGAGATCGACATGGTCTTCTTTTTCAACTCCCCCCAGGACAACGAAATGGACAAAGATGTGCTGTACATCACCCGCCTGTGCGACCAGCACTCTGTCCCTGTGGCCACCAATGTGGCCACCGCCGAGCTGCTGATCCACGGCCTGTCTCGGGGTGATCTGGGCTGGCGCGAGGTTATGAACCCCAACCGGGTGCCCTTCGCCCTGTAACCGGGGCCCCCGCCGCATGTACGCGCTCCCGTCCGATTCTGGGGATGGGAGCGTTTGTTCCTTTTTTCTTTTGATTCTTTTCTTTTTTCACAAAAGAAAAAGAACAACTATGTGTGTATTTGAAAAGAAAGGATTTTGAGTTATGGCTAAGGTACAACCCCGCACCCTGTCCGGCTTTATGGAGCTCCTTCCTGCCCGGCAGATCCATTTTGACCGCATGGCGGCCATCATCCGGGAGTCCTTCTCCCGGTATGCCTTCACCCCCCTGGACACCCCCTTGATTGAAGCCAGCGAGGTTCTGCTGGCCAAGGGGGGCGGCGAGACGGAAAAACAAATCTACCGCTTCACCAAGGGGGACAGCGACCTGTCCCTCCGCTTTGACCTGACAGTCCCTCTGGCCAAGTACGTGGCCCTGAATTACGCCAAGCTGGCCTTCCCCTTCCGCCGTTTCCAGATCGGCAAGGTCTATCGGGGCGAGCGGGCCCAGCGGGGCCGGTTCCGGGAGTTCTATCAGGCGGACATTGACATCATTGGCGACGGCAAGCTGGACATCTTCAACGATGCCGAGATTCCCGCCGTCATCTACCAAACCTTCACCTCCCTGGGGCTGAAGCGGTTCCAGATCCGGGTCAACAACCGGAAAATTTTAAACGGCTTCTATGCCATGCTGGGCCTGACCCCTCAGGCCGGGTCTATTATGCGCACGGTGGACAAGTTGGAGAAAATCGGTGAAAAATCTGTCCGGGACCTTCTCACCTCTCCCGACATCGGCCTTAACGACGAACAGGCTGCCGAGATTCTGAAATTCATCGCCATCCGGGGGAACAACGCCCAGGTTCTGGCTGCCCTGGATGCCTACCGAGGCCGAAACCCCATGTTCGACGAGGGCCTGGACGAGTTGACGGCAGTGGCCCAAAATCTGGCCGCCTTCGGCGTACCTGAAACCCACTTTGTGCTGGACCTGACCATCGCCCGGGGGCTGGACTACTACACCGGCACCGTCTACGAGACCACCATGCTGGACCACCCGGAGATCGGTTCCATCTGTTCCGGAGGCCGGTATGATAACTTAGCGGAATATTACACCGATAAACAACTCCCCGGCGTTGGAATTTCCATCGGTCTGACACGGCTGTTCTTCGTTCTGGAGGATCAGGGCTATCTGAACGACGCCCTGAACACCGCCCCCGCCGACGTCCTCATCCTCCCCATGACCGGGGACATGGGCCCCGCCATCGCCCTGGCCACCCAGCTGCGGGGCTGCCAGGTCCGCACCCAGATCTACGGCGAGCAGAAGAAGTTCAAGCAGAAGATGAATTACGCCGATAAGCTGGGGGTCCCCTATGTGGTCTTCCTGGGGGACGACGAGATTAAACAGGACAAGGTGTCCTTGAAGGATATGCGCTCCGGCGAGCAGGAGCTGATTCCCACCGGCGAGGCTGTGGGCAAAATCGTTGCCGCCATTACCGCCAAGAGCGGCGAAACTCCCATTTTGGACAAAGGAGCTCTATGAAAAAGCTGCTCTGGCCCCTTTGCACCCTCCTTGTCCTTTTGACCGCCTTCGGCCTTGGTCTGACTGCGGCTTATTTGACGGAGGAGCTTACCTACGACCAAATTAAGAACTCCGGCTGTGGGATACCGGAAATAGCGGTCCATACCATCGGCATTCTCCACGAGGGCGATTATCCCGGTATGAGCGACTTCCCCGTTACAGCGGAGCAGGCCGCACCGGGGCGGGCTGCATTAAACGCCCTGCGTGGGCAGAGGTACACCCGGATTCTCCCGTTCCAGAGACCCGGCACGAACGGGATTGCAGTCCGTGAGGTCAGCGGCTGTTCCTCCTTTTATATCGCCTATTGGGACGGCAAGCATCTGTGGGTCTCCGGGAAGGAGGAGAACCAGTGGCAGGGCTACGCCCCCTCCAACCCGGACAAGCTTCAAGAAACGCTGAAATCCATATGCGATCAGTAATATTCAAAAATAATAATACAAATAGGAGTTGATCTTATGGGTGACACAACCACCTTTTACCGCACCCACACCTGCGGCGAGCTGCGCATGGAGCAGGCAGGCCAGGAAGTGACCCTGGCGGGCTGGATGGAAAACCTGCGGGAGGTCAGTCAAAGCCTGGCCTTCCTGGTCCTGCGGGATTTCTATGGCACCACCCAGGTCGTGCTGGAGACGGAGGATACCATCCAAACCGTCAAGGAGCTGAACAAGGAGACGGTGATTTCAGTCACCGGCACCGTCCGGGAGAGGGACAGCAAGAACCCCAAGCTGCCCACCGGCGACATTGAGGTGGTCCCCGCCAAAATTGAGGTGCTGGGCCGCTGCCGGCACAATGAGCTGCCCTTCCCTATCAACCGCAGCCGGGAAGCGGACGAGTCCGCCCGGCTGAAATACCGCTATCTGGACCTGCGCAACCCCGAGGTCAAGCAGAACATCGTCCTGCGCTGCCAAGTGGTGTCCGCCCTGCGCTCCGCCATGACCGACCACGGCTTTTTGGAGATTACCACCCCCATTCTCACCGCCTCCTCCCCCGAGGGGGCCCGGGACTACCTGGTGCCCTCCCGCAAGCACCCCGGCAAGTTCTACGCCCTGCCCCAGGCCCCCCAGCAGTTCAAGCAGCTGCTGATGGCCTCCGGCTTTGACAAGTACTTCCAGATCGCCCCCTGCTTCCGGGACGAGGACGCCCGAGGCGACCGCTCCCCCGGCGAATTCTACCAGCTGGACATGGAGATGGCCTTTGCCAATCAGGAGGATGTCTTCGCCGTTCTGGAAGATGTTCTTCCCCCCATTTTTGCCAAGTACGGCAAGTACGACATTGCCTCAAAGGCGCCCTTTGTCCGCATCCCCTACCTGGAAGCCATGGAAAAATACGGCTCCGACAAGCCCGACCTGCGCATCGACCTGACCGTGACCGACGCCACCTCTCTGCTGGCCGGCTGCGGCTTCCCGCCCTTTGAAAATCAGACCGTGAAAGCCATCGTTGTGTCCGACTTCTCCGGAACCCGAAAGCAGATCGATGAGCTGTGCAACGAGGTGGAGGTCCAGTCGGGCAGCAAAGCCTACTGGTTCCGCTACGACGAGAACGGGGAGATTGTGGGCGGTATCGCCAAGTTTGTTCAGCCTATCAAGGACCAGGTGGTGGAAGCCCTCCGTTTGGAGAAGGGCTGCTTCGTAGGCCTCACCGCCGGCGCCCTGCTGGCCGCCCAGAAAACCGCCGGCGTGCTGCGCAACAAGCTGGGGGCTTTCTGCCCCGTGCATATGGACAAGGAGAGGTATGAGTTCTGCTGGATCGTGGACTTCCCCATGTATGAGATTGGGGAGGAGTCCGGCGAGCTGGAATTCTGCCACAACCCCTTCTCCATGCCCAACGGCGGCCTGGAGATCATCGAAAAGGCCATCAAGGGTGAGGTGGACCCCCTGTCCATCACCGCGTTCCAGTACGACCTGGTGTGCAACGGGGTGGAGCTGTCCTCCGGCGCGGTGCGCAACCACGACCCGGAAATCATGGTGGAAGCCTTTAAGCTGGTCCGTCTGACGGAGGAGGACGTACAGAAAAAATTCCCCGCCATGTACAACGCCTTCACCTATGGCGCGCCTCCCCACGCGGGCATCGCCCCCGGGGTGGACCGGATGGTCATGCTCCTGTCCGGGGAGGAGTCCATTCGGGAAGTGATCCCCTTCCCCATGAACAAGAATGCTCAGGATCTGATGATGGGCGCGCCCTCCACCGTGGAGCAGAAGCAGCTAGACGAGCTGAACATTGCCATCACCAAGATGGAAGAAGAATAAGCCGGACTGCCCCGCCTGAAGAAGGCGGGGCGGTTTTTAAGGAGAACACCATGAAACAATATCTTGCCCTTTCTCTGATGGCCCTCCTGCTGGTGGGCTGCGCCTCTGTGTCTCCCCCCGTGGAGGATGTAAGCACGCCACCCCCCTCCCCTCCCCCGGCGGAGGGGCAGGAGGTGTTCGCACCCGTGGAGTTTCCTGATCCCGAACCGGAACCCGATCCCCGGCAGGAGACCATCGACAGTCTGCTGGCCTCCATGACAATAGAGGAGAAAGTGGGCCAGCTCTTTTTTGCCCGATGCCCCGGAAACGACTATGGAGGCGAGATCGCGGCGGAATATCTCCTGGGGGGTTACCTCCTCTTTGCCCGGGACTTCAAGGACAAGACCGCCCAGGAGGTGCAGGATCAGATTTCCGTCTACCAGGCGGCCAACCACCTCCCCATGCTTATCGGCGTGGACGAGGAGGGGGGTACCGTGGTTCGGGTAAGCTCCAATCCCCAGCTGAGGGAGAAGCGGTTTTCCTCCCCTCAGAAGCTGTACAAGCAGGGCGGGCTGGAGGCCGTCTTGGCTGACTGCCGAGAGAAGGATGAACTGCTCTCCTCCCTAGGCATCAACGTCAATTTCGCCCCGGTGGCCGACCTGTCCACCAACCCCGGCGATTTTATCTACGACCGCACCCTGGGCCTGGGCGCGGAGGAGACCTGCGAATACATTGCCGCTGTGGTGGCTCAGATGGAGGCGGACCGCATGGGCAGCGTATTGAAGCACTTTCCCGGCTACGGCGACAACGCCGACACCCACGAGGGCATGGCAGTGGATGAACGCTCTCTGGAGACCTTCCAGGAGGAGGATTTCCTCCCCTTTCAGGCGGGAATTGAGACCAGCAACGGCACCTCCGCCGTGCTGGTCTCCCACAACATTGTCACCTGCCTGGACCCAGATCGGCCTGCCTCCCTCTCCCCGGCTGTATACCGGATTCTCCGAGAGGAGATTGGTTTTGATGGCCCGGCCATTACCGACGACCTGGCCATGAAAGCCATTACCCAATTTGCCAAGGAGAAGCGTCAATCCCCCGCCGTGCTGGCCCTGACAGCGGGATGCGACATGGTGGTCACCACCGATTTTCAAACCCAAATTCCCCAGGTCCTCTCCGCCCTGGAGGACGGCTCCCTCTCCCAAAGTCGGGTGGACCAGGCCGTACGCCGGGTTTTGGACTGGAAATATGACCTGGGACTGATTTAAAATAAACCCGCCGCAGGACGGGGCGTTGAGATGAAAAAACCTTTGTAGGGGCGCATACTATGCGCCCCTACAGGGTTTCTTAAAACAACGCCCTTGAGTGCGGCGGGTTTTTCATCCTAAAACCAGCATTAAAATGGGAATGGTTATAAAGCTGCACAAAATAGACAAACAGGCGCCGGTGGCAGCATATTTTTCGTCCGCGCCATAGGCTCCGGCCGCCACTGTAACCTGACTCACCACCGGCAGGGCGCCCTCCACGACAAACACCTGGAGAGCCAGCCCCTCCATCCTCATCAAAGTACAGCAGGCCATACCGATCACCGGGGCAAGTACCAACCGTATCATCAGCATAGTGGGCAGACCCCGGGCGAAGCGCAGGTTTTTCAACCCCACCTCATAGACGATAAATCCGCAGTAGATCAGGGCCAGCGGGGACACCGACCCGCTGATATAGTCGGCAAAGCGCATCAAAATGCCGGGCAGCTTCAGCCCCAGCGCCAGCAATACAATGGAGAAAATAACCGACAAAATAGGGGGTTTGAGGAATACGTCCTTTAGAAATTGGACAAGACTGCTTTTCTGGCCCGCTTTGGCCCCGGCCCTCTCCAGCAGCATCATGCCGATTGACTGCATCAGGGTGGTGTGGCCAATGTAATAGAGCATAATATAGGGCATACTCACCTGTCCAAAAAGCTGTGTACACACCGGAATCCCAATAAATAACGTGTTGGAAAATCCGGCCATGGCAACAAATACTCCCCACCTCTCCCGGGGCAGGCGGAGCAGCGTCGCCGCCGCCGCTGAAACCAGCACGGTTAAGATAACAGACACCACCCCGGCGGCCATCATGCCGGCGGCCCGGACAATGCCCTCCCGGTCCAGATTGTTCAGCAGCCCCACAATACAGTTGCAGGGTACCGCAATATTGACAATAAATTTACTGACAAATTTCTTTTCCGCCGACGTCATCCAGCCCCGCACACCCATGAAATAGCCCACTGACATCAGCATCAGCAACACCATACAAGCCGACAACGCGTTAAAAAAACCGGCCATCCTCTCACTTCCTTACAAATGTAAATAAGACGGGCCGCCTGAACGGCGGTCCGTCCGTCTTCTCTCTACTGCTGGGACGTGGGGGGCTTTCCGCCGCCCCCTCTCGGCCGGTGGCGGCGGCGCCTGCCTCCGTTTCGGAACTCACCCTCGCGGGGCGGACGCTCCTCCCTAGGCCCCTGCTCCGGCGTGGCCTCCCGGGGGGACCTCTCCTTCTGAGTTCTCTCCTCCCCTCTGGAACGGCGGCGGCGGTTCTGACTCTCCGGTTTTTCCCGGCTGGGGAAGGCCGCCTCAATAGCGGCGGCCAGAGAGGCCTCCTCCGTCATCGGCGAGGGAGTCTCCTTGCGGCGCAGCTTGGCCAGCTCCTCCAGGGGGGGCTCCACATAGCCCTCGGGCCGCTTGCCCTTTCCGCTGCGAACCACACACAGCTCGCAGTTGTGATAGGTTTTCGGGCTTTCCGGATCGGACTCCAACCTCACCTGGACCGTCTGCCGCAGCAGGTTAACTCCGGACACCGTCCCCGCGCCGTCAGGCGTCTCCACAAAGGAGTCCTGCTTGGGTGCTTTCTTCACCAGATCTTCATAGGCCTCCTGCTCATATTTCAAACAGCACATCAGCCGCCCGCAGGTTCCGGAAATCTTGGTGGGATTGAGAGACAGATTTTGCGTTTTGGCCATCTTAATGGATACCGGCTGAAATTCATCCAGGAACTGAGAACAACAAAAGGGTTTTCCACAAATGCCCAGTCCGCCCAGCATCTTCGCCTCGTCCCGAACGCCGATCTGCCGCAGCTCAATGCGGCTGTGAAGGGCGCCCGCCAGATCCTTTACCAAGGCCCGAAAATCCACCCGGCCTTCAGAGGTGAAGAAAAACAAAATCTTGCTGCCGTCAAAGCTGTACTCGGCGCTGACCAACTTCATGTCCAGCCCGTGCTCGGCAATCTTCTGCTGGCAGACAGACAAAGCATGCTTTTCCCTCTCCTTGTTTTTCTCCACCAGCTTGGCGTCCTCCGGAGTGGCCTTGCGCACCACCGGGCGGAGAGGGGCGGTGAGATCAATCTCATCCACCATGTTATTGCCCCGGATACAGTAGGCGTACTCCGTCCCCCGGGCTGTCTCCACAATAACGCCGTCTCCCACCTGGAACTGAACGCCATCTGGATTAAAGTAATATTCCTTTCCGCCGTTCTTAAATCGGATGCTGATAATCTCTACCATAGGTATTTTCTCCTCAATATAATGCGATTTGTATTAATCATCTCCTGGGAAAAAGGGGGTTTCAACGCGGCGCGTCAAACATTCCTGCGCACAGCCAGCCCGACAGCTGGCCGCCATTGACATTAAGCTTTGCCGCGCCGCGCAGTTTTCGCACCAGCTCAACCGCCCGCATCAGCCGGCGGCGGTCGCCATCCCGTGCCGCCCGGAGGGCCAGCTCCTCCTCCAGCAGGTCCAGCAGGGCGGACAGCTCCTCCCGGCCCCGCTTTGCATCCAGGGCCATAGCGGTCTCCAGCAGCTCCGGCTCACTGGCCCTCTCCAGCGCAGCCGCCAGTTTTTCCGCCAGCTTCCGTCTCTCCCAGTCTGTCTCTTCCGTCTCACCCGCTGGAATCAAGGCCGTCTCTTCACAGCGGGAACGCACCGTCTGAAGCAGTCCTCCGGCATTGCCGGCAATGATGAGGAAAACAGCGTAAGCCGGCCCCTCCTCCAGCAGCTTGAGCATAGCGTTCTGAGCAGAAGGGTTCATCTGGTCGGCGTCTTCCAAGAGATATACCTTCCTCTCGCCCTCATTGGGGCGGATATAGGCGTCAGCCCGGAGGGCACGCACCTGATCCACCGCGATGGGCTTGCCCGGCTCCGACCCGGAGATCAGGGTCATGTCAGGGTGAATCCCCTTGGCCGCCTTTTGACAGGAGACACATATGCCGCAGGGCTTCTCTCCCTGGCCGGTACACAGCATGGCCGAGCCCAACAACCGGGCCAGAGTATGCCGCCCGGAACCAGCGGGACCCGAAATAATATAGGCATGGGACAGGCCCCGGCCCTTTTCCTGTTGAGACAGCTGCTCTTTAACCCTCTCATTTCCCGCTAAGGCGAACAGATTCATAGAATCCCTCCCACTGGCTTTTGCCGCCGGCTATACTCTAGCCTCTGGTTATCACTCGGACTTCTGACAGCATATTATACCCTATTTTCTCCAAATAGGCCAGCTCTTTTTTTGAAATCTCCTCCCCAGGGGCCACAACTGGGACACCGGGAGGATAAGGCGCGATCTGAGAGGCGGCAATCCTTCCCTCGCAGCTCCACAGCGGACGCATCTCACCAGGCGCAAACAGGGCCGTCCGGGGGGAGACCATCTGTCGGGGCAGCGGGGGCGCGGGAATGGGCGGACAGTCCCCCATCCGGCCTCTCAAATCCTCCAGTGCCCTCTCCAGACGGTCAAAGTCCTCATCGCTATCCTGCGCGGTACAGATAAAGATCACATGACCGCCGTCCTCCATCTCAGAGTAGATGCCCCTCTCCTCCAGCTGCTCCGCAAAGGGGGGACCGGCCTTTACCTTCAGGGTAAAACGGCAGGGGTCCAAGGAAAACAGGTTATCACTCAGTGAAGGAAATTTTGTCCGCAGCTCCCTTACCCGACAGGCCGCCCGGCGGTAGGCATGCCAGCCCTCTTCTCCCGTCAGCCAGTCACGCGCCCCATCCAGAGAGGCCATTATGAGATAAGATGGGCTGGAACTTCCATATACCGAGGCCATCTGCCGCACTCGGTCCGGGTCTATTCCGCTGGTAAACAGCAGGGCAGACTGCCCCAAAGCGGGGAGGGTCTTGTGGGCGCTGACCACCACCGCGTCCGCCCCGCAGAAAGGGTCCAGTCCTAAAAAGGGCAGATGGGCCCCGTGGGCGCCGTCTACAAATAGTTTTCCACCGTGAGTATGGACAATGCGAGAAATTACCCCAATATTAGATAGCATTCCGGAGTAAATTGGAGAAGTAATACAGACCGTTTTAATATCCGGGTACTGCTCCAGCTTTTCCTCCACCACTCCCGGAGAAACAGGGCCAATCAAATTTTCACTCGGCAACCAGGTCCTCTCCAGCCAGACGGGCTCCAGATCCAGCAGGGCCAAGGCGTTAAAGGCCGCCCGGTGACAGCTCCGGTCCATAAGAATTCTGCCTCCTGGTTGGGCGCACAGGGACAGCCCGGTGTGAATACCCATGGTGGAACCGCCGGTAAGAAACTGGCAGGTCTCAAAACCAAACAGGTCTGCCCAGAGCTGCTGGGCCTGATCGAAAGGCTCCCCGCCGGCATAAAGATTTCCAGTGGGAGACAGTTCGGTGACATCAAAAGGGGCCGTCTCCATCAGCTCAGGGACGGGGAGAAATTTCCCCTTATGGCCCGGCATGTGGAACCTGAGAGGATTTCGGACAGCATACTCTCTTAGAACATCGCACAGAGGAGTGGACACAGGATCACCTCCAAAAACTTTTTCATTCGCCCAGAAAATTAAAAAAAGCGGAAGGGTCTTCCCTTCCGCCTTTTACTTATCTCTGATGAGGAGAGTAGGCCACCACAGTACGGCGGTTGGGTTCCACGCCGGTGGAATAGGTGGTAACGCCCTTATAGTCCTGAAGAGAGGTGTGAATCACATGGCGCTCGTAAGCATTCATGGGTTCCAGAGTCATGTTCTTTCGATACTTGATTACCTTGCCCGCCACCTTCACAGCCAGCCGGCGCAGAGACTCCTCTCGCTTGGCCCGGTAGCCCTCGGCGTCTACATGGATACGCACCCGCTTGGACTGGCTGCGGTTGACAGTATAGCTGGTGAGCTGCTGGATAGCGTCCAGAGTTTCGCCCCGGCGGCCGATGATGGCGCCCAGGTCCTTGCCCTGAAGAATCACCTTGTAGCTGCCCTCATTGGTGATAAAAATCTCTGGGACGGCCTCCACCCGGAGGTGGCCCATCAGGCCGGTGAGAAAGTCTCTGATCTGGTTGGCCTTTTCATCCTCGGGGCTGACCGGGTCCATGGTGACAGTTTCACGGGGTGCAGGGGTACTGCCGATGAGAACCTCGTCCCCCTCCTGAAGACGGTTTTCCCTGCGGGGACTCTCCCGACGCTCAAGCTTAGGCTGACGGGGTTTGGGCGGGGCCATTCCCGGCTTGGCGGACAGAATAGTCTCTTCTGCCGCAGGGGCAGGCTTCTCCTTTTCCTTGGGCTTAATCGCCTCCTCCAGGGGCTTAACCGCAGGGACAACCGGCTCCTCTTTGGGAGTTGGCTTTTTCTCTTCAAAGACAGTCTCTACAGTCTCGTCACCGATAGGACGGGCCACCCCGTTCACCTCACAGTAACTTACCCGCACCTTGGCCGGATTGCTGCCAAAGCCCAAAAATCCGGACTTGGCCCTCTCAATAACCTCCACAGATACGTCGTCCCGGTCCAGTCCCAGCTGGAACAGCGCAGCGGAAATGGCGTCCTCCTCGGAGCGCCCGGTGGTTTCAATCCATTTTAACATCACTCAGCCCTCCTTATTCTCATCCTCATCCACCTCAACCTCGATCTCCTCAACTTCCACTTCAACCTCTTCAGTCTCCACGGGGGGCTCGATAGGGGTGGGTTTTTCCTCTGGAATTACGGGCTCAACAGGCTTTCCCTCCGGGATCTGGATGGACCCGGCCTGGGTAGTACCTTCCTGCTTCTCCTTACCCTTCTTTTTCTTTTTGCCCGCTTCGGCGGCCTCTACGGCACGGAACAGCTGGTTAGGATCGGTATAGGGGGTTACGCCGCCGTAACGGCCCGGAATGTAGGACCGGCCCCGGGCATAGGCCCGGATTCCTTCCCGACTGTCCTCCCGGTTGATGCCCTCCTGATCAGGCTCAGCATCCTTCTTCGGCTTCTTCTTGCCTCGGTTCTTCTTTTCCTCCTCCAGCCGGCGCTGGCGCTCCAGACGGGCCTCCTCCTTGCGGCGCTTCTCCTCTTCCTTCTCCTCAGCCTCTCGCCTGGCGGAGGCCTCACGGGCGGCCTCGTAGTCCTTTTTCAACATCCTGCCGCAGATGACCTCCTGCCCCATCGTAACAAAATACTGGGTAATCCAGTAGACAGACAGGCCGACGGGGACGGTAAAGCCGATCCACAAAGACATAATCGGCATCATCCACAACATCATCTTGTTGGTGCTGTCCATCTGCTTGTTTTCCGTCTGTTTGTTCATCTGGTTGGTGGACATGGATACCTTCATAGACAAGAAAGACACGGCGACGGAGATCAGGGGCAACACAAACAGGCCAATGGACTCCGGGGTGATTCCGCCGGCCCAGAATCTCCAGGTTGGAATCTTGGACAGATCAATGCCAAGAAACTGGAAGTTCAACACAAACAGACCGTCAGCCCCGGTGGCAGACTGGAGAGAAGCCAAATTTTCCGAATTGACCAGAGAGAGAAGATACAACTGGTTATAGGCCCCGTTTTGGAACAGCCCGGTAATCTTACCTTGGGCCAGCTGATCCTGCAGCTTTTCCATGGCGTTCTGAGCCACCCAGCCGCTGGAAACCGCCACTTCGGGCCAGTTCAACTGAGAGGCCAGGATCTGGATCTGCTCAGCGGACATACTCATAAAGTAGGTCAGCGGCTCGCGGATAATGCCGTACAGGGCAATGAGTACAAACATGGGGATCAGAGACCAGACACATCCCCCCATGGGATTTACCTTTTCCTTCTCGTAGAGTTTTTGAAGCTCCAGATTGTAACGTTCTCTGTCCTTACCGTACTGCTTTTGCAGCTGCTGCATTTTGCCCGAGAGCATGGTGGTTTGGATCATACTCTTTTTTTGCTTCAGCGTTACGGGGAACAAAATCAGCTTGATCACAATACCAAACAGGATCAGGGCAATGCCGTAGCTGTTGAACAGATTGTAGAAAAACAACAACAGCCAGGCAAAGGGTTGTAAAATAATACCCACTAAAAATACCTCCGCATATCAAATTGCGGCAGAGTCCCTAGGGCACGGGGTCATATTCAATGGACTTCTGCCTGTGGAAGGGGTGGCACTTCGCAATTCTGCGCAAGGCCAGCCAGCCCCCCTTGACAACGCCGTATTTTTCCACCGCCTCTAGAGAGTACTCCGAACAGGTGGGAATAAAGCGGCAGCACGGGGGGCGCAGGGGTGAGATCGCGCGTTGGTAAAATCGGATCAGGGACAAAATCAGAGTTTTCATCGGGGCCTGTCCTCTTTTTTTACGGTCAGACCCAATTTTCTCGTCAACTGACCAAAACAGCGGTCCATCTCTGCATATCTGCCATAAATGGCTCGGGTACGGGCCACCACCACAATGTCATAGCCGGGGAGAAGGCCTTTCTCTCGGGTGCGGTAGAGCTCTCGAATACGCCGGCGGGCCCGGTTGCGCTTGACGGCGTTGCCCAACTTGACTCCGGTGGTGATGCCAAGCCGGCTGACAGGCCGTCCGGTTTTTCGGCAGTAGATGACGAAATAAGGGCAGACAACACTCTTCCCTCTGTTGTACAGCCGGCGAAATTCATGATTTTGTTTCAAAGCAACGGTATGATTCATGTTTTCCTCCGTATGCACAGATAGGGCGGAGGATTTTCTCCCACGCCCCTGGTTGTGCGCTATCTAAACTGTACGTCCCGGTCCGATAAGACTCACTGGCGGCAGGAGGCAGCTTTGCCTCTTCTGTCTAACTCAGTGGGTCAGGCGGGCGCGGCCCTTGGCGCGGCGGCGGGCCAGCACCTTGCGGCCATTGCGGGTGGCCATACGCTTGCGGAAGCCGTGCTCCTTGGAGCGCTGACGCTTTTTGGGCTGATAGGTACGAAGCATGGGGGACACCTCCTCAGTTTAGATTTTAAGCCGGCTCTCCCGGCTCAACAACAGTTCCGCTGGAACTGCGGTCTGCGGTCTCGGCCGTCCTCGCCAGACGGCGCGGGAAAAGGGATCAAACTACCCCTTCTCCAAAAGATACGTCCCCTATTATAACGGATATATACCGGCCCTGTCAACCATCTTTTTTGCTAGGCGGGAAGGTTTTTTTCCACTTTTTTTCCTTCTCTCCACATCTTGTAGTCTTTTTTCTCTCCCCATACAAGCCCTGCGGTGTCCCAGGACACATTTAAAAAGAAAAAATGTGGAAAAACCTTGCTGTCCGGCGCCTTTTTTGGTATAATGTATGGTGTGGAAATTCACGTGAGTTCGTGCCTTCTCCGCCCGAGCGGGGAGGGCGCTTTAAATGAATGAAAAGGAGGAGCGCCATGGACCCCGCCGCTGAAATCTGGGAAAAGGTAAAATCCCTCATGGCCGCGGAGATGACCGCCACCACCCTGAACACCTGGTTTGACGACACCCAGGCCGTGTCTCTGGAGGAGAACCGCTTCGTCCTATACAGCCCTACCCGGTTCAAGCGGGATATTATCGCCACGCGCTACGTCACCCCCATCCAAAACGCCCTTCATGAGCTGTTCTCCGCCGACCTTCAGGTCACCGTCCTCACCGAGGGAGAAGAAAAAAAGCCCAAAACCGGTCTGTTCCTCCCTGGCACTGAGGAGTATACCTTTGACCGGTTTGTAGTGGGCTCCTCCAACAAGTTTGCCCACGCCGCCGCCCGGAAGGTGGCCGAAAATCCAGGATTGAGCTACAATCCCCTGTTCATCTACGGGGAGTCCGGGCTGGGCAAAACACACCTTCTCTACTCCATCGCCCACACCATTCATAGCGATAACCCGGACTATAAAATCATCTATGTTAAGGGAGATGCCTTTACCAATGAACTTATCTCCGCCATCCGGGAGGGGCGCACTCAGGAATTTCGAGACAAGTACCGCAGGGCCGATGTGTTCCTTATGGACGACGTGCAGTTCATCGCCGGCCGGGACTCCACCCAGGAGGAGATGTTCCACACCTTCAACACCCTGTATGAACTGAAAAAACAGATTGTCTTCACCTCCGACCGCCCTCCAAAGGAGATGCTGCGGCTGGAGGACCGGCTGAAGACCCGCTTCGAGTGGGGTCTGCTAGCCGATATTATTCCCCCCGACTACGAAACCCGCACCGCTATTATTAAAAACAAGGCCATCCGCATGGGGATGGAACTGCCCGATTACATTATTCAGCTGATTGCCGAGACCATCACCGCCAATGTGCGGCAGATCGAGGGTACTGTTAACAAGATCATGGCCTATCAGGACCTGAACGGAGACAAGGTGGACAAAAACACCGTCATCCGGGCGGTAAAGGACATCTTCAAGGAGAAATCGGATATTTTGCCCACCGCCGATGTCATCATCGAGGAGGTCTGCAAGTTCTACAATCTGGAGTCTTCCCTCCTTCGGGGACAGGGCCGCTCCAAGGACATCTCCCTGGCCCGGCAAATCGCCATGTATCAGATCCGCCGCATGACCAACCTGTCCTTGAAGGAGATTGGCGCAGAGTTCGGCGGCCGGGACCACAGCACCGTCCTCAGCGCCCTGAACCGTATTGAGGACCTGGTAAAAACCGATCCTGAGAAGGCGGAGATCATCAAGGATATCACAACCAATATCAACAGCCGGTATGAATAATGCACTCCCTGAAAATCTCTCTCAGTTCTCCACATTAAAATGTGGAATGTTGGTGGACAGATGTGGAAAAAAACGGGGCATGTGGAAAGCCGGCGATTTTTCCCACATCCCATGTGGAACCGCTTTTCTTAGAGAGTCAAGGCCTTTGGCCGATTTTCCACATTTTTTCCGCCTACTGACTACTGTTACTAAAATAAATCTTCTCCTCCCCCTTCCGGGGAGAGAAAGAGATTGGAGGAACTGCTTATGAAATTTTCCTGTGAAAAGGCCCTGCTGTCCAGCGCAGTGTCTGTTACCTCAAGAGCGGTGGCTGCCAAGAGCTCCATCCCGGCTATGGAAGGCATTCTCATTGAGGCGGGAAAAACACTCCGCCTCACCGGCTACAACCTGGAAACCGGTATTCAGGCCACCGTCCCCGCCGAAATTACCGAAGGGGGGTCTCTGGTGCTGTCCGCTCGACTGTTTGGTGAGATTGTCCGAAAAATGCCCGACGACGTGGTGGTCTTTACCACGGAGAAAGAGAAATACACGGTAAATATCAGATGCGGTCTCTCTGAGTTTAATATTTTGGGTACCGACCCGGAGGAGTTCCCTGAGCTGCCCAATGTGGATCAGCAGAACACACTCACCATCGGTCAGCCCGTGCTGCGGTCCATGATCTCTCAGACTTTGTTCGCCGTCAGCGACAATGAAAGCCGCCCCATCCACACCGGTTCCCTTTTTGAGGTGGAGGGTGACGGCCTCACCGTGGTCTCGGTGGACGGCTACCGTCTGGCCCTGCGCCACGAGGCGGTGGAAGAGAAAAAGGGGGCGGACGCCTTCTCCTTCGTTGTCCCTGGTTCCGCCCTGGGCGAGGTGGAGAAAATCTGCTCCGGTGAGGGGACGGTCACCGTGACCCAGGGCGCCCGGCACATCATGTTCCAGACCGGCGACACTGTGCTGGTATGTCGGCGTCTGGAGGGGGACTTTCTGGCCTACCGCAACGCCATCCCCAGAAATAACTCCATCAAGGTGGAGGTGGAAACCCGGGCTTTGCTGTCTTCCATTGACCGGGTCTCCCTGATCATCAGCGAGAAGCTTAAGTCCCCCCTGCGCTGTATCTTTGGAGACGGAATGGTGGATATCACCACCAAAACCGCCATTGGTGACGCCGCCGATCAGTGTCTTATCACCGGAGACGGCGGTGGGCTGGAGATCGGCTTTAACAACCGATATCTGATGGACGCCCTGAAGGCCGCCCCCGCCGACAAGCTGTGTATGGAGTTCACCTCCGGAGTAGCCCCCTGCGTCATCCTGCCCGCCGAGGGAGAGGAAAACTTTGTCTATATGGTCCTGCCTGTACGGCTGAAAGCCAATTGACCTTAGGAGGAAGGCTTATGAAATACGCGGCAGACTTCAGAGCAATTGCCCGCGGCGCCCTGCGCGGAAGGTGGTTTATTGCCGTTATAGTTACTCTGGTTGCCGCCGTGTTGGGTGGTACAGGCAGCAGCGGGCCGGAAATCAAATTCAACATTTCGGAGTCGGGAGCAAATGTAAATCTTAATATCGCGGGCCAAAACATTTTCCCCACTGGTGGTGATCCCGGGATCATGGTCCTCCTTGCCGGGGGTATCCTGTATATCCTGCTGGCGGCGCTGGTCATTGCCGCTGTCTGGCTTTTATTGGGAAGTGTTGTCAGCGTGGGCTACGCCAAGTTTGCCCTTCTGCTGGCAGACGGAGGCGACGCCGGCTTTGAAAATCTATTTCAATATTTTCCCTATTGGACAAATGCGGTCTGTACCAGGCTTCTGAAGGGACTCTATATTTTTCTGTGGTCTCTGCTTCTGATTATTCCAGGCATTATCGCCTCCTACAGCTATGCGATGACGGGATATATTCTGGCGGAACACCCGGAGATAACTGCCGGGGAGGCAATCGCCGCGTCCAAGGAGATGATGTACGGCAACCGGTTTAGGCTGTTTTGCCTGCATTTCAGCTTCATCGGTTGGGCCATTCTCTGCACCTTTACCCTTGGAATTGGCAGCTTATGGCTGAACCCATATGAGAATGTGGCAGAGGCCGCCTTCTACCGTGAGGTATCCGGTACCGGATTACCATTTTCTTTGGGAAACGGCAGTCTTTAAGAAAATTTGGGAGAAAACGCAGAGTTTCACGTGAAACATGTGAAAAAGGGGATAAAATGGATTCACATAAGATTAAAATTCATACCGAATTTATCAAACTCCAGGACCTGCTGAAATTCGCCGGGGCGGTAGAAACCGGCGGAGACGCCAAGCTGATTATCCAGGAGGGCCGGGTGGCCGTCAATGGGGAGACATGCGCCATGCGGGGGAAAAAACTGCGTCCCGGAGACAGGGCCGTCATTGACGGCGAGACGGAGCTTGTGGTTACGTGATTGTCAAAAAACTTGAGCTGGACTTTTTCCGCAACTACTCCCATCTGGAGGCGGAGTTTGACCCTCGGGTCAATCTGATCTACGGCGACAACGCCCAGGGGAAGACCAACCTGCTGGAGGCGGTGGCCTATCTCTCCGCCGCCCGATCTCACCGGGCCCGGTACGACCGGGAGATGATCATGCTGGATGTCGACTCCGCCTTTGTGAAAGGAGAGGTATTCAGCCGGGATCGGGATTTTACCCTGGAAGCCAGACTGCTCCGAGGCAAAGGCCGGCAGCTGTGGTCCAACGGAGTAAAATTAAAGACCGCTGGAGAACTGGCGGGAATTTTAAATACCGTTTTGTTCTGTCCGGAGGACCTGTCCCTGATCCGAGCGGGGAGCGAAGAGCGGCGGCGGTTCCTGGATGGGGCTATCTGCCAACTACGGCCCCGGTATACCCAGGCGCTGGCGGAGTACAGCCGGCTTTACGGACACAAGACCCGCATTCTTCGGGACTGGCAGGAAAACCCATCTCTTCTCCAGATGCTGGACGACTTCAGTTTGCGCATGGCCCAGACGGGAGCAGTTATCATCCATTACCGGGCTCATTTTATTAAGCGGCTGCGGGAGAGGGCCCCGGCCATTCACGCCAACTTCTCCGGGGGCCGGGAGGAACTGGAACTTAGGTATCAGACAGTTTCTACAGTGAATGATCCGCTGATGCGTCCCCGGGAGCTTCTCCCGTTGCTGCTGGAACACCAGGAAAAACACCGCCAGGCGGAGTTGGACAGCCGGCAATGTCTGTCCGGTCCTCACAAGGACGACCTGATGGTGGACATCGGCGGAAAAAACGCCAAGACCTATGCCTCCCAGGGCCAGACCCGAACCGCTGCCCTGTCCCTCAAGCTGGCCCAGCGGGAAATTTTTCAGGAGGAGACCGGCGAGTGGCCCGTTCTGCTGCTGGACGATGTGCTGTCTGAGCTGGACCCCAAGCGGCAATCCTTTGTTCTCAACCGTATCCAGGGCGGACAGGTATTCATTACCTGCTGTGAGGAGGAGAAGCTGGAGGGTTTAGAAGGCGGTAAGGCATTTCATATTCAGAATGGGAGGCTGATGTAATGATAGATTGGTACGATGTAAAATATATTCTGAAGTGTACAGCTGAGAATCTCTATTGCATCCTCCCGATCCTTCTGTTGTCCGGCGCGGCTGCGTTTTTGGTTGCTTCAGCTGTCAGAGGAAGAATAAAAAGCACTGTAATACGCTTGTTTCCCATGGTCTTTGCCGAGTTTGCCCTACTTGCAGTTATGCTTCCTTATCTGATTCGGTGGGTCGGCATTCAGTCCTTTACCTGGGGCTTTTGGTATGAAGGCGGATTGGATTTTTACCTGCCGTTCTCCGCTATGCTGGGAATTTTAGCTGGATATTTGCTGGAAATGGCATTTTGGAAAAGGAAAGTGTGATATTTGTCATGTATCTTCACTTAGGTCAATCTGTTGTGATTCCTGACCGGGACATTCTGGCCATCTGCGACCTGGACAACGTCAGCTGGGCCTACAAGACCCGGGAATTTCTGGAGAGAGCGGAGACGGAGGGTCGGGCCATCTGGCTCACCGAGGACCTGCCCCGGTCTTTCATCCTGGTGGACAGCCGCTGGGGAGAGCCGGTGATCTACATCTCTCCCCTCTCCTCCGCCACCCTGGCCCATCGGGCGGAGAGGGGCGGGTTGGCTCTGTAGGGGGCGGCCTCTGCGCCGCCCCGTCCTCCTTGCGTCATAACAGCGGAGCGGCACAGAGGCCGCCCCCTACATGGTATATCATAAAGGAAATAGAATGGAGGTTATCATAGTGGAATCCATCGAATATCTGTGGAAGGACCGCAAGCGCCATTTGGGGCTGCCCCTGTCTTTTACCCGGTACCGCCTCAGCGAAGACCGGCTGTTTTGTGAGACAGGTTTTTTCAATATTAAATCCGACGAGGTGCTTCTCTACCGGGTGCGGGATTTGCAGCTAACCATGTCTCTGGGCCAGCGGATTTTCGGTGTAGGGACAGTATGTGTGGTATCCTCTGATAAAAGTATTCCTCACCTGGATTTGAAAAATGTCAAGCATCCCCGTCAGGTTAAGGGACTGATCCACAAAAATGTGGAGAATGCCAAGGATAAACGCCGCATGCGGGCCACCGAGCTGGTGGGCGGCGAGGGCGGCCCCGAGTACCACGACGAGGACGTGGACCTGGATGACGAGGAATTGGAACTGTAATTCCTGCCGCTAAACGGTGCAGGGGCGGATATTATCCGCCCGCTGCAAAGCGTGTTACTGTGTCTTCGGGCGGATCGTATCCGCCCCTACAATAGGATTTTACCATCGCGGAGGTACACTATGTCTGAAGAACTGAACCAGCTGAATGAACTGAACACAACCCAGACCGACCACGAGTACAGCGGGTCGGAAATCCAGGTTCTGGAGGGCCTGGAGGCGGTGCGCAAGCGGCCCGGCATGTATATCGGCTCCACGTCGGAGTCAGGTCTGCACCACCTGGTGTATGAGATTGTGGACAACTCCATCGACGAGGCCCTGGCCGGCCACTGCACCGACATCACCGTTACCATCAACCCGGGCAACACCATTACCGTTACCGACAATGGCCGGGGTATTCCGGTGGACATCCAGCCTCAAACGGGTAAGCCCGCTCTGGAGGTGGTTTTTACCATTCTCCACGCCGGCGGCAAATTCGGCGGCGGCGGGTACAAGGTGTCCGGCGGTCTTCACGGCGTGGGCGCCTCGGTGGTCAACGCGCTGAGTGAATGGCTGGAGGTCCAGGTCCACAAAAATGGTGAAATTTATGAGATGAAGTTCTCCCGGGGCAAAATTACCCAGGAGATGACAGTGGTGGGCAAGACCGACCACACCGGCACCACCGTCACCTTTAAGCCCGACCCGGAGATGTTCGACACCCTGGAGTACAGCTACGACACCCTTCACACCCGCATGCGGGAGGAGGCCTTCCTCAACGCCGGATTGCGTATTCAGACAGTGGACCTGCGCCCTGGACAGGAGCAGGAGGACGACATGTGCTACGAGGGGGGTATCCGGGAGTTTGTCACCTTCATCAACCGAAATAAGGATCCCCTGCACAGCGAAGTGATCTACATGTCCGGAGCCCGGGAGGACTCCATGGCCGAGGTGGCCATGCAGTACAACGACGGCTATCAGGAGGTCATGGTCTCCTTTGCCAACAACGTGCATACCCCCGAGGGCGGCATGCACGAGGAGGGCTTCCGCCGGGCTCTCACCAACGTCCTCAACGCCTACGGCAGGAAGATCAAAATGCTTAAGGACGATGAGAAGGTCTCGGGGGACGACTGCCGGGAAGGGCTGAGTGTGGTCATCTCAGTCAAGCTCACTGAGGCCCAGTTTGAAGGCCAGACTAAGGCCAAGCTGGGCAACAGCGAGATGCGCACTCTGGTCAACTCCATTGTCTCGGAAAAGCTGGAGACCTACCTGGAGGAGAACCCATCTATAGGCCGGGCCATTCTGGATAAGGCCCTCATGGCCAATCGGGCCCGAGAGGCCGCCCGGAAGGCCCGGGAGTCCATCCGCCGGAAAACCGCCCTGGGGGGTGCCGCCATGCCCGACAAGCTGCGGGACTGCAATGAGGCAAACCCCGAGCTCACCGAGCTCTATATCGTCGAGGGCGACTCCGCCGGCGGCTCCGCCACTCAGGGACGGGACAGCCGCTTCCAGGCTATCCTTCCCCTGTGGGGCAAGATGCTCAACGTGGAAAAGGCCCGGGCGGACAAGGTATACGGCAACGACAAGCTTACCCCCGTCATTACCGCCCTGGGGGCGGGCATCGGAGACGACTTCGACCTGAACAGGCTGCGCTATCACAAGGTGATCATCATGGCCGATGCCGACGTGGACGGAGCCCACATCCGCACCCTTCTGCTTACCTTCTTCTTCCGCTTCATGCGGCCCCTCATTGAGAATGGCTATGTGTACTCCGCCGTCCCCCCCCTGTTCAAGCTGACGAGAGGCAAGCAGACCAGGCTGGCCTTCTCCGAGGAGGAGAGAGACGCCATTTCCGCCGAAATGCGGGGGGATAATCCAAACGCCAAGGTGGAGATTAACCGCTTTAAGGGCCTGGGCGAGATGAACCCACAGGAGCTTTGGGACACTACCATGGACCCGGAGAAGCGCACCCTGCGCCGTATTGAGCTGGACGACGCCGTCCGGGCCGATGAGACCTTCACCGTCCTCATGGGCGAGAAGGTGGAGCCCCGGAAGGAGTTCATCGAGCGCAACGCCAAATATGCGGTGAACCTGGACTATTAAGGAGCGTTTTGTATGGGAGAGATCATCAAAAAACAAGCAGTTCCACCCATGCCAGAGGAGATCAAAGTACAGAGTGCCAGCTGGGGAGCTCTCCCAAATCAGGAGATCAGCGACCTTTCTCCAGAGAATATGCAGAGTATCGTGGAAAATATCCGTACCGGGAAGCGCCGCAGCCTGATGCTGTGTCCAGATGAATACGGCGAGGAGGGCTATCTGACACTGGAATCCTCTCCTGACCTGATTTTCCTGCAAATTTGGGATGCGGAGACGGAAACCGCCTGGGCTTGTTTCGACCCGGAGCTTCTGGACTCCGACGAAGAGGCCCCCATAGAGCCCAGCGATTCGCAGTCTGTATTTCCTATGAAATGCACCATGAGGGACCGGGAGCTGGCGGCGAAGTGCGTGGAGTGGTATATCCACACCCTTGAACCCTACCCAGGCATGGATTGGCTGAAAGAGACTTTTTAATTGAAATACCCACCTCTAACAAGGAGGAACACAATAAATGTCTAAGAAACCCCAATACGATCCCGAGGAGATCCGCTACCCGGACCAAAAGATCGTCACCTCCCCCCTGGTGCCGGAGATGGAGAAATCCTATATTGAATATGCCATGTCGGTTATCGTGGGCCGGGCCCTGCCCGACGTGCGTGACGGTCTGAAGCCCGTTCACCGGCGCATCCTCTACGCCATGTACGAGGACAACCTCACGGCGGATAAGCCCTTCAAAAAGTCGGCCACCTGCGTGGGCGACGTGCTGGGCCGCTACCACCCCCACGGGGATCAAAGCGTCTACGACGCTCTGGTCCGCCTGGCCCAGGACTTCTCCATGCGGTACGTGCTGGTGGACGGCCACGGCAACTTTGGTTCCATCGATGGAGACCCCCCGGCGGCTTACCGTTACACCGAGGCGAGAATGTCCAAACTCTCCGATGAGATGCTGCGGGACATTGAAAAGGACACGGTGGACTGGGACCCCAACTTTGACGAGACCCGCCGGGAGCCCAAGACGCTGCCCTCCCGCTTCCCCAACCTGTTGGTAAACGGGTCCAGCGGCATCGCCGTGGGCATGGCCACCAACATCCCGCCCCACAACATGCGGGAGGTGATCAATGCCGCCATCTGCGTGCTGGACGACCCGGAGGCCACCCTGGCCGACCTGATGGAGTACATTCACGGCCCCGACTTCCCCACCCGAGCCATTATTATGGGCCGGGCGGGCATTCGGGCGGCCTACGCCACCGGTCGAGGGCGGGTGACCATACGGGCGCGGCACGAGTTTGAGGAGTTCGGCAAGGACCGCACCCGCATCGTCATCACCGAGATTCCCTATCAGGTGAACAAGCGGATGCTCATCAAAAACATGGCCGACCAGGTGGAGGACAAGCGGCTGGAGGGCATCTCCGACATCCGGGACGAGACCGACCGCAACGGCATGCGCATTGTTATCGAGCTGAAGCGGGACGCCAACCCGCAGGTGGTTCTCAACCGCCTCTTTGCCCAGACACAGCTTCAGACCACCTTTGCCATCAACATGCTGGCCCTAGTAGAGGTGAACGGAAAGCTCCAGCCCCGGATTCTGTCCCTGCGGCACATTCTGGACGAGTATATTGCCTATCAGGAGCAGATCATCATCCGCCGCACCAAATACGACCTGAAAAAGGCCCAGGAGAGAGCCCACCTGCTGGAGGGCCTGCTGATCGCCCAGGACAACATTGATGAGGTCATCCATATCATCCGCAACAGCTATGACAACGCCAAGGAAAAGCTGATGGAGAGATTCGGCCTGGACGACGTCCAGGCCCAGGCCATCTGCGACATGCGGCTGATCTCCCTTCAGGGACTGAACCGGGAGAAGCTGGAGGCGGAGTATAAGGAGCTGGAAGAGCGCATCGCCTACTTCAATGAGCTGCTGGCCAGCGAGGAGATGCTGCGGGGGGTTCTCAAGGAGGAACTCACCGCCATCCGGGACAAGTACGGCGACGACCGGATTACTGAGATCCAGGACGTGGAGGACGAGATCGACATCGAAGACCTGATCGAGGAGGAGCAGTGCATCTTCACCCTTACCCAGGCGGGCTATATTAAGCGCACCCCGGTGAGTGAGTACGCCGCCCAGTCCAAGGGGGGCATGGGCAAAAAAGGGATTACCACCCGGGAGGAGGACTATGTGGTGGACGTGTTCACCGCCTCCACCCACGACTATATTCTCTTCTTCACCGACACTGGCAAGGTCTACCGCAAGAAGGGCTATCAGATTCCCGAGAGCGGCAAGACCGCCAAGGGGACTAACATCATCAACATACTCCAGGTGGAGCAGGGTGAGAAAGTGCAGACCATGCTCCACTACCGGGAGAGAGGCGACGAAGAGCTGTATCTGTTTATGGTTACCCGACAGGGTACCGTGAAGCGCCTGCCGGTGCAGACCCTGAAAAATCTGCGCAACAACGGCATCCGGGCCCTGCGCCTGGATGAGGGGGACGAGTTGGTATCCGTCCGGGAGACCGACGGGACCAGGAAGATTCTCATCGCTACCCACGACGGTATGGCGGTCTGCTTTGATGAAAACGACGTGCGGCCCATGGGCCGGGACGCCGTGGGCGTTCGAGGCATCCGCCTGCGGGAGGGGGACTATGTGGTGGGCGCTGCCCGGGCCATTGAGGGCAAGACGGTGCTGTCCATCACCGAAAAGGGCTTTGGCAAGCGGACCCCTGTGGAGGAGTACCGCATCACCAACCGGGGCGGCCTGGGCATCAAGAACTATATGGTCACCGAGAAAACCGGCCCCATTGTGGGAATCAAGGTGGTGGACGGCTCCGAGGACCTGCTGGTAGTCACCCAGGCGGGCATTCTCATCCGCACCCATGTGGACGCCATCCGCATGGCCGGCCGAGCCACTCAGGGCGTCATCGTCATGCGCTTCAAGGAGGAGGGGGACAAGGTGATCTCCCTGGCCCTGGCCGACCGGGAGGAGACCGCTGAGACTTCTGAGGAAGTCCAGCCCGAGGAGGCCCCGCCTGAGAGAAAGACCCCGGCGGAGGAATGACCGCAGGGGCGGATATCATCCGCCCGCCGGCCCCTGTAGGGGCGGCCTTTGGCCGCCCTCCTGAGAGGAGGTCAAGGGATGAAAAAACGATATATGGTGCGGTATAAACCCGCTACCAAAACGGAAAAGACCATGATGCGGGGAATGGGTGTGTTCCACGCCGCTTTTGGAACCATATTCGCCATCATCTCTCTGACAGCGATTCTTCCATCAGCCGGACTGATTGGTTTGCTATTCCTGGCGGCGGGAATCTTTTTTGCGGTGAACGGAACGATGATCTCTCTGGGAAAGAGTGGACTGGTGGGCCGCTCTTACCAGATTGAAACGGACGAGGAGGAGGAGAGGTCTGCGCAGCAGCCCCCTTCCCCTGCGCAGACCCACGACCACATCCTCTCCACCGCCCTGGACGCCAAGCGGCGGCTGGAACAGCTGGAAAGCCTGAAAACTGCCGGACTCATTGACGAGAGGGAATACCGGGAAAAGCGGGAACAGATTTTGAAGGAGCTGTAATCTATGAAGTTAGCCAACGCCCTGTCTCAGCGGTCTGAGCTGCAAACGAGAATCCGCCAGCTGGAAAGCCGGCTGAACAACAACGCCCTGGTCCAGGAGGGGGAACAGCCCGCCGAGGACCCCATGGAGCTTCTCTGTGAATTGGAGGCGGACTATGCCCGGCTGGAGGAGATGATCTCCGCCATTAACCGCACCAACAATTCCACAAAGCTGGAGGACGGGTCCACCCTGTCCGACCTGCTGGCAAAGCGGGACTGCCTCAAAGGCAAGCTGGGCGTCCTGCGGGGATTTTTGGACAATGCCAGCTCTCTGGTCCGCCGCCATAGCGCCAGTGAGATTAAGATTAAGAGTACAGTGGATGTCCGCAAGCTGCAAAAGCAGGTGGACGGCCTGTCCAAGGACCTGCGGGAGCTGGAGGAGACCATTCAGGAGAAGAACTGGACCACGGAATTGCTATAAAAATTTGGTTGCGCAAAAGGCGGATGTCAAGCCCCAATGTGCCGGGGCCAATGGGCGCATTGTATGGGAGAGGGCGGGACCTCGCTTAGCCGGGTTCGAATCCTGGCTTTTTATTAGGTCCGTTATCGTTACACTGGTACGCTTATGTCTTCGAGACGCTTATTCTTAACAACCGGACGTCGATTTTGCGCGGGAGGGTTTGGGGAAATTTATGAAAACTGTTACCATCTACACCGATGGGGCCTGCTCCGGCAATCCAGGCCCTGGGGGCTGGGGGGCCATTCTGATCTACGGAGCCCATAAAAAGGAACTGTCTGGGGGCGAGGCCCAAACCACCAACAACCGCATGGAACTCACCGGTGTTATCACCGCCCTGGAGGCCCTGAAGGAGCCCTGCACTGTGGAGCTGTACTCCGACAGCAAATATGTTATCGACGGCCTGGGCAAGGGCTGGGCCAAGGGCTGGCGGGCCCGGGGCTGGGTGA
>CATONV010000010.1 GCA_951801655.1 uncultured Oscillospiraceae bacterium | reverse complement strand
AGCACCGGATTGTGGTTCCGGGTGTCGAGGGTTCGAGTCCCTTTACCCACCCCACATTGAGGCGGCAGGGCCGGAGCTTCTGCTCCGGCCCAATGTCTTTCCTCGCTATACAGGGGTGTAGCCAAGTGGTAAGGCAAGGGACTTTGACTCCCTCATCCGCTGGTTCGAGTCCAGCCATCCCTGCCACGTCGTCGGGGCAAAGTCCGCTGGGCTCGGAACACCCTGCGGGTATTCCTCACTCCTCTCCCTTGCCCCTCCTCTCCAAACGCGACCCGCTGGCTGGGCTCACGTTTGGGGCCGCCGCAGGCGGCCCGGAATCGTGTCCTCCTGATAAGATGATAAGAAATGCGACCCGTTAGCTCAGCCGGTAGAGCAACTGCCTTTTAAGCCGTGGGTCCGGGGTTCGAATCCCCGACGGGTCACCACCGCCGGAGCAAGCACCATATCGCTTGCTCCGGCTTTTTTTCAATAACTGCCTGCGGACAGCGTCACTATTTGTTGGACAGACAGCGGTCCCGGAGGTATAATGGTCTCAAAGGAGTGATTGTTATGCCCAAAATTGACGCCCAGTTGGGCATCCGTGTGACCAAGGACCTGAAAGACCGGCTGACGGCTCAGGCCAAATGCGAGATGAAAAGCGTCTCCGCCCTTGTCGTTGAGGTAATGGAGGCATATCTGAAGTCCAAGGCAAATCAGAAGTAAAAACCCGCCCGGCGCAGTTTTGCGCCGGGCGGACATTTTTTATTCGACTTCGATGGCGGGGACCACCTTCGCGCACCTGGGACAGAGGGTGGGGTGCCTGCTGTCCTGACCCACAGTGGGCAGCACCTTCCAGCACCTCTCGCACTTCTGGCCCTGGGCAGGGCGTACACGGAAGCTCAGCGTCTGTCCATCCATAGGGCCCTCCTGGGTCAGGGAGGTCTCTACCTGGGAGACGATGAGCAGGTCGGCCAGCATCTCCTTGTCCAGGCGGTCCACCCAGGAGAAATCCTTGGGCAGCTCGATGGAGACGGCGGCCTCCAGGCTCTTGCCGATCTGCTTTTGGTTTCTGGCTCCCTCCAGCACCGCGTTGACGTTGTCGCGCAGGTAGATCAGCTGGTCCCAGCACTCCATAGAGGACTGGTCCAGAGCGTACTCGGTAAAGGGCTTGTTCATCTCGTTGAGGAGGACATTCCGGCCGTCGTCCCCCTCCCGGTGGGGCATAGCCAGCCAGATCTCGTCGCAGGTGAAGGCCAGGATGGGGGCGAAGAGTCTGGTGATAGTGTCCAGGATCAGGAACAGGGCGGTCTGGGCGGAGCGGCGGAGGAGGCCGTCCTTCTCCTCGCAGTACAGCCGGTCCTTGATGATGTCCAGATAGAAGCTGGACAGCTCCACCACGCAGAAGTCGTTGATGGTGTGGCTGACAACATGGTACTCGTAGTTGTCATAGGCGGCGAAGCACTTCTCAATGAGGCCATTCAGCTTGGTGACGGCCCACCGGTCCAGTTCCACCATCTCCTCGGGCTTGACCAGATTGTTGGGGTCGAAGCCGTCCAGGTTGCCCAGGCAGTACCGGGCGGTGTTGCGGAACTTCAGGTAGTTCTGAGAGAGCTGTTTGAAAATCACCTCGGAGCCGCACACGTCCACGTGGTAGTTGGCGGAACCGGCCCACAGGCGGATGAGGTCGGCACCGTACTTGTTAAAAATGTCGGCGGGGTCCACGCCGTTGCCCAGAGACTTGTGCATGGCCCGGCCCTGGGTGTCCACGGTCCAGCCGTGGGTGACGCACTCCTTGAAGGGGGCGCCTTTGCCCAGCGCGCCCACGGCAGTGAGCAGAGAGGACTGGAACCAGCCGCGGTACTGGTCCAGGCCCTCCATGTAGACGGTGGCGGGCCAGAAGCCCTGGTCCTTCTTCATGGAGGCGAAGTGGGTGGAGCCGGAGTCGAACCAGCCGTCCAGGGTGTCCTCCTCCTTGGTGAAGCCGGCGGACTTGCCGCAATGGGGGCAGGCGAAGTCCTTGGGCAGGATGTCCGCCGCCTCCATCTCATACCAGGCGTTGGAGCCCTTCTCGCCGAACAGGGCAGACACGGCGGCGATGGTCTCATCGGTGCAGATGGGCTTGCCGCAGTGGTTGCAGTAGAACACAGGAATGGGCAGGCCCCACCGGCGCTGACGGCTGATGCACCAGTCGGCCCTCTCCTGAATCATGGACTTCATCCGGTCGATGCCCCAGCCGGGAATCCAGCGCACGTCCTCGCAGGCGGCCATGGCGGCGTTCTTGAAGGAGTCCACGGAGCAGAACCACTGGGGGGTGGCCCGGAAGATGATGGGGTGCTTGCACCGCCAGCAGTGGGGGTAGGAGTGGACGATGTCCTCGCTGGCGAACAGGGCCCCGTTTTCCTTCATATCGGCCAGGATGACGGGGTTGCTCTCGTCGGTCTTCATGCCGGCGTACTTGCCGGCGTAGTCGGTGTGGCGGCCCCGGTCGTCCACGGGCACCACCATGTCAATTTTGTACCGCTTGCAGGTCTCGTAGTCGTCCGCGCCGAAGCCGGGGGCGGTGTGGACGCAGCCTGTGCCGCTGTCCATGGTGACGTACTCGGCGGTACACAGCTGGGAAGTCTTGTCCAGGAAGGGGTGCTGGGCCAGCATATATTCAAAGTCCTGGCCCTGGAAGGTGGCGACGGTCTCGTAGTTCTCCACGCCGCCGATTTTCATGACCTTGTCCCGCATCGCCTCGGCCAGAATGTACTGTTCGCCGTTGTCCGCCTTCACCAGCACATAGCTGTCCCGGGGGTGGAGGGCGATGGCCAGGTTGCCGGGCAGAGTCCAGATGGTGGTGGTCCAGATGAGGAAGTACATCTTGGACACATCGCCATACTGCCCCAGCTTGCCCTGGTCGTCCTTCACCTGGAATTTCACATAGACGGTGGTGACCGGGTCGTCCTGGTACTCGATCTCCGCCTCGGCCAGGGCGGTCTCGTCGTGGGGGCACCAGTACACCGGCTTGAGGCCCTTGTAGATATAGCCGTTCTTGTACATGGCCCCGAAAATTTTCACCTCCTCGGCCTCAAAGCCGGGGTTCATGGTGAGGTAGGGGTTCTCCCAGTCGCCGATAACGCCCATGCGCTTAAAGCCCTCCCGCTGCACGTCCACATAGTGCTGGGCAAACTCGTGGCAGGCGGTGCGGAACTCGGCCACCGACATGGCCTTGCGGTTGAGTTTGTTCTGCTTGATGATGGCGGACTCGATGGGCATGCCGTGGTTGTCCCAGCCGGGGATATAGGGGGTGAGGTAGCCCCGCATGGCGGCGGCGCGGGTCATGAAGTCCTTGATGGACTTGTTCAGGGCGTGGCCCATGTGCAGCGCGCCGTTGGAGAAGGGAGGGCCGTCGTGGAGGCTGTAAAGGGGTTTTCCCTCATTCTTTTTCAGCAGCTCGTGGTAGAGGTCCATGTCCTCCCAGCGTTTCAGCATGTCGGGCTCCCGCTTGGGCAGGCCGCCCCGCATGGGGAAGTCGGTCTTGGGCAGATTGATGGTCTTGTTGTAGTCCATTTTGTGTTCCTCCTTTATAGTAAGTGGTCATTCTTTGTTTTCAAAGGAAAATAGTATGGCGCCACAGCTCCGGCAAATCGTACCGGAGTACTGGGGAAGCGCGGAGAGGGCTTGGGGCGAAAAAGCGGACTTGGTGTGGTCTCCGACGGGACGCAGACGCACGGCATCCTTTGGCCGTTGGAAATGTTTCAATTTCTCCTGTTCGGATGTCCACCACAAATAGCTGCGTGGGGAATACACGGCTCCCGGCTCCATTTCCTTGCCACAGTTTGGACAGTTCATTCTCGTCTCCTCCTCATCCATAGGGCCGTAAAATAAAACGCCTCTGTCCCCGTAAAGAGACAAAGGCGCAAAACCTCTGCGGTACCACTCTTCTTGCCAAAGCGCAACGCTTTGACCACTCAAGTCAGCCCGCTAACGGGGGCCGTCCGGAGGGGCCTACTGTTGTTCAGCCCTCAGCTCCAAGGTGATTTTCCCTGCTCCCTCCCGTCCGCCTTTCACCACACGGCGGCTCTCTGTGCGTATCGGGGGCGGGTACTCGTCCTTTTCTGCGCATTTTCCATGTGTTCTTCATATCTTATCCGGTTTTTGCAGGGTTGTCAAGAGGTGAGGTGCAAAAAAAGCCCCCGTTTCCCTGGAAAAAAGGTCCTCTACAGCTCGACCCTCTTGACGCCCGGCGTGCCGGACAGCACCTCTCCCTCCCGCCGCTGGCAGGTGAAGAGAAGCATCTGCTGCTCCCCGGACAGCTCCCACAGCAGCCCCAGCGCCATCTCCATACGCGCATCGTCAAAGGAGACCAGGGCATCGTCCAGCAGGATGGGCGGCTTTTCCGGCAGGCACAGCCGGCACACCGCCAGCCGCAGGGCCAGATAGAGCTGGTCCGCCGTCCCCCGGGACAGATACAGCGCCGAACGGGGCAGCACGTCGTCCCCTGTCCGGACAAAGCCCTCCAGCTCTCGGGTAAGAGAGACCGCGGCATATTTATCCCCCGTGAGGCGGGCCATGTACTGCCCGGTCAGCCGGTTCAGCTCCGGAGAGAACCTCTCCTGAAGAAGGGCGTTGGCCTGTGTGAGAGTTTCCATGGCCAGTGTCAGGGCGCCAAACTCCAGCCTGCTCCGGGTCAGCCGCCTCTCCAGCTCCTCCGCCCGGGCGGCCAGAAGGGAGGGATCCCCCATGGCGGTCAGTGTGCCTTGGGTCTGGTTGAGGCGGGCGCTCACCTGGTCCAGCCTCTCCGCCGTCCGGGCCAGGGCCAGGTCTGTCTCCTGGGAGTCCATGTCTGGCACGGGCAGCTCCGGAACCTGGTCCGCCTCGAGGCCGCCGCCCTGGGCGGCCAGGTCGTCCAGACGGCGCTGTCTCTCCTGGACACGCTCCCGGGCCAGAGTCAGGTCGTGGTCCATGCCCAGGGCGCGGCTGAGGGCCGCCGAGCCGCCAAACAGGTCGCTCACCTCCGGGGCGAAGCTGTGGACGAAGTCCAGCAGCGCCGATTTTGTGGCGTCCCGCTTTTCCTGCCTCTCGATGACGGCGCTCTGGATGACCTCCGCCTCGTGGGCGGCCTTGTCCGCCGCCTGACAGCGGTCCTTGTACTCCTGGGCCAGGGCGGTGAGCTCCTCCGGGGTCTGGACGCCGTATTGAGTCAACATTTCGGAAGCTTCTCTCCGAATCTTATTGACCCGGACTTTTTGCAGCCAAGCCAAAAGAAACAGAAAAGCACAGAGAAACACGCCTAGGCCGCTGAAAAAGTTCACTCCATTTTTCAGGAAGAGAGGAAGAGAGAACACAAGCAGCCAGGTCAAGCCGAAGATAATCAACCAAGGACAAGTCCTCAGATATCGCCGGCCTTTTTCTTGGGCGGCCTGATACTTGGCGCATTCGGCGGCGGCCTTTGCCACCGCCTCGTCACCGGTCAGATCGGGGAAGTGCTCGTCCTTGGCTTCCTCTTTAGCCTTGGCGGAGGCCTCCTCCGCCTCCTTCAGGGCGGGCTCCCCTTGTTTGAGCTCCTCCTCCAAGGCTTTGATGTATTGCAGCTCCCCCTGGGCCCGTTTCAGCTCCTCCCGGTCGGGGATGGGCCGGGCGGACAGCTCAGCTTCCAGCGTGTCCAGCTGCCGCCGGGCGGAGAGGTACTCCTCCTCCGCCTGGGTGTAGCGGCAGTCCAGCTGCTGGGCAATGGCCCTGTGGACCTCCGCTTGACGCTTCAGCTCCACCCGGGCCCGCACCAGGGCGGCCCTCTCCCCCTCCAGCTGAACAGCCAGGGCGGCGGTCTCCTCCATCTCGTTCATGGACTGCCGCACCTGGGTCAGCTCCGCCTCTAATTTGGGGATCTCCCCCACGCTTTTGTTGACCCGGCGGCGGTTTTTCCATTCCTTCAGCCGCCCCATGGCCTGGGAAAAAGACACCTCCTCCTGCCCTGATGTAACCAGGGCCGCGATGCGTCTCTCCAGCTCGGGGGCAGCGGTGAGAGTCAGGTTCCCGTCCCCGAGAAAGGCGGAACGTGCAAAGACCTCCGGCCCCACCCCAGTGAGCAGCTCGCCGCAGTTGGAGGCGGTCAGACCGGGGACCGGCTCCTGGGTGCCGGTGTAGACGGCGGAGAAGCTCCCAAAGGGCGTATTCCCCCGTGGGCCCCGGCGGATGGTGATCTCCCGGCCCTCCAGTTCCAGGGTGATCTCCCCCTCCATGGGCGCCCCGGACCAGGGCTGATAGCGGTTTTTGTCCGCCAGACAGCCCTTTTTGTCCCGCGCCCCTGTGTCAATGCCGTAGAGCATGGCGCGCCAGAAGGCGGCCCAGGTGGACTTGCCTCCCTCGTTGGGGGCGTGAATCAGCGTGAGACCGGGCCCCGGCTCCAGCCGGGCCTTCTCCAGCCGGCCGAAGGTGGCGGTCATGGATTTGATTTTCATGTCTCCTCTCCCCCCTCCAGGGCGGCCAGCCCGTACCGGGCGGCCAGCTGATACAGGTTGTTGTCCGGCTCCAACTGGCATTTTTCCCACATGGTCCGCAGAAACAGTCCGGCAAGGGTGTCCTCCTCCCGCCGGGCCCACAGATTCCGGGGCATACGGGTGCTGTCAACGATGGTCAGGCCGTAAAACTCCGGGGAAAGGGTCTGCAGCAGGTTGTCCAGGTCGATTTTTTCCTCTTCTCCGGTGAGAATCAGACGGCAAATCATATCGCTGGTCCTTCCGGGAAGGGCCTCCAAAATGGCGGCCATCGGCCCCAAAGACCCAGTGACGTCGACCGTGATAATCTCATACTGGTACTTGGCCAGCGGAACAAAACGGGCGGTCACGCGGCCCGGCTCCGCCTCCACGCAGAGTACCCCCTTCTCTCCCGTTTCATCAAAGCCGCGCCCCTCGGGACAGCCGGGATAGGCCCAGAAGGTCTTTCCCTCCCTGCGCAGACCGCTGGTCTGGTGGATGTGTCCCAGGGCCAGATAGTCCAGGCCGCTGGCCGCGATATCCGCCGGGGCGATGGGTCCGTAGCCGCTCATCGGGCCCACGCAGCCGTGGAGACAGGCGATATGCAGCTTGCCGTCGTCAGGGACTGTGATGCCCTCCAGCGGGCTGGAGGTCTGGTGGGCATCGGTAAAGGCCCGGCCCCACAGGGTGCAGCCGGGCAGTTCCACCTTCTCCAGCCCGTTAAAAATATGTACATTTTCAGGCCAGTCCAGACAGGCCCACACCGACCGGGGTGCATAAAAATCGTGGTTGCCCGGAGAGATGAACACCGGACACGGAATACTCTCCAGCGCGGAGTACAGCGACTGGGCCGTCTCCCGGAAGACATGGGCTGAGTCCAGCAGGTCGCCGGACAACAGCACCAGATCGGCGTCTGTCTCCCGGGCCAGACAGGCCAGACGGTCCAGCAGCTCCCGCTGCTCCCTCCGCCGCTGGACGGCCCTCTCCGGAGTCAGCCCGGCAAAGGGGCTGTCCAGGTGGAAGTCGGCTCCGTGGATAATCTTTAACATAGCTTACTCCTCAATGTCCGCCCGGCGAGCAGAAACACATTTTTTCTTCTCCGTGTCGATGGTGAACACACAAGCGTTGAGTTTGCAGCTGCCCTCGGCCTCCTCATACCGCCGGGGGAGGCCGCCCAAAAAGAGGTTCAGGGAGTTTTCAGGCTTGATGCCCAGCACCGAATTGATGGGGCCGGTCATCCCCAGATCGGTGACAAAACCGGTGCCGCCGGGGAGAACCCGGCAGTCTGCCGTGGGCACGTGGGTGTGGGTTCCCCACACCGCCGCCGCCCGACCGTCCAGATGCCAGCCCATGGCCCCCTTCTCGCTGGTGGCTTCGGCGTGGAAGTCCACCAGCAGCAGGTCGAAGCCTCCGCGGCTGAAATAGTAGTTGGCGGCCTTAAAGGGGCTGTCCAGATTGGAATTCAGGTCCACTCGCCCCATGATGTTCAGCACCCCCAGCCGCAGCCCCTGGCACTGGTAAATCCCAAACCCTCGCCCGGGCACCCGTCCGGCGTAGTTGGCGGGGCGCAGAATGCACTCCTCCTTGTCCAGAAAGGTCCCGATCTGAATGCGGTTCCAGGTGTGGTTGCCCAAGGTAATCACGTCGGCGCCCGCCTCCAGAAGACGGCGCGCCTGGGCCGGGGTGATGCCCACCCCGGAGGCATTTTCTCCGTTGACCACGGTGAAGTGGGCCCCGGTCTCTTCCCGCAGTCCCGGCAGGCGGCGGGACACAATGTCCTGTCCGCCCTCGCCCACCACATCGCCCACAGCCAATACGTTCAGCAGCATAAATTTCTCCTCCTTACCGGGGGTATTTTTTCTTCCCGCCCATTATAATGGATTTTTATCAATTGTGCAACTGTTTCCAGCGGGAGCGCCGCTCCCCCCCCGAAAAAACTCTCCCCCGGTGAGGAGGGGAGAGTCTTTCCGCGTCCGGGCAGACAAAAACAGGGCGCGGCCTGCGTCCGCCGCGCCCTGTGTGTCCTCTTATTAGTACAGTTTAGCCAAGATGTCCTTCAGCACCAGAAAGGCGTCCAGTTCACTGTAGCCGTAGTCCGCCTTCAGCCGGTCCAGCAGCGCCCGAAGGGGGAGGGTGTAGTCCTCCTCTCGGACCTGCCCGGGATACTCGGCCAGCACCGGATACTTTTGGGCCCACATTTTGGTCCAGTCGATCTTCTTTTGAGTCTCCTCGCTGGTCCGTTCAATGACCTCCTCAATCTCCTTCACGTCCACGTCAAAGTCGATCAGCTCGTCCAGAGACAGGTGGTACAGAACAGCCAGCCGCTTGGACTGGCGGATGTCAGGCAGGGTCTCGTCAGTCTCCCACTTGGAGATGGTCTGCCGGCTGACACCCAGCTTCTTCGCTGCCTCCTCCTGGGACAGACCGTTCTTCTTTCTGGCCTGAAACAAACTGTTTCCTAAACTCATACACGGTTACCTCCTTGAAAGTGATAAGGCCATTATAGCAGACCCGGGCCGGGTTCTCCACCAACCTGCCCGTTCACTTTCGCTCGTTTTCTTTACATCCACACAAAATCCCCCCGGGGGAGTCTCTCCCAGGAAAACAGGGGAATCAGCTCCCTGGGCGTGATAGCCTGGGGGCGGTCGATGAGGCGGGCGGCCAGGGCCAGCCGGCCCACCAGCTCCGGGGCGGTGAACCGCGTCTGAAGCCAGCCCAGCTCCAGGTCCCGGTCCCGCTTGGCAAGCCGGCGTCCGTCCGGAGCCAGGAGAAGGGGCAGATGTCCGTACGTCGGATGGGGCAGGCCCAGCCTCTCTTGCAGCCAGAGCTGCCGGGGCGTGGAGGACAGCAGGTCGCTGCCCCGCACCACCTGGGTGACGCCCATATCGGCGTCGTCCACCACCACCGCCAGCTGGTAGGCGTACACCCCGTCGGAGCGCCGGAGGATGAAGTCGCCGCAGTCCCGGGCCAGATTTTCCGCATAGCCGCCCTGAAGCCGGTCTGTAAAGGCAATCTCCTGTTCAGGCGTTCGGACCCGCCAGGCGGGGCGGCGGGTTTTCATCGTCTCCTCCCTCTCCGCCGCGGTCAGATGGCGGCAGCGGCCGTCGTAGACGGCGGTTCCGTCGGACCGGTGGGGGGCGGAGGCAGCCAGTCTCTCCGCCCGGGTGCAGAAGCAGGGGTAGATCACGCCCTGTTGTTCCAGGCTTTGAAATGCCTGCCTGTATTGTTCTGTCCGCTTGGACTGATACACCGGCCCGCCGTCCCAGTCCAGGCCCAGCCACTCCAGGTCCCGCATCACCTGGTCACAGTACTCCTGCCGGCACCGGTCGGGGTCCAGGTCCTCCAGGCGCAGGACCATCCCGCCGCCCGCGCTTCGGGCGGACAGCCAGGCCAGCAGACAGGACCACAGGTTGCCCATGTGCATCCGCCCGCTGGGACTGGGGGCAAAACGTCCCGTCATCGCCCCACCTCCCTTGGTTCCTTTTTCTTGAAAGAAAACGGAAGCGAACAAGACCTTGGTCTCATAAATGCGTTTTGCTTACTCATATTCCGCCATGGCCTCCCGCAAAAACTCCAGGTCCTTGTCGTCCAGGGCGTGCAGGCCGGCGGTCTCTTCCATATGGTGGGTAAATTCGTGGGCCACGGTGGCAAAAATTTCATCCCGCCAGACCGCCTCGCTCTCCCCCTTGAGAAGGGCGGCGAAGGAGCCGTAATACAGCAAAATATGCCGGCCCAGCTGGTCATGGACGTACTCCCCCATAATGTACATCTCGCCGGGAGGGAAGTCCGGGTCGGGCAGGACCTGTTCCTCCAGGCGGATACCTCCGTTCAGATCCTCAAAAAACGCCTCCGGAAACTGGCCGGCAATCTCCTCCAGCCAGTCCCCCATCTGCTCGTAGGAAGGTACCATAGTCGATCTCCTTGTCTGCCACAGGGCCGGTCCGGCCCCTTTTTTAGAAAAAAATTTTTCCGCAATCAACAACCGGAAAGCCTGGCGGGCCGTCCGGTCTGACTTTGTTCAGCTTCTCCAACGCCGGCGCAGACCCTCCACCGCCCGATGGAGAACCAGCGCCAGTGCAATGTTGGCGGCGTAGGACAGCAGAAAGTACAGCCGGTTGCTGGGGCCAAAGGAGACAAACCGGCGCAGCGTCTCAGTTTCAGAGAACAGACTGACATTGAGCAGGTAGATCTCCAGGCTGTGGCTGCCCAGCAGGCGGAAAAACCGCCGGGCCCACCCCAGAGGCAGGCGGTCGAAACACCAGCAGAGAGCCAGGCACATGGGCACTGTGGTGAACAAAAACAGATAGCACAGCGGATGATAGTCCGCATAGGGTCCCCTTCCCATGTACAGCAGGTAGGCCGCGCCCAGCCCCAGCCAGAGACACCAGAACAGCGCATCCCATCCCCGGAGTTTCCTCTCCTCCAGCACGTAAAAGCCTATGAGCAGCCCGAGAAAGTAGATGGGAATCCGGAAAAAGACGTCCATGGAGTACCAAAACCCGTCTATCATCAGCACCCGGCCCGCCAGCAGCCCCAGAAGAATGCCGGCGGCGGTGAGGGCCTCGCGGTGTCCGCTGCGCCGATACCGGCGGAAACAGGCGGGTGTGACGGCGTAAAAGGTCATGGATCCGGCCACGTACCAGTTAAACGCCCCCAGAGGGCGCACCCAGTAGTACAGCAGCGAGGCGTTCCACAGCAGGGCGCTCCAGTGCCCGCCCCTGGTAAGCAGTACAAAAAGCGTGTACGGCACCATGACCAGGTAGTAGGCCGGCAGCACCCGGGACGCCCGCCGAGTCATGAATTCTGTGTAGTTCTGTTCTCTCCGGGCCAGCGACATGACCAGCCCCATGGTGGACAGCAAAATGAATATGTCCACCCCGCCGAAGCCGGCGGCCCGGAGCCACTCCAGAAGGGGCAGCCCCATGTCCAGGTCGAAGGAGTGAAACAGCATGACCCAGAGTATCGCCACCCCCATCAATTCCGTGCGGTATTTGCTTAAAACGCTGTAGCTCATGGCGTTTTCCTCCAGTTTCGGTCCGGGCTGCTCAGTCGAAACAGGCGGCCCCCAGTCAACTCTACATTTTAGCCCCTATGAGAGTCAAAATCAACACTTCTGTTAAATTCGGGGCGTACGCAGGGAAGATTTCCTCACGCTTTTTCCGCCGGAGGCGGAAACCGGGATAAAACTTCTTCTCTCAGGACACTCCCCTCCTGCCGAAAACGGGCGTTTCGTTCCGCCGCACACGCCTGTTGCAATTTTCCTTCAGACCGGTTATAATACAGGTCACGACACAAGGAAACGAGGTATTTCAATGGACGAATACAACGATCTGCTTCCGGAGGAGGGAGAGCAGACGCCCCGCCGACCGGGCGCAGAGCTCTATGAGTGGCTCCAGCTGTTTCTGGGCTGCGTGGTGGCAGCGGTGGTGCTGTTCAACTGCGTCGCCCGCCTTACCCGGGTGGACGGCGGCTCCATGGACAACACCCTTCAGGACGGAGAGATTATGCTCATCTGGTCCCTGGGCTACACCCCGGCCCAGGGGGATATTGTGGTGCTGAACAAGACCTCTGTGATTCTCTCCGGCTGGACCGAGCCCCGGGCCATTGTCAAACGGGTGATCGCTGTCGGCGGCCAGACGGTGGACATTGACTACGCAGCCGGCGTGGTCTATGTGGACGGTCAGCCCTTGGAGGAGCCCTACACAAAAGAGGAAATGTATCTGCCGCCCGGCCCCGCCATGCAGGGAACTCATTGGGAAATTCCGGAGGGCTCCATTTTCGTCATGGGCGACAACCGAAATAACTCCACCGACAGCCGAGACATTCAGCTCGGTCCCATCGACACCGGCTACGTTATGGGCAAGGCGGTGCTGGCCCTGTGGCCCACCGACTGCTTCGGTCCCGTATAGACTCCCCTTTGCTGATTTTCTGAACATTCTGAGCATTTGGTACGGCGGCAAGAACAGCTTTGTTCGCCCCAGCATCTTCTCTGACGCTTCTGCCGTTCTTGAAGACAGGTGAAAAACGCCCCGGCCGGGTCAACCGGTCGGGGTTCTCTTCATAAAAATGGATTTTATTGACATTGAAAGGATTTTATCTTGAAAGAGGCCCTGTTCCTATGCTATAATGGGCAAGTTAACATGTGATCGTGTATTCTGCTGCGGCAGAGTACCGGGGGAGGTGACCACCATTGAAATATAAGCACTGGCAGGTGGCCGCCCCTTGCCCCGAGGGTCAGTGGGCCCTGGAGAGGGTCGGCCTGCCTGCGCTGCTGGCCGGGCTGTTGGCCGCCCGGGGTGTGGTCAGCCCGGAAAACGCCCGCCGGCTTCTCGCCCCCGACCAGGAGCCGATTCCTGACCCCACGCTTCTGCGGGACATGGACCTGGCCGTCCGCCGGGTGCGGCTGGCCCTGGAACGGGGAGAGCTGATCGCCGTCTACGGCGACTACGATGTGGACGGCATTACCTCCACCTGTCTTCTCACCCAGTTTCTCACCGCCCGGGGCGGAAATGTGATCCCCTACATCCCCAGCCGCCTGGGAGAGGGCTACGGTCTGAATCAGGAGGCGGTCCACGCCCTGGCCGAGAAGGGCGTCGCCCTTATCATCACGGTAGACTGCGGCATAACCGCCGTGGAGGAGACCGCCCTGGCGGGCAGTTTGGGCATTGACGTGGTCATCACCGACCACCACGCCTGCAAAGAAACCCTGCCGGCCGCCGCCGCGGTGGTGGACCCCCACCGGCCCGACTGCCTCTACCCCTTTAAAGGACTGGCCGGGGTGGGTGTGGCACTGATGCTGGCCCTGGCCGTGGCCGAAGGGCCGGAACGCCCGGCGGTCTTTTACGAGTTTTGCGATCTGGCCGCCGTGGGCACGGTGGCCGATGTGATGCCCATGACGGGGGCTAACCGGGCCATTGTCAGCCAGGGGCTGAAGCGGCTGGACCCGCCCCGGCGGCTTGGCTTCGCCGCCCTGATCCGGTGCGCCGGGCTGGAGGATAAACCGGTGGGCTCCGTCTCTGTGGGCTACACCCTGGCCCCCAGAATCAACGCCGCCGGACGAATGGGAATGGCCGAGGTGGCGGTAGAGCTGTTTCTCACCCAAAGCCCGGCCCGGGCGGAGGAGCTGGCCATGGAGCTGTGCGAGCTCAACCGGGAGCGGCAGGGCATCGAAGGTGAAATTTTTCAGCAGTGCGTACGTCAGCTGGACGCCGAGCCCCAGCAGGGGGCCATCGTACTGGCCGGAGACCAGTGGCACCAGGGCGTGGTGGGCATTGTGGCTTCCCGGCTGGCGGAAAAATACGCCTGCCCCTGTTTTATGGTCTGTTTGGACGGCGGGATGGGCAAGGGCTCCTGCCGCTCCTGGGGGGATATCAACCTCTTTGAGCTGCTGTCCTCCTGCGGGGAGCTGCTGGAGAACTTCGGCGGACACACCCTGGCCGCCGGCTTTACCGTGCGGGAGGAGAACATCCCCGCCCTGGCCCAAACCCTGCGGCGGGCGGTGGCGGACAGCTGCCACGGCCAGGAGCTGCCCTCCGTGCTGGATATCGACCTGTCTGTCGCCCCACAGCACCTGACGGTGGAGGCGGTGGAATCTTTGGACTTGCTGGAGCCCTGCGGCACGGGCAATCCCCGGCCGGTCTTTCTCCTGCAGGGGGCCCAGGTACACACCATGTCCCAGGTGGGCAGGGGCCGGCACCTGAAGCTGCGGCTGGAAAGCAGAGGCGTCGCCCTGGACGCCATTTACTTCTCCAGTCAGGGGGCCGACCTGGGCCTGTACCCCGGCTGTCGGGTGGACGTGGTGTTCTACCCCCAGATCAACGACTTTCGGGGGACGCGCACCGTTCAGCTCCAGGTGGTGGACCTGCGGCTGGCCCCCTCCAGGGCCCAGCTGGAACAGGCCATCTATGACAAATACAGCCGGGGAGAGGATCTCACCTGTGAGGAGGCCCGGTTCCTCCTCCCCAGCAGAGGAGACTTTGTGGGCCTGTATCGCTGGCTGGAACGGCAGTCTACCGGCTGCACCGTGGTGGAGGATACGCCCGCCCGCATCGCCCGCTCGGTGGCCCGGGCCACAAGGCAGCGGGAAGTGCCCGCACGCACCATGCTCTGCCTGGAGGTGCTGGAAGAGAGGGGCCTCATCAATCTCAACCGCCGCACCGACCGCATCCAGATCACCCTGTGCCGCGTGGAGCAGAAGGTGGATTTGGAGGCGTCGGAGATCATCCGGAAGCTGCGGGCGATTTTGGAGGGCTGACTTGCAGGGGTGGATATCATCCGCCCGCATACAGCCCAGCCCCATTTTTCAGGCGGATCATATCCGCCCCTACGGAATAAACCCGAAACCGAGGTGACAACATGGACCCTATTTTGGAACGCTATCACACGCTGGAAAAAAAGGTTCTCGCCTATATGCCCGGCCTGGATACCCAGAAGCTGTTCGACGCCTTTACCTACGCGGACACCGCTCACCACGGACAGCTGCGCAAAAGCGGCGAACCCTATATCATCCACCCCATTGCCGTGGCCGAGATTGTGGCCGACCTGGAGCTGGACATGGACTCCGTGGTAGCCGCCTTGCTTCACGACTGCATTGAGGACACCGCCTCCACCCATGAGGAGATCGCCAAAAAATTCAACCCCGCTGTGGCTGAGCTGGTGGAGGGGGTCACCAAGCTGACCAAGATGCAGTTTGTCACCAAGGAAGAGGAGCAGATGGAAAATCTGCGCAAAATGCTCATGGCTATGAGCCGGGATATCCGGGTGATCCTCATCAAAGTGTGCGACCGACTGCACAACATGCGCACCATGGAGTACCAGTCCCCCAGGAAACAGCGGGAGAAATCCCTGGAGACCATGGAGATTTACGCCCCCATCGCCCACCGCTTAGGTATGCAGAAGATCAAGTGGGAGCTGGAGGACCTGGCCCTGCGCTATCTGGACCCGGTGGGCTACAAGGAGATTGAAGAGGAGCTTACGGAGCGTTCCTCTGCCCACGAGGAGTTTTTGGCCGGCATCCAGCAGCGCATCGAACAGCGGCTGGCCCAGGAGGGCATTCACTGCACCATCTACGGCCGGGTGAAGCATATTTACTCCATTTACCGCAAGATGTTTGCCCAGAACAAGACCCTGGACGAAATTTTCGACCTGTACGCCTTCCGGGTGATTGTCAGCGATATCCCGGAGTGTTACAACGTGCTGGGCTGCATTCACGACATGTTCAAGCCGGTGCTGGGCCGATTCAAGGACTACATCGGCACCCCAAAGCCCAACATGTACCAGTCCCTCCACACCACCGTCATCGGCCGGGAGGGCATCCCCTTTGAGGTGCAGATCCGCACCTGGGAGATGCACCAGACCGCCGAGTACGGCGTGGCCGCCCACTGGAAGTACAAGCAGGGCATGGCCAACAAACAGCTGGGCACCGAGCACGAGTTTGAGTGGGTGCGCAAGCTGCTGGAGGGCCAGCAGGACACCGACGCCGAGGAGTTTGTCAGCACCCTGAAGGTAGACCTGTTCGCCGACGAGGTCTTCGTCTTTACTCCTAACGGAGATGTGAAAAGCCTGCCCAGCGGAGCCACCCCCATCGACTTCGCCTACAACATCCACTCCGCTGTGGGCAACACTATGGTGGGCGCCCGGGTCAACGGACGGATGGTGCCCTATGACTACACCCTGTCCAACGGCGACATTGTGGAGGTACTCACCTCCAAAAACGCCAAGGGCCCCAGCCGGGACTGGCTGAAGCTGTGCAAGTCCAACGAGGCCAGGAACAAGATCCGTCAGTGGTTCAAGAAGGAGAGGCGGGAGGAGAACATCGCCACCGGCCGGGCCGCCTTTGAGGCGGAGCTGAAGCACTATAAGCTGCCCATGTCCGCCATCACCAGCGAGGAGGTGCTGCCCCACCTCCTCCACAAGCTGCGCTGCGGCACCCTGGATGAGCTGTATGCCTCCATCGGCTACGGCGGCACTACCGCCGCCAAGTCGGTGGCCCGCATCCGGGACGAGATGCAGCGGCTTGGTCGGCTCCAGGCGGAAAAGGCTGCCGCCGCCGCCCGTACCCTGGAGGAGAGTGTCATCATGCCCGGCAACGCCGCCGCCTCTGAGATCCACGGGCCCGTCAAACCCCGGCACTCCGACTCGGGCATTATCGTGGAGGGGCTGGGCAACTGCCTGGTGAAGTTCGCCAAGTGCTGCACCCCCGTCCCCGGCGACCCGGTGATCGGCTTTATTACCCGGGGCTACGGGGTGTCCGTCCACAGGACCGACTGCCCCAACTCTCAGCCCGACAAGCGCAAGCCCGACGAGGCCGACCGGTGGGTCAGAGTGTCCTGGGTGGACAGCAAACTGCCCAATTACAAGACCTCTCTGGAGCTGTCCGCCAAGGACCGGGACAATCTCACCCTGGACGTAGCCATGGCCCTGTCCACCGCCAAGGTGAAGGTGTCCGCCCTGTCCGCCCGCTCCATGCCCGACGGCCACGCCATCATCAACATCGTGGTGGAGGTGAAGGACAAGGGCGAGCTGGATGCCGTTATCCACAAGCTGAACAATATCCAGGGCGTGTACCACGTGGCGAGAGCGTCGGGGAAATGATTTGACGGGAACGCCTGTAGGCCGACGACCTCGGCGGCCCGCCTTGCAGGCTTGAAACAACATTACAAGCGGCGCGCCGAGGTCGTCGCGCCCTACACCAAATAAAAAGCAAAGGACGTGATTCCATGCGCGCGGTCGTTACCCGGGTCAACTCCGCATCTGTCACCATCGGCGGCAAGGTGGAGGGGGCCATTGAAAATGGCTTTCTGGTCCTGCTGGGGGTGGGCCCCCAGGACGACGAGGCCGTCTGCGACAAGCTGGCGGAAAAAATCTGCAATCTGCGGATATTTGAGGACGAAAATGAGAAAATGAACCTGAACCTGGAGCAGGTGGGGGGCGCGCTGCTGGTGGTGTCTCAGTTCACCCTGTACGCCGACACGTCCTCCCGCCGCCCCGGCTTCTCCCACGCCGCCAAGCCTGATCTGGCCATTCCTCTCTACGAGCGATTCATGGACCAGTGCCGTCAGCGGGGCTTTACCGTAGCCCACGGTCAGTTCGGCGCCGACATGCAGGTGGCGTCCGTCAACGACGGGCCGGTGACCATTCTGTTTGACACGGATAAGCCGTAGGGCGTGACTACCGCGCCCTGCAAAATAAACCAGGGAGGTTGTTCCCATGCTGTTTTTCAAAACGAAGCACGACCCCAGCCAACCCCACCCGGACTGGCCCTGGATCCTCAGCGAGGGCGGGAACATCCTGCGGGAGTTTACCTGGGAAGATATTGAGCATAATTTAGCGGAGCTTTACCCGGATAACGACAGCTTTCTCATTCTGGAGCAGAAGGACCCCAAAGACGACAAGAAATACTGGTACATCCAAAGCGCCATCGCCTTGCAGGGCCCGAACAAGGACGATTACATTGTCGGCGTGGGCTGGAGAGGGGAAACGGGCCCGGCGCTGATGGAGCGGTGCTACCACTGGAAGGACCTGAATACTGTCATTGATATCTTTGAGCAGGCGTTCCGGCGAAAACCGCTGGATTTGTCCGGATACGAAAACTTCTTCGACGAAAGCTAAGGAGGAAGCGCGATGAAGGTAAAAATGATGCAGGTGGGGCCCATCGGCACCAACTGCTATATTCTGGAGGACGGCGGCAAGATTGCCGTCATCGACCCCGGCGATGAGGCGGGGCGCATTCTGGAGGTCCTGGAGGAGACGGAGGGCACCGTTGAGTACATCCTCCTCACCCACGGCCACTACGACCACACCACCGCCGTGCCCGAGCTGCACAAGGCCCTGCCTGAGACCAAAATCTACATCCATCAGGCCGACGCCAACGGGGCGGGCAACCACCTCTTCCCCCTGGCCGGTCAGGTGGAGGATCTGCACCACTACGACGAGGGGGACACCCTCCCCCTGGGGTCTCTCACAGTAACGGTACTCCACACCCCCGGCCACTCCCCCGGGTCTGTTACCCTGATGGTCGGGGACGCGCTGTTCACCGGCGACACCCTTTTTGCCGGCGACTGCGGCCGCACCGACCTGCGTGGGGGCAGCTGGGAGGAAATCCTGGCCTCCCTGGGCCGCCTGGGCAGGCTAGAGGGCAACTTCCACGTTCTCCCCGGCCACATGGATACCTCCGACCTGGACACCGAGAGGAAGGTCAACCGTTATCTGCGGGAGGGCATGGAACGGAAGTAAATCCCCCTTGAAAGGGGCTGTCTTGGCGGCCTGCGGGCGGGACAGGGGTTACCCCGCGATCCCCTCCAGAATTTCACGGCGCAAACCCAGGCCGAAGAGATAGTAGGCCCGGACCTCACAGGACAGGTGGCTGGTCAGGGCGGATTCAAATTTGCTGTACCTCTCATAGCCGATGAGGTCCATCAGCTCCGCTGCGACTTTGTTATATTCCCTCTCCGCCTGGACATATTCTGGAATACTGCTGCAAAAGCTGGCAATCTCTCCCGGGATTTCCGGGTTGTCCAGGAATAAGGTTTGTAATATACTTTGGTTCATAGGGCTGCCTCCACTTGCAATTTGTGTTCGTCTCCATTATACTCGTAAGTTGTGTTCGTGTCAAGGGGGATTTTATGGCAAATTTAGGAGAACGGCTGAAACTCCTGAGAAAAGAGAAGGGCCTGAAACAGGTGGAAATGGCCGAACAGTTCAGCCAGAGTCCACGGGCATATCAATATTACGAGGCGGGTACCCGCCACCCCGAATACGATCATCTGCTGGCCCTGGCGGACTTCTTTGATGTCAGCCTGGACTATCTGGTAGGCCGCAGCGAGACAAGGGAGAGACAGCCATGAAGCTGTACTTTGAGACCTCCAACTTCCCCTGGTCGCCGGAACGGTATCACTACGCCGCCGAACAGATGATGCTTACCCTGTTCCCCGGGGAAAGGCCCGAATACCCGGAGGGGCCCCCGCCCAAAGTCCTGAGCGGGGAGGGAAACGCGGTTGTCTTCACCCTCCGCCGGGGGGAAAAACAGACCAGCGTCAGCGCCCTGGTGTTCCGCAATCAGGAGCGTTTCGACGGGGTGCGCCGCTTTCCCAGCGAGGAGCTGGACCGGCCCCCGGAGGCGGTTTATCACACCGTTCAGCATGCGCTGAAGCTGGCCTTCTACAAGGCGGGCACCGCCCTGCTGGGCGTGAAGCCCCCCTGGGGGGCCCTGACCGGAGTGCGGCCGGTAAAGCTGCCCACCCGCAGTCTACTGGCCGGGAAAACGCCGAAGCAGGCGCAGGCGGAGCTGGAAAAGGCGTATTTTGTCACCCCGGACCGGGCCAAATTGGCGGTGGACTGCGCTATCGCCAGCGTGGAAGTCCAGCGGTCGCTGCGTCCGCGGGAGGTTTCCCTCTACATCGGCATCCCCTTCTGCCCAACCCGGTGCGCCTACTGTTCCTTCGTCTCCGCCGACGTGGGGAGGACACTGAAGCTGGTGGAGCCCTATGTGGAGGGGCTTCTCCGGGAGGTGGAGGAGACAGGCCGGGTGCTGCGGGAGGCCGGGCTGTCCGTTCTCTCCTTCTACATGGGGGGCGGCACCCCCACCACGCTGTCCGCGGACCAGTTGGACCGGCTGCTGTCCAGGTGCGAGGCGTGTCTTCCCCTGGAGAACTGCGCTGAGTACACCGTAGAGGCTGGCCGCCCGGACACCATCACCCGGGAAAAGCTGGAAGTGCTTAAGGCCCATCAGATCGGCCGCATCTCCATCAATCCCCAGACGTTTCAGCCCCATGTGCTGCAGGCCATTGGCCGCGCGCACACCATCGGCGACGTTCCGGCAGCTTATCAGCTGGCGCGGGACGTTGGGTTTTCCAGCGTCAACATGGACCTGATTGCCGGTCTGCCTCAGGATTCCTTCGAGGGCTTTCGCGACTCTCTGGACCAGGTGCTGGCCATGGCCCCGGAAAATATTACCGTCCACACCCTGGCCCTAAAAAAAGGGTCGGCCCTGATGCAGGGGGAGACCCGGCTGCCGAACGGAGAGGAGACCTCCATGATGCTCAACCTCTCCCGGGAGCGTTTGACTGCAAACGGTTATATTCCCTACTATTTATACCGACAGAAATATATGTCCGGAGCCCTGGAAAACGTGGGCTGGACAAAACCGGGGACGGAAAGCCTGTACAACATCGTTATGATGGAGGAGCTGCACACCGTGGTCTCCCTGGGCGCGGGAGGCGTTACCAAGCTGATTGGAAACGGAACACTTCTTCGGCTGACCAACCCCAAATATCCCCAGGAGTATCTGGCCAACCTGGATAAGGCGCTGGAACAGAAAAAGGAAATCCAGGCCTTTTACCGGCTGTAGGGGCGAGACCGCCCTCGAAAAAACCAATCATAGAGAGGAGAATATCTATGGCCTACCAATTGCAGGAGATCAACAGGCGAATCCAGACCGACGTGGTGGAGTTTTTGGCCGAGTGCGACGCCAGCTACGCCCAGCGGGTGTCTTTGGCGGCGGACAAAATCCTGTCTAACCTGGAGAACAGCCCCATCGTGCTGCTGTCGGGGCCCTCAGGTTCAGGCAAGACCACCACGGCCATGAAGATCGCAGAGGAGCTTCTCCGCCGGGGAGTCAGCTCCCGGGCGATCGCCATGGACAACTACTTTGTCACCATCGACCCCCGCACCGCCCCCCGCACCCCGGAGGGGGCCATTGACTACGAGTCCCCGCTGTGCATGGACATGGACCTTCTCAGCAAACATTTTACCGCCCTGAGTCAGGGGGAGTGGATCCTGGTCCCCAAGTTTGAGTTTGCCAGACAGATGCGCAACGACAGCATGGGCACCCCCCTCAAGCTGGAGAAAAACGAAATCGCCATCTTCGAGGGAATTCATGCCCTGAACGACGACATCGCCGGCCGCCACCCCGAGGCCACCAAGCTGTACATATCCGCCCGGTCCAATGTGAACGAGGGCTCCGCCCTGCGCTTCAAGGGCACTTGGATGCGGCTGACCCGCCGCGCCGTCCGGGACTACAGCTTCCGGGGCACCGGCGTGGCCCAGACTCTGGAGATGTGGGCCAACGTCCGACGGGGCGAGAAGCTGTATATCTCCCCCTTTAAAAACAAGGCGGATATTGTGTTCGACTCCTCCCTGCCCTACGAGGTTTCGGTGATGAAGAACTACGCCGTTCCCATCCTCCAGAGTGTTCCCGAGGACAACGAGCGCCATGACGAGATGATGGACCTGGTCCACGCTTTTGAGAATTTTGAGGCCATTGACCCCTCTCTGGTGGCCAAGGACTCCCTGCTGCGGGAGTTTATCGGCGGAGGAAGCTATAAATACCATTAAACCGCAGAGGGCGGCGCCCTCAACGGCCCGGCTTTGCCCCGCACAACGGCCCCTGCTGATATTCCATTGTTCGGAGTGATACCAATGCCATATTTGCCTACCTACGACTCCCGGGACCCCCGGTACAAAACGCCCTATGGGGCGGTGGCCTCGGGGACACAGGTACAGTTTACCCTCCGTCCGCCCCGGGCGGAGTGCTACTCCCACGCCAGCCTGACCGCCCGCTTCGAAAGCCGGGGCGACGAGATCATTCTGGTAAAAATGCCCTGGCAGGGCCACGACCTGGGCCAGGACCTGTTCTGCGTGGAGCTGGACACCTCCGGTTATGTGGGGCTGATCTGGTACTCCTTCCGGCTGGATAAGCCGGACGGCCGGAAGCAGGACCTGGGGCCCTATCAGCTCACCGTCTACGACGGGACCGAGGAGGTCCCCGACTGGTTCGGCCAGGGAGTCACCTACCAAATCTTCCCTGACCGCTTCTGCCGCAGCCGCATTCCGGACCCAGAGGGGATGGTGGGCGGGCGCACCGTCCATCAGGACTGGGACGAATTTCCGGAGTTCCGCCCCAACGCCCAGGGGGAAATACGCAACCGAGATTTCTTCGGCGGAGACTTTCGCGGCGTACTCAGCAAGCTGGGTTACCTGAAAAGCCTGGGCGTGGAGACCCTCTACTTCAACCCCATCTTCGAGGCCGCAGAGAATCACCGCTACGGCACCGCCGACTACGGTCGGGTGGACCCTATGCTGGGCACCAACGAGGACTTTTCTCAGCTGTGTGACGCGGCCCACAGTTTGGGGATGCGGGTCATGCTGGACGGCGTGTTCAACCACACCGGCTACGTCAGCCGCTACTTTAACGGCGACGGATCCTACCCCGACCCGGGCGCCAGCCAGAGTCAGGACTCCCCCTACCACTCCTGGTTCCATTTCTCCCAGTGGCCCCACAAGTACGACAGCTGGTGGGGCATTTATTCTCTGCCCGCAGTCAACGAGAACGATGCCGGCTACCGGGATTTCATCTTCGGCAGCGAGAACAGCGTGGTCCGCCGGTGGCTGCGGGCTGGGGCGGACGGCTGGCGGCTGGACGTGGCCGACGAGCTGCCCGACGACTTTGTCCACGGCATTCACCAGGCCGCCCGGGCCGAGAAGCCTGACGCCGTTATCATCGGCGAGGTGTGGGAGGACGGGTCTACCAAGGTGGCCTACGGCGTGCGCAGAAAGCATATCCTGGGCGGACACTGCGACGGGCTGATGAATTATCCTCTGCGCGCCGCCATCCTCGCCTTTTTCCAGGGCGGCGGCGGCGAGGCCTTTGTCAAAGGGATGGAGACCATTCGGGAAAACTATCCCCCCTTCGCCTTCTACTCCGCCATGAACTCGCTGGACACCCACGACACCCCCCGCCTGCTTACCCTGCTGGGCGCCGGAGGGGAGTACCGGGATCAGACCAAGGAGTGGCGGGCCGCCTTCACCCTGTCGCCCAAGCAGCTTAAAAAGGGCCGGAAACTGCTCAAGGCCGCCGCCCTGCTGATGTTCTGCTTCCCCGGCTCCCCCACGGTGTACTATGGGGACGAGGCGGGCATGCAGGGCTTTGAGGACCCCTTTAACCGCCAAACCTACCCCTGGGGCCAGGAGGACCGGGAGATGCTGAAGTGGTACAGGGCCCTGGGCCGGCTGCGTAGCCGACACCCCTCTCTGCGCCGGGGCTCCATCCGGTACGTTCTGGGCAGAGGACCGCTGCTGGCCTTCCTCCGGGAAACCGGAGACGAGAGACTGCTGTGCGCCTTTAACGCGGGAGAGGAGGACCACGCCTTCTCCTTTGACGAGGGTAGACTGTTCCCCCTTATGGGCTGGCCCCAGTTCTCTCAAAAAGACGGGCTGTACACCATCGTCCTGCCTCCCCGGTCCGGGGCAGTATTCGCGGTGAAATAGAGTCTGCCCCGAAGGGAAACGATTAAAAACGGGCGATGTCGGCCAGACACCGCCCGTTTTCGCATTTTGTCCGCCGCACCTTCCTCGCCGGGAAATCCTTGTGTTTCCCCGGAAAAGATAGTATAATGGATTAAATGGTAACACCTGTAGGGGCGGATATTATCCGCCCGCGTTTCCGAAACAGCCCGCGTATTTTGCGGGCGGCTAATAGCCGCCCCTACAGATTGCTGTCAGCAATTTCTGCATGTTACTATTATTCAAATATTCTCTGACTCCCTTTGGAGGTTTTTATGGAACACACCACCGTTATTTCCCCCGCCGAGATTGAAAAACAGCTCTCCTACTGCCAGGCTGTGGCCGAACGCAACGCCCGGAGGCCGGAGGAAAAACTCCTGGCCTTTGTGGACACCTACGGTTGCCAGCAGAACGAGGCCGACTCCGAGTGCATCCGGGGTTACCTGGAACAAATGGGCTTTGGCTTTACCCACGACGAGGAACAGGCCAGGATTATCGTCATCAACACCTGCGCTATCCGGGAACACGCGGAACAGCGGGTGTTCGGCAACGTGGGCGCCCTGGTCCATGTGAAACGCCGCCACCCGGACACCCTGATCTGCCTGTGCGGGTGCATGGTGCAGCAGCCCCACGCGGCAAAAAAGCTGCGGGAGTCCTACCGCCATGTGGATCTGGTTTTCGGTCCCCACGCCCTTTGGAAATTTCCCGAGATGGTTCACACCCTTCTCACCCAGCGGGGACGGGTGTTTCAAACACCCGATGTGGCCGGCTCCATCGCCGAGGGCATCCCGGTGGTGCGGCAGGACAGCATCAAAGCCTGGGTGTCTATTATGTACGGGTGCAACAACTTCTGCTCCTACTGCGTCGTCCCCTACGTCCGGGGCCGGGAGAGGTCACGTAAACCCCAGGATATCCTGGCCGAGGTCCGCCGGCTGGTGGAGGAGGGGTACAAGGACATCACCTTGCTGGGACAGAACGTCAACTCCTACGGCAAGGACCTGGACAAGCCCACGGACTTTGCCGACCTGCTGGAGGCGGTAAACGCGATCCCCGGGGACTTTCTCATCCGCTTCATGACCTCCCACCCCAAGGACGCCACCCAGCGGCTCTTTGAGACCATGGCCCGGTGCGAAAAGGTGGCCCCGGTCCTCCACCTGCCCTTCCAGGCCGGGAATGATCGGGTTTTGAAGGTGATGAACCGCCGCCATACCCGGGCAGAATATTTGGAGAAAATCCGCCGGCTTAAGGCGCTGATTCCTGATATTGTCCTGACCTCCGATATTATTGTAGGCTTCCCCGGAGAGACAACCGAAGAATTTGAGGACACCCTCCGCGTGCTGGAGGAGGTGCGTTTCGACGCTCTGTTCACCTTCATCTACTCCCCCAGACCGGGCACTCCCGCTGCGGAGATGGACGACCCTATGTCCAGGGAGGAGAAACTGGCCAACTTCAACCGCCTTACCGCCCTCCAGGACGCCATTTCCGAGGAAAAGCACGCCGCTTACGTGGGCAAAACTCTGCGCTGCCTGATCGACGGGCTGTCTGACGACAGCCGGTATGACTTGACCGCCCGCACCCCCGGCAACCGCCTTCTCCGTGTTGTCGGCGCCGCTGCGCCGGGCCAGTTCCGGGATGTGAAAATTACCGGCGCCAATAAGTGGTCCCTGTTTGGGGAATTAGTGTAATTTTCCGCCTCGGACTAATTCCCAAAATTGCACCGCCCCTGTAAGAAAAGCCGAAAAAGAGAGAAAGAAGGTATTCCCATGCCGGACCTCACCCCCATGATGCAGCAATATCTGGATATTAAGGCCCAGAACCCGGACTCCATTCTGTTCTTCCGGCTGGGAGATTTTTACGAGATGTTCAACGAGGACGCCAAGCTGGTATCCAAGGAACTGGACCTGACCCTTACCACCCGGGACCGCAACAAGCCGCCGGAGGAGCGCACCCCCATGTGCGGCGTGCCCTACCACTCCTGCGACAGCTACATCGCCCGGCTGATTGCCAAGGGCTACAAGGTAGCAATCTGTGAGCAAACGGAGGACCCGGCGCTGGCCAAGGGACTGGTGGACCGGGACATCATCCGGGTCATCACCCCCGGTACGGTGATCGCCTCCTCCATGCTGGAGGACAGCAAAAATAACTACATCTGCGCCATCTACGGCGGCCCCACGGCTTATGGCCTGTGCCTGTGCGATATCTCCACCGGCGAGGTGTACGCCTCCTCCTTTCCCGCCAACGAAGAGGGACTGGGCCACCTCCAAAACGAGATGGCCCGCTTTCACCCCGCCGAGGCGGTGCTGTCCTCGCAGGCCTGGAGTCTGGAGGGGCTGGTCCCCTTCCTGAAGGAGAGGCTGGACTGCCTGTGCGAGAACGGGGGCGAGGCCCGCTTCCGCCTCGACGCGGCCCGGCCCCTGGCGGAAAAGCAGTTTCAAACAGGCCTCGCGGGCGTCCCGCTCCAGGATGAGGCCGCCATTCAGGCCGCCGGGGGCCTGCTGGCCTACCTCTACGAGACCCAGAAAACCGACTTAAGCCACATCTCCGCCCTCACCTACTACACCGCCGGGCAGTTTATGGAGCTGGACCTCACTGCCCGGCAGACCCTGGAGCTCACCTCCACCATGCGGGGTAAGGAGAAGCGGGGCTCCCTGCTGTGGGTGCTGGACAAAACCAAAACCGCCATGGGCGGCCGACTTCTCCGGGGCTGGATGGAGAGGCCCCTTCTCTCCCCGGCCCGGATCGCCCGGCGGCAGCAGGGCGTAGCCGACCTGGTGGAGGACGCCATTACCCGGGAGGAGCTGTCTCTGGCCCTGCGGGAGGTCACCGATCTGGAGAGGTTGGCCGGACGGGTGGTCTACGGCTCCGCCGGGTGCCGGGACCTAGCCGCCCTGTCCGCCGGACTGGGAAAGCTGCCCCACATCCGGGAGCTTCTCTCCCACTGCCCCTCGCCCCTCCTCCAGGAGCTGCGCGGGGCGCTGGACGACCTGCCCCATCTGCGCGGGGCGCTGGACGGCGCTTTGCGGGACGAGGACGAGAAACCCTTGCCCTTCTCCGTCCGGGAGGGGGGCTTCATCCGCCCCGGCTACAACGCCAAGGTGGATGAACTGCACTCCCTCCTCACCAACGCCAACGGACACATCATCGACATGGAGGTTAAAACCAAGGAACAGACCGGCATCAAGAACATGAAAATCTCCTCAAACAAGGTGTTCGGCTACTACATCGAGGTGGCCAAGTCTCAGACAGGACTTGTGCCCGACCACTGGACCCGGAAGCAGACCACCGTTAACGCCGAGAGGTATATCTCCCCCGAGCTCAAGGAACTGGAGCACGCCATTCTCTCCGCCCAGGATCAGGTGACCGCCCTGGAGTATCAGCTGTTCTGCCAGCTGAAGCAGACCGTCTGCGACCAGGTGGAGTCCATCCAAAAGACCGCCGCCGCCCTGGCCCAGGTGGATGTTCTCCAGTCCTTTGCCGCGGTGGCCGCTGCGGGGGGCTACTGCATGCCCCAGGTGGACGATTCTGACACTCTCACCATTGTGGAGGGGCGCCACCCGGTGGTGGAAAAAATGCTGAAAGGCACCCCCTTTGTCCCCAACGACACCCACATGGACGGGGGGGATGACCTGGCCGCCATCATCACCGGCCCCAACATGGCGGGCAAGTCCACCTACATGCGCCAGGTGGCCCTCATCACCCTTATGGCCCAGATGGGCTCCTTCGTTCCCGCCCTCTCCGCCCGCATCGGGGTGGTGGACCGGGTGTTCACCCGCATCGGGGCCAGCGACGACCTCTCCTCCGGACAGTCCACCTTCATGGTGGAGATGACCGAGGTGGCAGCCCTTCTCCAAAACGCCACCAAAAAGTCGCTGCTCATCCTGGACGAAATCGGCCGGGGGACCTCCACCTACGACGGTATGGCCATCGCCCGGGCCGTACTGGAACACTGCGCCGACAAAAAACGTCTGGGGTGCAAAACCCTCTTCGCCACCCACTACCACGAACTTACCGCCCTGGAGGGGGAGATCCCCGGGGTGAAAAACTACAACATCGCCGCTAAAAAACGGGGGGGCGACGTAATTTTCCTGCGGAAAATCGTCCGGGGCGGGGCCGACCAGAGCTACGGCGTGGAGGTGGCCAAACTGGCGGGCGTCCCCGACAGGGTGGTGCGCCGGGCCCGGGAAATCCTGGAGGAGCTGGAGTCGGGCGCAGGGTGCGGCGACTCCGGCGCACCGTCCGCTTCTCCACGGGCCGACAACCCGTTGGCCCCCACAGGTCAGGTGTCCCTTATGGACCTGGGCGGCGAGACCGTTTTGAAAAAGCTGCGCATGACCGACGTGAACATCCTCTCGCCCATTGAGGCGCTGAACCTTCTGGCTGAGATGAAACAGGATCTAAACGGCTGAAAAACCGGCCCGGAGCAAACGCTCCGGGCCGGCCGCAATTTACAGATTAACTTAGCACTTCTCAAAGATGGTGGCAACGCCCATGCCGCCGCCGATGCACAGGGTGGCCAGACCCTTCTTGGCGTCAGACCGCTTGAGCATCTCGTGGAGAAGGGTGACAATGATCCGCGCGCCGGAAGCGCCCACAGGGTGACCCAGGGCAATGGCGCCGCCGTTGACGTTGACCTTGCTCATGTCAAAGCCCAGCTCGCGGGCTACGGCGATGGACTGGGCTGCAAAGGCCTCGTTGGCCTCGACAAGGTCCATATCCTCGATCTTCAGGCCGGCCTTCTCCATGGCCTGACGGGAGGCGGGCACAGGGCCCACGCCCATGATCTTGGGATCCACGCCGCCCTGGCCCCAGCTGACCAGCTTGGCCATGGGCTTCAGGCCGTACTTCTCAACGGCTTCCTTGGAGGCCAGCACGATGGCGGCGGCGCCGTCGTTGATGCCGGAGGCCTGACCGGCGGTCACACGCTGGACGTGCTTCTTGGCGTCGGCCTCGTGGACACCGGTGAGCTCAAAGGTGTGGACGATCTCGTCCTCCACGCCCTCGGGGCCGCAGGGGAATGCGCCGCGCAGCTTGGCCAGCTTATCCAGGGGGGACAGGCGGGGGAACTCGTCCTTCTTGAACTCCACCATTTCCTTCTTGACCTTGATCATCACGGGGACGATCTCGTCGTCAAACTTGCCGGCCTCCATGGCGTCGGCGGCCTTCTTCTGGGAGTTGTAGCCGAACTCGTCCAGCTCCTCACGGGTGATGCCCCACACGTCGCAGATGTTCTCGGCGGTGGTGCCCATGTGGTAGTTGTTATAGGCGTCCCACAGGCCGTCCTTAATCATGGTATCCACCATCTTGTTGTCGCCCATGCGGGCGCCCCAGCGGGCGGCGGGGAGGGCGTAGGGGGCGGCGGACATGTTCTCGATGCCGCCGGCCACGATGATCTCAGCGTCGCCCAGGGCGATGGTCCGGCCGGCCTCGATGACGGACTTCATGCCGGAGCCGCACACCATGCCCACGGTGTAGGCGGGGACGGAGGTGGGGACGCCGGCCTTCAGGCTGGCCTGACGGGCCACGTTCTGGCCCAGGCCGGCGGTGAGGATGCAGCCGAACATGACCTCGTCCACGTTCTCAGGCTTGACGTTGGCCCGGTTCAGGGCCTCCTTGATGACCACGGCGCCCAGATCGGCAGCGGGGGTGTCCTTCAGGGACCCGCCGAAGGAGCCAATAGCGGTGCGGCAGCAGTTGACGACATAAACTTCTCTCATAATGGGTGTTACCTCCTAAAATTTAGTAGGACGCTGGGGTCAGCGCCCGGGATAACCGCTCTTGTCCCTCATTATACCGGAGACCCGTTTAAAAAGCAATATGATTTTCTGGCATTTTTGGGTGAAAGAAGCCCTCGTCTCCCGCAGGACCAGCCTCCTTTTAAAAGGAGGGGCCCCAGCGCGCACGCTGGGGCGGAGGATTGTATTTTGCCGAAGGCAAAATGGATGAAATAAATAAGGTTTTGCAAATTTAGTTTGCTTCGCATATTTCGCTGCGCGAAATGCAATCCCCACCGCCCTCCGGGCGGAGTCCCTTTCAAAAGGGGCCTTTGGGCACTCAGTACACAATCTCCCACCCGTTTCCGGTGGCTGTCTCGGGGTACTGAGGGGTATAGTCCGTCTCATACTCTGCCAGGGAGTAGCCCTCCTCAAAGATGCCGGTTTTTTCCAGGGCGGCCAGGGTGTGCCGCGCCTGGGGGGTGAGGGTGATGGTGAGCGAATTGTCGATGTTGTAGCCGCCGGGGCTGACCTGGACGGAATAGCCCTCCTGGTCGGAGGCAGGCTGCTGGTAGGCTGTGACACTGAAGGTCAGGTCGGTGGGGCCGGTGTTGACCCTGCGTTCGGGGTCCATGTCGAACAGGTAGCGCACACCGATGGTCCCCTCGGCAAAGTCGGCCTGCACCGCATCCCAAAGCTCCCGGGCGTAGTCGTCCACATAGACGTTGTACTCCCACTCGCCCTCGGCGTTGTTGAGCCGGTCCAGCCAGGCCCCGGTGAGGCGGCCGTCCTTCAGGAAGTCGTCAAAGCCGTAGGCCTCGGCCACCAGGTCCCGGTCCTCATAGAGTCCCTTCACCAGGTTGGCCATGGTGCCCTCTTTGTCGACGTCCTCCCGGTAGAGGGGGATACTGCGGTACTGCCGGTTCAGGGCGGAGCCCCCCTTCAGGGTGTACTGCAAATGAAGCCAGGTGTAGTCGTTGCCGGCCTTATAATTCCGACTCTCTCCGTTCAGCCGGTCCCGGTCGTCTACGATGGCCTGGTGCAGGTCGATGAACTTCTGGATGCTCTCCGGGTCGGTGAGGACGGCGGAGTAGGCCCTGCCGCTGTCGTTAGGGTAGCCCATATCCAGGGTGACCGACAGTTTCTCCACCCGGTCCGCATCGGGCACCCGGACGGCCACGCCGAACAGGTCCGCCATACAGGCCAGGCACAGCACCAGCATCACGGCAGCCATGACTGCCGATCCCTTCCAGGCCTTGAACACCCGGAAGGATTTTTTCAGCAGCATCTCCGCCGCGAAGTAGCCCACCACCGACCAGATCAGAACGAAGGGGATCAGGATGGACATGGTGTTCCAGCTGAAGAAGGCGGAGGTGAACATGCCCAGGCACAGCCCGGCGCAGAAGGACACGCCGTATTTGAACAGGGGCCGCACCACTGCCACGGCCACCACGTCCCCGGCGGTCTCCGCGTGGCGGCGGCGGTAGACGTACAGGGAAGCCAGGGCCAGCAGGACGCCCACTCCGGCGTAGGCGGCCACAGTACCCGGGGAGAGGTAATATGTCCCCTCGTCGACGCTGCCAAACACCACCAGCGCGTCCTTCAGGGCGTAAGTCGGGGTGAGGTACTCCGCGATCCTGCCGGCACCGGGGGAACCGGAATAGCCGAAGAAAAATTCCATCATCAGGGCGTCAATCAGAGAGTAGATGACTTCCACCAGAATGTTGAGGATGCCATAAAAGGCGGGCAGGGCCAGAATGTGGCCGGTGAACATGGCGCAGAAGGCGGCGAAGGAGAAGAAAAACAGGCAGATTCCGCTCTGAGCCAGCAGCCAGACCCCCAGGGCGGACAGGGCCGCGCCCCAGTTGTCCATGGGCAGGAAGGAGACCTCGACGGCGGCGGTGAGCCCCGCCACGGCCAGCTGGGGCAGCAGCAGAAAGCTGAGTCCGGCCAGATACTGGGTGGCAAACAGGGCCTCCCGGCGCATGGGCAGGGCGTGGGTCCAGCAGGCGGAGCGGCTGTTGTACAGGTAGCCGAACACCGCCATGGCGCACAGGATGGCGAAAAAGGCGGCGAGGTACAGTCCAAAGGTGGCCATTTCAGGAAGATCTACCGCACGAATCAGCAGACGGCGCTGGGGCTCGCTGCTCATGTAGCGGCTGAAATACATGTTGAGCATATTCAGCGGGATGAAAAACAGCCAGATCAGGCCGTACAGCCCCCACAGGGGCCAGAAGCGGGCCAGGGTCTTGCGGTAGAGGGTGGAGTTAAAGTACGATGTCGCGGACCGCATAGTCCTCACCTCCCAGTTCATAGATAAAGATTTCCTCCAGTGTCAGAGGCAGGGCCTCCATGAGGATAGGGGCGTAGCCCGCCATGCGGGTTTTGATCTCCGCCGGGCTGCCCCGGACAATGAGGGTGAACACCCGGCCGATCTGAGAGGTGTGGAGAACGTTCAGATCCTTGGGCAGCTGGGGCAGCTCCCCGTCGGCAAAGGCGATTTGAAGTTTGACCACATTGTCCTGGAGATCGGTGAGGGACCGTTCCAGCAGCACCTTGCCGTGGGACAGGATGCCCACATGATCGCACACGTCCTCCAGCTCCCGCAGGTTGTGGGAGGACACCAGCACGGTGGTTCCCCGCTGGGCCACGTCCCCCATGAGCAGGGACCACACCTGCCGGCGCATCACCGGGTCCAGGCCGTCCACCGGCTCGTCCAGCACCAGCACCTCCGGATTGCAGCACAGGGCCAGCCGGAAGGCGGACTGCTTCTGCATCCCCTTGGACAGCCGCCGGATGGGCTGCTTCTCGTCCACCTCGGGGAAGGCCTCGGCCAGGGCCTCGTACCGCTTCACGTCGAAGTTGGGGTACATCCCCCGGTAGAAACGCATCATGTCCCGGGTGGAGGCGGAGTTGAAGTAGTACAGCTCGTCGGGAATGGCGGCAATCTTGGCCTTCACCGCCGGGTTTTCGTAGACCTGGTCGCCGTCCACCAGCACAGAGCCGGAATCCGGGCGGTAGATGCCCATGATATGCCGCAGAATGGTGGACTTGCCCGCCCCGTTGGGGCCTACCAGACCGTAGATGGAGCCCTTCTCCGCCGTCATGGTCAGGCCGTCCAGGGCCCGAAAGCCGTCGAAGGTCTTTACCACGTTGAGTACCTTAATCATTTGCCTCTCCCCCTTCCAAGGCCCGAATTCGGGCCCAGAGCTCCTGGCCGCTGACACCAAGGAACAGCAGCTCCCCCGCCGTCTGGTCGAAGGTCTGGAGCAGTTCGTGTTTTCGCCCCTCGTCCACCCCCGTGTTGGGGGCGGCGAAGGAGCCCTTGCCGGGCACCGAGTAGACATACCCCTCCGCCTCCAGCGCCTCGTAGGCCCGCTGGATGGTGTTGGGATTGATGGCCAGCGTCCCGGCCATGGTGCGCACAGAGGGCAGCTTCTCCCCCTCCTGGATGACACCGGTGACCATCAGCCGCCGCAGTCCGTCCTTGACCTGCTCATAGATGGGTCGGGCATCTCTGTAGTCTAAATTCAACATCACAGCTCCTCCTTTCCGGATACTGTACTAAGTGTATTAGTACGGTCAGTATATCGCAGGGCCGGGAAAAATACAATTAAGGTTTTCTTAAGATTTGTTTAATGAGGAAAGGTATTTTGCAGGGGCGGATATGATCCGCCCATTTCTCCAGAAAATTCTTTTTTCTATGGGACGGTCAGCTGATAGCCGCCCCTACCGGGCGATACCCCTTGACGCGTATGCTATAATAGGAAAGAAAAAATCTCCAAATAAGGAGGAACATAACTATGTATCAAACCATCGGTTTTATCGGCACCGGCAATATGGGCTCCGCCATTGCCAAGGCGGCGGCCAAAAGTTCTTTGGCGCAGACCATACTGCTGTCCAACCGCACCCCGGCCAAGGCGGCGGCCCTGGCGGCGGAGCTGCCCGACGCGGTTGTCTCCAGCAACGAGGAGATCGCCCGCACCGCCCAGTTGATCTTTCTGGGCGTGAAACCCCAGATGATGCAGCTGGTGCTGGACCCCCTGGAACACATCCTGCGCAAGCGGGAGGACCGGTTCATTCTGGTCACCATGGCCGCCGGGCTGACCTGTGACCGCATTCAGGACCTTTTAGACATGGACTGCCCCGTGATCCGCATGATGCCCAATACCCCCGCCGCCATTGGCGCCGGGGTGGTGCAGTACTGCGGAAAGGATGTGACCGTGCAGGAGCTGGATGACTTCGCCGCACTCATCTCTCCCGCCGGCCTGGTGGACACCGCCCCCGAGGGTCTCATCGACGCGGCCAGCGCCGTGTCCGGCTGCGGGCCCGCCTTCGCCTACCTGTTTATCGAGTCTCTGGCCGACGGCGGGGTGGCCTGCGGCCTGCCCCGGGACAAGGCCGTGGCCTACGCCGCCCAGATGCTGGCCGGCGCCGCCCGCATGGTGCTGGAGAGTAGTCAGCACCCCGGCTCTCTGAAGGACGCTGTGTGCTCCCCCGGGGGCACCACCATTCAGGGCGTCCGCGCCCTGGAAGTGGGCGGCTTCCGTGCCGCCGCCATGAACGCAGTAATCGCCGCCTATGAGAAGACGCTGACGCTGAAGCTGAAATAAATACAAATTGTAATAAGGAGCACAAATTATGCGAATCGTTGTAAAAGTAGGCACCTCCACCCTGGCCCACGCCACCGGGCGGCTGAACATCCGCCATGTAGAGGAGCTGGTGAAGGTGCTGTCCGATCTGAAAAACGCGGGGCACGAGATGATTCTGGTGTCCTCCGGGGCCATTGGCATGGGGGTGGGTAAGCTGAACCTGCCCGGCAAGCCCTCCGACATGCCCACCAAGCAGGCCGCCGCCGCCGTGGGCCAGTGCGAGCTGATGTATACCTACGACAGACTCTTTTCCCAGTATAACCACACGGTAGCCCAAATTCTGCTGACCAGCGAGGACGTGGACCACGACGACCGGCGGCAGAATTTTGAGAACACCATGGCCCGGCTGCTGGAACTGGGGGCTTTGCCCGTCATCAATGAGAACGACACCGTAGCCACCGCTGAAATCAAGGTAGGCGACAACGACACCCTGGGGGCCATCGTGGCCTGCTCCGTGGGGGCTGACCTGCTGGTTCTCCTCAGCGACATCGAAGGGCTGTACACCGCCGACCCCCGGAAAAATCCGGAGGCAGTTCTCATCCCCACCGTGGAAGAGGTCACCCCGGACATCGAGTCTCTGGCCGGGGGAAAAGGCAGCGACCTGGCCACCGGCGGCATGGAGACCAAACTCCGGGCCGCCAAGATGGTTACCGCCCGGGGCTGCGACATGGTCATCACCAATGGGGAATACCCCGAGAGGCTATATGACATCGCCTTGGGCAAGGCGGTGGGCACCCGCTTTTTGGGCAGACGGTAACGGCTATCCTGCCCGCAGGTTTTCCCGCAGCAGCTCCATGAACAGCTCCATGGCCGGGGTGACCCAGCGGTTTTTGTGCCGGGCACACAGGGTGGGGAACCGGACGCCGGAGATGGGGGCGTCCAGCTCCACCAGCCGGCCCTCCGCCAGCTCCCCCCGGGCAGCGAACCGGGGCAAATAGGTGAAGCCCAGGTTGGACATGACGCACCGTTTGATGGTCTCGATACTCCACAGCTCCAGGGTGGCGTCCAGGGCGATGTCCCTCTCCCGGAGGTAGTCCTCCAGGCGGCGGCGGAAGATGCTGTCCGGCTCGTCGGTGACCAGCGATACCGGCTTGCGCTGACCAGCGGTGACAAAGTCCGAGTGGCGGAACTCCGGAGAGGCCAGCAGGATCACCTCATACTCCCCCATGGGCTCCACCTCCAGTACATCCCGGCTCCAGTCCATATCGTATCCCACTCCCAGATCGCAGGCACCGGAGCGAACATTCTCCGCGATGTCCAGGCAGTTGCGGCTGCGGATAATGAGCCGCACCTGTGGGGCCAGCTTCCGGAATTTCTGGATCACCGGCTGTGTCTTGTAGCACAGCAGGGTTTCCGCCATGTCCACCCGCAGAGTGCCGGAGGGCGCCTGGCCCTCCTGCCCCAGTTGAGACAGCCTCTCCGCCGCCAGCAGCAGCTCCCGGGCCTGAGTCAGGGCCTGCCGCCCCACCTGGGTGAGGGTCATCCGCCGGCCCGTCCTCTCAAAGAGGGGAACGCCCAACTCCTCCTCCAGCTGCTGGATGTGGACGGTAACCGTGGACTGGGTGTAGCCCAGACAGTCCGCCGCCTTTTGGTAGCTGCCCTGGTCCACAACAGTCTGAAAGGTGCGGAGATTTTTTAGTTCCATATGAAATGCCTCCACGACACATTGATTTTATCAATAGTATACTTTAAAAACATTCGCTTTTCAAATGATATTTTTTCTGCTAGGATAAAGCCACCATAGAAAGGACGGTGGCAGTTATGCCGATTTCTTTGATTCCCAGCTTTTTGATCTACTGCTTTGTGGGGGCCATTACCCCCGGCCCCGCCAACCTCTGCTGTCTGGGGGCCTCTCTGCGGTACGGCCGGGGGCCGGCGCTGAGGCAGTGGCGGGGGCTGTTCTGCGGCTTTTTCCTGGACGCCATGGGGGCTGTGGCCCTCACCTGGCTGCTGGGAGCGGCGCTGAACGAGTATGTGGGGATACTCTCCTGGGTGGGGGCGGCCTACCTGCTGTGGATGGCCTGGCATATCCTCCGTCCCGGCGGCGCGGACCCGGACCACGACCCGGCGGCCCCCTCCTTTTTGACAGGACTGCTGGTCAACCTGACCAACGTGAAAGTTATCATTTTCTGCCTCGCCGCCCTGTCCAGCTACGTGCTGCCCTACTCCCGGTCTCTGTGGGCCCTGCTGGCGGTGGGCATCTTCCTCCCTCTTACCGGGCCGCTGTGCAATCTGTTGTGGCTGTTCGCTGGGGCCTCGATGCAGTCTCTCTTCGCCAACTATCGAAGAGAGGTGGACATCGCCATGGCTCTCTCGCTGGCCCTGTGCGCAATCAGCCTGGTGTGGCCCCATTGAGGGCCCTCACCGGGCAGGCGTACCTTTCTTGAAAAAAGGAACCGAAAGAACTTTGCCGCAAAACTGCGTTTTTTTGAAAATTGGGAAATTCTACCTTATGAGGTGACAACTATGACAACACAAAAGCTGCTGCAAAAGGCCAAGGCCGCCAAGGGCGCCATGTCCTTGGCAGACACCAAGGCGAAAAACTGCGCCCTGCTGGCCATGGCCGACGCCCTGGAGACGCACTGCGCGGACATTTTGACGGCCAACCTTCAGGATATGGAGGCGGCCAGGGGGACAGTCTCCGACGTCATGCTGGACCGACTGGCCCTCAGCCCGGACCGGGTGGCGGGGATGGCACAGGGTATCCGGGAGGCGGCCCAGCTGCCCGACCCGGCGGGGGCCGTCCTCAGCCGGGCGGAACGGCCCAACGGGCTGGTCATTGAGAAGACGGCCGTCCCCATGGGGGTCATTGCTATCATCTACGAGTCCCGGCCCAATGTCACCTCCGACGCCGCCGCCCTGGCCCTGAAGGCGGGCTCCTCCTGCGTGCTGCGCTGCGGCAAGGAGGCCCACCGGTCCGCCGCCGCCATCGTAGCCGCCCTGAGAGAGGGGCTGGCCGCCGCCGGGCTCCCCCAGGACGCCCTCCAGCTGGTGGAGGACACCTCCCGGGCCTCCGCCAACGAGCTGATGGCCGCCCGGGGGTATGTGGATCTGCTCATCCCCCGGGGGGGCGCGGGGCTGATTCGGGCCTGCGTGGACAACGCCGCCGTCCCCGTGCTGGAGACGGGCACCGGTATCTGCCACATCTATGTGGACCGGGCGGCGGACCTGGACATGGCCCTGGACATTGTGGAGAACGCCAAGTGCTCCCGGCCCAGCGTGTGCAACGCCGCCGAGGTGTGCCTGGTTCACCGGGAGGTCGCCGGGGAGTTTCTGCCCAGGCTGAAGGAGAGGCTGGAGAATAACCGGTATGGCCACCCGGTCCAGCTGCGGCTGGACGCCGAGGCCGCCCAGATTATCGACGGTACTCCCGCAGAACCGGGCGACTTCGATACCGAGTTTTTGGACTACATCCTGGCCGTCAAGGTGGTGGACAGCCTGGAGGAGGCCGTGGGCCACATCGGGGCCCACTCCACTGGCCACTCCGAGGCCATCGTCACCGCTGATGAGGGGGCGGCCCGCCAGTTCCTTGCCCAGGTGGACAGCGCGGCGGTATACTGGAACGCCTCCACCCGCTTTACCGACGGCGGGGAATTTGGCTTGGGCTGTGAGATGGGAATTTCCACACAAAAATTGCACGCAAGGGGACCTTTGGGCCTGGGAGAGCTGTGTTCCTACAAATATGTGATAAAAGGCGGGGGACAGATCCGATAAAATTGGCAATTTTTTTCTGGTGACAAGGGCCGGAAGATCGTGTATGATGAGGGCAGAACCTAACATTTTGCCCCGCAAGGGGCGGGAAAGGACTGATTCCAATGAGCCGTGAAACGCGCAAGCAGCGGGAGAGGGAGTTTGTGGATATGATGAGGGAACTGCTGGACTCCGATCAGGTGCGGATGATGGGCCGATGGAGACACCATGGCCCGGTGACCACGCTGGACCACTCCCTGTTTGTGGCCTTCAGTACCTATCGGGTAGCCCGGGCCCTTCGACTGGATGTGCGCGCCGCCGTCCGGGGAGCCCTTCTCCATGACCTGTATCTCTACGACTCCAAGGACAAATCCGCCCATCCGGGCAACCAGTGCTTCGACCACCCCCGGTTCGCCGCCCGAAACGCCGCCGCCCTCACCCCCCTCACCCCAAAGGAGAGAAACATTATCCTCTCCCATATGTGGCCCCTGGGAGGAGCCCTCCCCCGGTCTCTGGAGGCGTGGATGGTGGATCTGGTGGATACCGTCTGCGCGGGGCTGGAGGTATCCCGCATCTGCCGGCCCTCCCGTCTGCGGGAGAGGCTGGGCGTACGTCCGCTGGTCCCCGTCTGTTGAAAAGACACCGCCCTCCGGAAAACCGGAGGGCGGTTTTTGTCAGATTTGGAATGATGATGATGAAAAAGCGGCAATTTAAACTTTTTGAAAAAAATTCCCTAATGGTGGAAATTATGCGGAAACTATGTTATAATGGCTGCCAGAAGAATATGCCATGATGGACAGCTTAAAACTGCGGCTCTTGGTCCGGCCCCTTTGCCGAGGTCACGCCGCCCGTTATGGGAGGAAGAAAATGAACCATTATTCTGCCCCGCTGGAAAAAAAGCGGGAACAGCTGCTTCAGGCCGGTGTTATCATGATGGATCCCGCCGCCGTCTATGTGGAGGAGAGTGTCACAGTGGGGGCGGGCACACTTCTCCTGCCTGGCACCATCCTCCGGGGAGAGACCGTCATCGGGGAAAACTGCTGCATCGGCCCCCAGACCATGATCACCGACTCCACCGTGGAGGACGGCTGCACCGTCAACGCCTCCCAGTGTGAGGAGAGTTTGATCAAAAGGGACTGCCAGATCGGCCCCTACACCCATATCCGCCCCCACTGCACGGTGGGAGAGGGCTCTAAAATCGGCGCCTTCGTCCAGCTGAAAAACTGCACCCTGGGCCGGGAGACCAAGATGGCCCACCTCACCTATGTGGGGGACAGCGACGTGGGAGAGAACTGCAACTTCGGCTGTGGCACCGTCACCTGCAATTATGACGGCTTCCAAAAGCACCGCACCACCATCGGCAGCCATGTGTTTGTTGGCTGCAACACCAACTTCGTCCCCCCGGTTGCCATCGGGGACGGGGCCTTTATCGCCGCCGGCACCACCGTAACCGAAGACATTCCCGAGGACGCTATGGCCATTGGCCGTGTCCGTCAGGAGGTTAAGGAGGGCTGGGCCGGGGAGAACCGGAGACGAAAAGGGAAGCAGTGAGACCTTTACAGGGAAGAGAAAAAACGGCCCCCGGGCCGACAAAAATGGGAGGATGTAGTAAATGATCGCACATGGGAAGGATATTAAAGTCATTACGGGCAACTCGAACCCCTCTCTGGCCAAAGACATCTGCAAGGAGCTGGGGATTCCCCTGGGAAACTCAGAGGTAGGCGCTTTCTCCGACGGAGAGAATTTTGTGTCCATCTATGAGACCGTCCGGGGCTCGGACGTGTTCGTGGTTCAGTCCACCTGTTCCTTCGTCAAGGACGGCAAGATGGGCACCGTGAACGACGCGCTGATGGAGCTGCTCATTATGATCGATGCCCTGAAACGGGCCTCCGCCGGCCGGATCACCGCTGTGATCCCCTACTTCGGCTACGCCCGGCAGGACCGGAAAACCAAGCCCCGCGACCCCATCTCCGCCAAGCTGGTGGCCAACCTGATCACCACCGCCGGCGCCGACCGGGTGCTGACCATGGACCTCCACGCCAACCAGATCCAGGGCTTCTTTGACATCCCCGTGGACAATATGCTGGGTTCCCCCATTTTTGTGGACTACTTCAACCGCAAGTTTAAAGACGACCGGGAGGACACGATGGTGGTCTCCCCCGACGTGGGCTCCGTGGCCCGGGCCAGGGCCTTCGCCCAGAAGCTGAACATGCCCCTGGCTATTGTGGACAAACGCCGCCAGAAGGCCAACTCCTCCGAGGTGATGAACATCATCGGTGACGTGCGGGGTAAGCGGGTCATCCTGCTGGACGATATGGTGGACACCGGCGGGTCCCTGTGCCACGCCGCCAAGGCCCTGGTGGAACTGGGCGGCGCCAAGGATGTCACCGCCTGCGCCACCCACGGCATCCTGTCCGGCCCCGCCGTCCAGCGTATTCAGGACAGCGTGCTGGATGAGGTGGTCTTCCTGAACACCATCCCCCCCAAGCCCGACGTGAAGTGCGACAAAATCCGCTACATCTCTGTGGCTCACCTCTTTGCCGAGGCTATCAGCCACATCTACATGGAGACCTCTGTGTCTCCCCTGTTCCTGTAAATATGATTCAACGGGGCGGGCGTTTGCCTGCCCCCTTTGTTTTGCGTATGCCTGTAGGGGCGCCCCCCCTGGGCCGCCCGTGGGAATAAAAAACGGGCCGCCGAGGACGGCGGCCCCTACAGACGGCTATTCCAAGAGAAGCGAGGAAACAGACATGTTTTTCAAAAAGGACGCCGGCGGCGTAAGCTGGCTGCTGGTCTGCCTGGGCAATCCGGGGGACAAATACGAGAACACCCGCCACAACGTAGGCTTCATGGTGGCCGACGAGGTGGCTCAGAGACAGAACAAGCCCATTCAGCGGCTGAAATTCAAGGCTCTCACCAATGTCCTGACCATCTCCAGCCAGCGGGTGCTGGTAATGAAGCCTGTCACTTACATGAATCTGTCCGGAGAGGCGGTGCGTCAAGCTGCGGATTTTTACAAAATTCCCCCTGACCACGTGCTGGTGGTGTCCGACGACACCGCGCTGGCCTTGGGCAGACTGCGCATCCGGGTGAAAGGCTCCGCCGGAGGACACAATGGACTGAAAAATATTATTCAGCACCTGGGCACCGACCAGTTCCCCCGCCTGCGGGTGGGCGTCGGGGAAAAGCCGCACCCCGATTACGATATGGCCGACTGGGTGCTGGGCAGGTTCGTGGGCGAGGACAAAAAGACCATCGACGAAGCCGTTAAACGGGCCGCCGACGCCATTGAGTGCATCTTGGCCGAGGGCATCGACCGGGGCATGGGGAAGTTTAATGGGTAATAATTGACAAAACAACGCCTGTTTCCTATAATGAGGACAGGCGCTGTTGTAGTATGGCGGTTAGCCACTCCCTTGTGAAAGGGGGTGATGCGGATTGGACAGCGGACGTTGGGCGAAAGTCCTGCGTTTTGCGATTTGTTTGGTCATCACCTTGCTGTTGATGATTATTACATCCCCAAACGCGTGTTAGCCGCCCGGCTCGACCCCGGACGGCTAACGTAATTTAGCCAAAACCTGAGGGCTGACCGCTATGCAACAGCGCCCTTTGAATTTATTATACCACACGCCGCCGCATTGTCAATGGTTTGCCGCTGCCCTTTCAAAGGACTTTTTCTCTGCAATATGCCCACAAAACCTGGCGGATAAAGTTGGAAATCGATCGGGAATCCTCCTCTGCCATCTGTTTCAGCGCATCATAGAGTTCTTGAGGCATTCCAACTGTTACTTTTTTGTCCGCTTTTTTCATATTATCACCCCTTTTAATGATATCATGTATTATCCATTAAGTCAATACATGGTACATTCTTGTTTTCTGAATTGCCTTCTGTTATGCTATACCAAATGGTGCATATGTGGTAACGAGGTGGTGTAGTATGGCAGATTCTGTTTTTGTTCATCGCAAAAGACTGGTTACGTCTCTTGCTAACGAATTAGTGAATCCCTTAGACGAGCTCTCAAAAAAGACACGAGTGCCGAAATCCCGCTTGATCGACGAAGCGGTAGAAGATCTTCTGAAAAAATACGAAAAGAGGCTGGCTGAGTAGGCCATCTCACCAAGTGATCGGCGCGGTATAAGACCGATCTCCCTCCTCTCCCGCAGACATATCTCCGGGCCCGGGCTCATAGACTGGATACAACAGCGGGCATACGCAGGATAAGGAGTGGTAGCATGGAGAACAGGGTGGGACGGGCCCTGCGCCGGGGCGTGGCCCTGGGCCTGGCGCTGACAGCGGCCTGGGCCGTGAGTCTGACGGCTGATCCGGGCGGCGTCCACAGGGGACTGGCCGCGCTGGGAGAGCAGCCGTCCCTGGCGGTGTCTCTGGCGGCCCACCAGCTGGGGGAACTCCCCGGCACGGAGAGAGGGCTGACAGGCTGGGGACGTCTGCTGCTGCGATGTTCCCCGCTGCTGGCGGCGGGAGAGGGGCCCGTGCTGGCCCTGCACTCGGAGAAGCCAAGTCCGGACAAGGCGCCCGACTCCTCCGAGGGAGATGACCTGGAGGAACCCGACCTGCGTCCCGTCCCGGAGGGCGAGGACATTGTGGAGATGACCGGCCGGGGCAAGGAGGGCAGCCAATATCTTCGGGACGGCGGGGTGTATGTATACAACCGCACCGGACGGGAGCTGTATTCTTCCCTGCTGGGGGAGGGAACAGTGGACGTCTCTCTCGGGGAGGGCCCTCAGATTTTGATCGTCCACACCCACGGCAGTGAGGCCTACTCCATGACCGACGGAGACGTCTACGAGGAGAGCGACCCCTACCGCACCACCGACTGCGCCCACAACGTGGTCCGGGTGGGAGAGGAGATGGCTACCGTCTTCCGGGCCTACGGCTTTCAGGTGGTCCACGACACCACCCTGTGCGACTACCCCTCCTACAACGGGGCCTATGACCGCTCCAAGGCGGTGGTGGAACAGTGGCTGGAGAAGTATCCCACCATCCAGGTGGTCTTCGACGTCCACCGGGACGCCCTGGTGGGAAGCGAGGGAGAGGTCTATAAAATGGTTTCCTCTGAGGCGGGGCAGAAGGTGGCCCAGGTGATGATGGTGCTGGGCACCGACGCCGGCGGGGCCGACCACCCCCGCTGGAAGGACAACATGGCCTTTGCCCTCAGCTTGCAGCGGAACCTGGTCAAAGGCTATGCCAACCTGGTCCGGCCTACCGTTCTGCGCAAAAGCCGCTACAATCAGCAGCTCTCCCCCGGCTCCGTCCTGGTGGAGGTGGGCGGCCACGGCAACTCCCTCACCGAGGCCATCGCCGGCGGCCGGCTGTGGGCGGACAACGTGGCCAGAACCCTGCTGGAGCTGAAGACATGAAAAATCCCGGAGAGGCGTGCCTCTCCGGGATTTTTGAAACAATCAGATCAGGCTGAGGACCAGGGTAATGACGATCCACATAATAGCCACCCACTTGGTCATCTTGGCCAGCTTGGCGTCCAGACTCTTGGCCTTGTTCTTGGACAGGAAGGTGTCAGCACCGCCGGCAATGGCTCCGGACAGGCCGGCGCTCTTGCCGGACTGGAGCATCACCACGGCGATCACCGCAAGACCGCACAGGACCTGGATAATGGTGAGGACTAAATTTAGTGCATTCATTGTTACTCGTTCCTTTCAAGGCCATGAAGGCCGCAAATTAACATCTTTGGAAAATCCGGAAGTACCCAAGAGCATACCACAACTGCGGGCAGATTGCAAGTGGTTTTCCCCAATTTTCAGGAATTTTCCCTTTGGGCGTAGTAGACGGTCCCGTTTTGACACCATTCCGTCAGCCGCCCGGCATCCACCAGGTACTCGATAAAAAAGCGGACGTTGCGTTCGAAGCGCAGGGCGCGGGGAGGCTTGTGGGTGAAAAGCCGATAGCGGACGCAGGCCGCCTCGTCGATCCGGCTGGCGGTCATAGGTCGGTCGACCAGAGACAAAATTTCTTCCGCACGGCGGCGGATCAGCTCCTGGTTGGCGTCGATGAGAGAGCCGACCTCTGAGCCCGGACAGATGCCCCGGTGGGCCATGATGTAGAAGCCGCAGCCCAGGCGGCGCAGCTTCTCCCGGCTGTCCAGGGCCATGCGCTGGCTGAGGTTGTAGGGCAGCTTGGCGGTGAGAAGCTCGGCGCTGAGAAGGGCGTCGGCGGTGTAGCACACGTTGTCCGGTGTGACGGTACACACATGTCCCGAGGAGTGCCCCGGCGTGTGGACAATGCGAAACTCCGCCCCACAGAAGGAGAAGGGGCCGTCCGCCGGAGGGATGATCACGTCGGGCGTGTGGATCATGCAGGCCGACTCCCTCTCCACCGTCCCGGGAGAGAGGGTGAGGAAATAACACTTCAGGGTGAGAAGCGAGGCGCACATCCCCGCCTCCGGGGCGGTGAGGGCGATTTTCGTGCCGTACTTCTCCTGTAAATAGCCGTTGCCGGCACAGTGGTCCACATGGGCGTGGGAGCACAGTACCCCCACCGGTGTCAGCCCCGCCTCCGACAGGGTATTTTCCATCTCCTCCCTCTCCCCAGGCAGACCGGTGTCCAGCAAAACGCACCGCTTCTCATCCAGCCTGTACAGGGGGATCAGCTGGTTGGCCTCGATGACCCAGGTGTTTCCCCTCACTTGTGTCAATTTCATGCAAATACCTCCTGGATAGCGTCAAAAGCCTCCCTTCGCAAAGGGAGGGGGCCTCTTTCGCTGCGGCGGGACGGTAAATCTGTCATTCCCGCTGCTTCAAATACACCATCAGCACCGCCACGTCCGCCGGGGACACTCCGGACACCCGCCCGGCCTGGCCCAGATTTTTGGGGCGGACGGCGGCCAGCTTCTGCCGGGCCTCCAGGCGCAGGCCCTCAATGGCCAGGTAGTCAATGTCCTCGGGCATGTGTCTCTCCTCCAACCGGCACACCTGCTCCACCTGGCGCAGCTGGCGGTCGATGTAGCCAGCGTACTTGATGGTAATCTCCACCTCGCTGTCCACCGCCGGATCCAGGGCGGGCCGGTTGGGGTCGAAGGGGGCCAGGTCGTCGTAGGACAGCCGTGGCCGGCGGAGCAGATCGGACAGCCGGGCCCCGTCCTTCACGGGGGGCTCCCCCCGGGCCTCCAGCAGAGCGGCCAGCTCCGGAGTGGGCGGCGTGCCGGTGTGCTCCAGACGGCGGACCTCCCGGTCCACGGCGGCGTATTTTTCCTGCACCCTGTCATATTGTTCCCGGGACACCAGCCCCAATTCATAGCCGATGGCAGTCAGCCGCCGGTCGGCGTTGTCCTGGCGGTGGAGCAGGCGGTACTCGGTGCGGGAAGTCATCATGCGGTAGGGCTCGTTGGTGCCCTTGGTAACCAGATCGTCAATGAGAACCCCGATGTACCCCTGATCCCGGCGGAGAATGAGGGGCGGCTTTCCCAATATTTTCAGGGCGGCGTTCACCCCGGCCACGAAGCCCTGGACGGCGGCCTCCTCATACCCGGAGGAGCCGTTAAACTGCCCCGCCCCGTACAGGCCGGAGACGGCCTTGGTCTCCAGGGTGGCCTCCAGCCCGGTGGGGTCCACGCAGTCGTACTCGATGGCGTAGGCACAGCGGGTCATCTCGGCGTTCTCCAGGCCGGGGATGGTGTGGAGCATCTGGATCTGCACCTCCTCTGGCAGGGAGGAGGAGAACCCCTGGATGTACAGCTCCTCGGTGTCCAGCCCCATGGGCTCGACGAACAGCTGGTGGCGCTCCTTATCCGGAAATCTCTCCACCTTGGTCTCAATGGAGGGGCAGTAGCGGGGGCCAATCCCCTCGATGGTGCCGTCATAGAGGGGAGAGCGGTCCAGATTGGCCCGGATAATCTTGTGTGTCTCTTCGTTGGTATAGGTGAGATAACACACCGCCCGGTTCTCCGGGGGCGTCTCCGTCTGAAAGGAGAAGGCCGGACCGTCCCCATCTCCCTCCTGGAGGTCCATCTTGGAGAAATCCACCGACCGGCGGTTGACTCGGGGCGGCGTGCCTGTCTTAAACCGGCGGATGGACAGGCCCAGCCGCTTCAGGCTGTCCGTCAGGGCCAGGGCGGCGGACAGACCGTCGGGGCCGGAGTCCCGGACCACCTCCCCCACCACGATGCGGCCCCCCAGGTGGGTGCCAGTGGCGACGACGGCGGCCCTCACCTGATACACCGCCCCGGTATGGGTGACCACCCCGGACACGGCGCCGTCTTCGGTGAGGATGTCCACAATTTCCGCCTGCTTTACCCACAGGTTCTCCTGCTTCTCCAGGGTGTGCTTCATCACCTTTTGATACTCCCGGCGGTCGGCCTGGGCCCGGAGGGACCACACGGCGGGACCCTTGCTCCGGTTGAGCAGCCGGTACTGGATACAGACCTTGTCGGCTGCCTTGGCCATCTCGCCCCCCAGGGCGTCCAGCTCCCGGACCAGGTGGCCCTTTCCCGTGCCCCCGATGGCCGGGTTGCAGGGCATATTGCCCACCGCGTCCAGATTGACGGTAAAGCACAGGGTTTTCATCCCCATCCGGGCGGCGGCCAGGGCGGCCTCGATGCCCGCGTGGCCCGCCCCGATGACGGCGATATCAAATTGTCCGGCGTAGTAGGTCTTCATAGGCGGCTCTCCCCTGGATGGATTCGCCGTGTATTGTATCACGGTTTGCTCTTCGGGGCAAGGGGTTGCGGAAATCCCGCTGCCGCGGTATACTGTGTAGGGCGCGACGACCCCGGCGCGCCGCGTCCAAAGTTGTTCTGATTACGGCGTGCCGGGTCGTCACGCCCTACGGAAAGGACGGTATACAGGATGAAAAAATATGAGTACAAAATGATTGAGGTTAAAACGACGCTTGGCTTTGACTGGAAGAAAAAGGTCCGGGAAGCAGAGGAGCGGTGGAACGAGCTGGGCCGGGAGGGCTGGCAGTTCTGTACGTGGGGCAACGATGTAATCATCTTTATGCGGGAAATCGAAGCATGAACCACGAATATTTCATGGCAGAGGCCCTGCGTCTGGCCCGGGAAGCGGTGGCCGACGGCGACGTGCCGGTGGGGTGCGTCATTGTCAGGGACGGGGAGATCATCGGCCGGGGCCGCAACCGCCGGGAGGCGGACAGCGACGCCACCGCCCACGCCGAGGTAGAGGCCATCCGGGAGGCCTGCGCCCGTCTGGACAGCTGGCGTCTCCACGGCTGCACCCTCTACGTCACCCTGGAACCCTGTCCCATGTGCGCCGGGGCCATCATCAACGCCCGGATCGAGGAGATCCGCTATGGCGCGAAGGACGACAAGGCCGGGTGCTGCGGGTCGGTTCTCAACCTATTTGAGGAGAGCTTCAACCACCGCCCCCGCATTTATCAGGGGCCGCTGAAAACGGCGTGTGAGGCAGTCCTCCAGGCATTTTTTCAAAGTTTACGATAATATTTAAATCTTTTGTAACATCTTGCAAGAACTTTTGTAAAATCTTTTGTCTATACTCATACTCGCAAGGCAAGAACATCTTTTCATTCTATCCTCCATTTTTTGAAAGGCTGACGGGTCGCTCCGTTGGCCTTTCCTCCTTTTTGCCAAGTCTTTGGGAATATGTCCAAAAATGCCAAAAGTCTCTCTTCTCTCTGGAAATTTTTTAGGCGATTTAATCCTTTTGTAACAAATGGCGTTGGATTTGTTAATATCTTTCCGTTATTATAGACTTTGCAAGAGACAGTTCGTTTCATTTTAATCCTCTTTTTCAACGAAGAGCCCCGGATACCTTGGAGCAGGTATCCGGGGTTTTTCGGCCCTCGCCGCCGCAGGCCGCCCCTCAAAGGCGCCCTGAAGACCCTTGCGTCCTGCGTCGGGTCCGCTTGACCGCCTACCTGGAATCTGCTACAATGACAGTAAGGATGATATCTCGTCACCCGGGCGGGCCAGGAGGGATTGACCGTGTACTTTCACACCCACTACTTCATGGACCTGCGCCGCCCGGCCAGCCGGCTGGAGCTTGTCACCATTGTGCTGTCCGGGTTGTCCTTCGTCTTCCTGCTGATTTTTGGGCTGGGATGCATCATCACCATCCCCATGCGCAGCGGGGAGCCGTGGATGCTGGGGGTGACGGGACTGCTGCTGCTGTTGGCCGCCGCGCCCTGCATGTTGATCGCCCAGTTTCAGGGCCGCCGACGGGAGTGGCTGCGCTGCGGCGGTTTTCCGGTACAGGGTCAGATTCTTAAAACCACCTGTCATATCACCGTCAGCTACGGTAGCGTTGGCACTCGCCAGCGCCACCCCTGGACCGTTCTGTGTCAGTACCGCTACGAGGGACAGACCTATACAGTTCGCAGCACCTTCCTGTGGACCCAGCCGACGGGGCAGAAAGTGAAAATTTTTCTGGATCCGGAGAGGCCCGGACAGGCCTGGGTGGACCCGAAATCACTGGAATATGCAGTTTCGGCGTAGGGACTTACATTGTGCGCCCCTACAGCCCGTTTCACGAAAGAGAGAACATCTATGCCAAACATCCGAGTATTAGACCCCCATGTGGCCGATCTGATTGCCGCCGGCGAGGTGGTGGAACGGCCCGCCTCTGTGGCCAAGGAGCTGATGGAAAATGCCATCGATGCCGGGGCGTCCAACCTGACGGTGGAAATCAGCCACGGCGGGCTGACCTTTCTCCGGGTGGCCGACGACGGCAAGGGTATCCCGACCGACCAGTTAAAGACCGCCTTCCTCCGCCACGCCACCAGCAAGCTGCGCACCGAGTATGACCTGGAGGCCATCGGCACCCTGGGCTTTCGGGGCGAGGCGTTGGCCGCCATTGCCGCCGTGTCCCGCATCGAGGTACTCACCCGGACCGCCGACTCCGATCTGGGGGCCTCCCTGGCCCTGGAAGGGGGCGTCCCCGGGACGGTGGAGGAGGCGGGCTGTCCCTTGGGCACCACCATGGTGGTGCGGGACCTGTTCTTCAACACCCCCGCAAGACTCAAGTTTATGAAAAAAGACGCCGCCGAGGGCGCCGCCGTCTTCGCCGTGGTCCAGCGGACGGCCCTGTCACATCCGGAAATCTCTGTAAAATTTATTCGGGACGGAAAACAGGAGCTCCTCACCCCGGGGGACAGCCAGCTGAAAAGCGCCGTCTACGCCGTGCTGGGTCGGGAGCTGGCCCTGGGCTTTCGGGAGGTGAAGTCCGCTGGGGAGGATATGTCCGTTACCGGCTTCGCCTCCATGCCCGCCTGCTGTCGGGCCAGCCGGAGCTGGCAGTTCTTCTTTGTCAACGGCCGGCAGGTGAAATCCCCTCTGATGGCTGCCGCCCTGGAGGAGGCCTACAAAAATCAGAAGATGGTGGGCAAATTCCCCGGCTGCGTCCTCCATTTGCAGACCAAATTAAGCGCCGTGGATGTCAACGTCCACCCCGCCAAGACCGAGGTGAAGTTCGGCGCAGAGAGGGCCGTGTTCTCTGCGGTGTATCACGCCGTCCTCTCCGCCCTGGAGGGGGACTCCTCCCACCCTCGGGCGGTGCTGAAAAACACCGAGATTGCCGGGGTTCGGAAGCAGGACACGGTGACAGGCAATCAGTTCAGCATCAATGTAGGGGCGGCCGCCCTCGGCCGCCCGCCGGTAAGCGGTCCGCCTCTGGAAAACGGGCCGGCGAAGGCGTCGGCCTCTACAGGGATCATCCCCACCGTGGTCCGGGTACACGACAGCACCTATACGCCGCCGTCTCCCGTCCCGCCGCAGGGGAAAAAGCCTCCTTTGGAAAGGAGGCGCCCCAGTGCGCACACCGGGGCGGAGGATTGCCTTTCACAGAGAGAACCATACAAAGTAAAACAGGCAGACTTGGCTGCTTCGCACATTTCGCCTGACGGCGAAATACAATCCTCAGTCAGCGCCTGCGCTGCTGACGGCTCCTCTCAAAAGGAGTCTGTCTCACCCCCTGTGTCGGCTTCGCCGACAACTCCCCCTGACAGAGGGAATTGCCCGCCTTCGGGCGGGACGGAGGGGGTTCCCGACCTCCCCTGGCGCGTCGCCGGGGAGGTGCTGAACACCTACATTATCGTGGAGAAGGGGGACACGGTCTACTTCATCGACAAGCACGCCGCCCACGAGAGGATGAACTTCGACCGGATGAAGTCCGAGGGCTACGACCCCATGGCCCAGACCCTTCTTACCCCGGCCGTCTGCCGGCTGTCCCCCCAGGAGAGAGACACGCTGCTGGACCACCGGGAGCTGCTGGAGGAGTTCGGCTTTGAGGTGGACGAGCTGGGCAAGGACCTGGCCGTGCGTCAGTCTCCATTCGATGTGGACGCCGCCGATATTCCCGCCGCCCTGGAGGAGCTGGCCCAGAAGCTTCTCTCTACCGGCTCCGCCGACCCGGCCTCCGCCCGGGACGAGCTGCTCCACACCATGGCCTGCAAGGCGGCCATCAAGGGGGGGTGGCATACCAGCCCCCAGGAGATGGAACGGGTGGCCGGGGTCGTCATGTCCGGGCAGGTGAAATACTGCCCTCACGGCCGGCCGGTGGCCATTGAGCTGACCAAACGGGAACTGGAGAAGCAGTTCAAGCGGGCGTAAAAACAAATCGGCGGCGCGTCGAGGTCGACGCGCCCTGCCGTCCAATCACCTGGTCCCATACGTAAGGCGGGCCGACTCGGCCCGCCATGCAAGAAAAGGAGGTCTTCCATGTCTTGGAACGATTGTCTTTATGAATACCACAAGAAGCACGCAGGACAGTTTCTGGCAGGCCGGGATTCTGACGATGGGCTGCTGCTTCTCACCTGGAAGGAGAAGCCTCTGGTTGTAGATATCTCTATGGAAGACGGCGGGCGGTACGGCCCCTACCCCCATGTCCGGGCCCGGACGCCCGTCACCTTGAGTAAGCCCTACCAGCTGACCGTCGGGGCGGAAAAGGTTCTGTCCGGCGGGGTGAACAACCTGTTAAAGGTGGTGCCCGATATCGCCGGCTACTCGGCGGACTTCGGATATCCGGAGGTGACCAAAAAGCGGCTTATCCGCACGGAGAACGTCCCCTTCACCAAGCTGGTGCTGGGCAGCCTGGAGCTTCGGAACGCCCTGCTGGCCTGTCCGGGGGAAAAGCTGAAGATTCAGCCCGGCCCCGGGGCGGAGGGAGTCCACCTGATCACCGTTACAACGGCCGCCGCCCTGAGCAGTCTCCAAGACGGCGGCGACGGCGGGGGCTGGTACCTGGGCACCAGCGGAGAGTATACGACCATCTACGGCAGCGAAGAGGACAAGGCCAAGGAGGCCCGGCGGGTGGAAGAGGAGTTCTTTCCCCGGATGGACCGCTTTCTGGACCTCTGCCGGGCGGCGTACAGCGCGGTCACCCAGTGGCCGCTGTGAGGGCCTCCAGCATGAGTCGGGCGCCTAATTGAAATCCCTTCCGGAAGTAGGGAAATTCCCGCATTTCTTCCCGCTTTCCCTCCAGATGGAACAGCTGGTCCATAAATTTTTCACCGAACATTCTCCCTCCCTTGTCCCACTCGGCATATATCTTCCGGTCCAGTTCTTGTTGCTTGTTGTCTCTCTCCAGAGTAAAATCGTATTCTCCGCTGTATATTTGATAGAGAAGACTGTTCATACACACGCCCTCCAAATTCTCTTTTTGTTAAGTCTATTATATTAGCAATTTATTAATATGTCAAGGGGTTTTTTATGTTTGACCAAATTCTTTTTGGACGCAGATTACGGGAATTGCGGGAAAGCTTTGGTGAAAAACAGCCTGCGCTGGCTGAGGTCTTGGGGGTTACAGTTCCTCAAGTCAGCGATCTGGAAAATGGAAAAAAAGGAACAACCCTGCCAAAGTTTTCTCTCATCTGCGAGCATTACAATGTCTCCGCCGACTACCTGCTGGGACTCACCGATGAGTCCCAGCCGTACAAACGGAAAAAAACTGAATAAAAATCTCTCCGGAACCCTTGCATATTGTTCATCGGCTGTGCTATAATGGACTTAACCAATGACAAAATGAAAGCGTCCATAGGATTCACAGGTGAACCCCCGGAGAGATGCGACCTCTCCGGGGGTTTTTATGCCTACCGTCTTTTCGTGTGTCTGTCAACCCACCGGCAAATGTAATAACCAATG